>DXFG01000098.1 GCA_019114545.1 Candidatus Blautia pullistercoris | reverse complement strand
GGGTCATCTTTGAAGAATCTGTCAGGAAAATCTGGGGAAGAAGCAGGTCATTCCAGATATTAATAAAGGTAACTGCCGCCACCGTTACAATAGAAGATTTTGATATTGGCATAATGATCTTAAAGAATATCTGATAAATATTGCAGCCGTCCATGACTGCCGCTTCTTCCATTTCCTTTGGAAGGGAACCCATAAATCCTGACATAATAAAAATCGCCATTGGAAATGCAATTCCTATATGAGGGATGATAACTGCCAGATGGGTATTCAAAAGGCCCATTCTGTTGAACATAGAGAACAGAGGCACTACCATGGCATATACCGGGATCATCATTCCCAGCAGAAACACATTCAAAGTCAGCTTTGCCAGCTTCCAATGCATACGGGTAATGGCATAAGATACCATACTGCTGAGAATAACCGCAACTGCCACGGCTGATACCGCAATGATAACAGAGTTCCCAAAATATTGCAAAATATGCCCTTCCTGGATTGCCTGGATATAGTTCACCGGACTGAAGCTTTCCGGAAGCCCCCATGGGTTCGCATAAAGCTCAGAGTTTGTCTTAAAGGAGCTCAAAAGCAGCCAGAACAGAGGATACAGACAGAGAATGGTAAAAAATATCAGGAAAATATATTTCAGTACTAAAAATACTTTTTCTTTTGGTGATAATTTCATATAGTTTTCCCTCCCCTTAAAACTCAATAGGTTCTGACCGGAACACAAAATTGGACAGAAGCACAGAACACATACAAAGGATCAGCAGGATCACGCCGATGCCTGCAGCATAACCGTATTTCAGAGTACGGAATCCCTGGTAAAACATATATGTTGACATAAGCTCTGTTGCATGGTTTGGTCCGCCGCCGGTCATAACAGATACCAGATCGTAGTATTTCAGAGATCCTGTGATGATCAGCACCGCATCGACTTTCAGGATAGGTTTGATCAACGGGAAAGTAATCGACTTAAACTGTACCCATTTGCTTGCCCCATCAATTTCCGCCGCCTCATAGTAAGATTCCGGGATATTCTTCATAGCTGCGATCTGAATAATCATATGATAGCCCACAAACTGCCACATAACTACTACGATAATGCAAAACAAGGCTGTATTTTTATCCGCCAGCCATACATGCTGAAAACTTCCCAGGCCGATGATTTCAAGAAATTTATTTACCAGCCCGAACTCGGAATTGTACACAAAAGTCCAGGTAAGTCCTACCGCCACGCCGCAGATAACGCTGGGCAGGAAAAATACGGTCTGAAAAAAATGGCTTCCTTTAATCTTCTGGAATAAAATATTTCCGAAAAACAGAGCCAGGGGAAGATGTGCAATCAGAGAACCGATCACCATCAGGATATTATTTCCCAGGGCTTTGGTAAAAGTACCGTCCTTAAACAGGTTAACATAGTTCTGGATCCCCACAAATTTACTGGGACTCATAAGATCCGTCTGAAGAAAGCTTACATATACATTATAGCCAATGGGAATCAGCACAAAAACAGCATAGATCAAAAAAGCAGGCAGTACGAAAACAGCTATACTCTTTTTATTTCCTAATACCTTATTCATAACGCTCCTCCGTTTTCCTTATTCGAAGACGGAGCTGAACCAGTATGCGTCCAGCTCCGTCTTTTAAACTTTATCGGTTTGCATTGTCCTCCGCAAATTGCTGAAGGGAATCAAAGGCTGTCTGTGCGTCTTCGCCTCCAAGGACTGAAACACAGGTATTGTTAAATTCTACGCCCTCGCCAGCACCAAACTGCCTGTCCCACCACGGGGTAAGGCCAACCTGTGAATTAGAAATGTTCAGCACATCTACCATAAGGGGAGAAATCTTTGATTCATCGATCTCATAATTTCCTGCTGGAATTCTTGCATAATCATACAGGAGAGTCTCTTCAGCTTCCTGTGAAGTCCAGTATTTCAGGAAAGCAACTGCGGCGTCTTTATTTTTGCAGGTTTCCGATACAGAGAAGCTGGTATCTACAGACCCAACAGAAATATTATTGTACTGAGGATCATATGCCGGAAGTACAAATGCTCCTACATTTTCACCAATTTCACTCTTTGCACATTTGTCAGCATCCCAGGCGCCCTGGAAATACATAGCAGCCTGTCCGCTGGTAAAGAGATCTGTAGATTCTTCCGGTCCCATTCCAATATAGCCATCCTGGAAATATCCGTTGTCCGCCATTTTCTTTACTTCTTCTGCAGCTTTTACATGGGTTTCATTATTCCACTGTTCTGTACCATCGCACACATCTTTGAAAAGCTGATCTCCTGCCATGCCGCCGGCGATCTGCTGAACAAACTGTGCCGGGATCCAGGCGTCTGTTCCGCACATGGTCATCGGCGTCACGCCATTATCTTTCAATGTCTGGCACACATCTAAGAACTCTTCATAAGTACCAGGTATTTCCACGCCGTTTTCCTCAAAAATCTGCTTATTATAGAACATTACACAAAGAGATTTCTGAGTAGGCACCCCGTAATTCTTCCCGTCATAAGCCAGCAGATCCAGGGTTCCGTCTGCAAAGGAATTTTTCCACTCCTGATCCTCTTCCAGATAAGAAGTGATATCTGCTACTTTTCCGCCCTCTACGAAAGGCTGCAGGTATGAAAGTTCCCAGGTAAAGAAAATATCCGGCACTGCGTTAGAAGCCATAAGGGTAGTGAGCTTGGTCTTATACTGTTCGTTCTCATAAAACTCAATCTCCACAGTAACTCCATACTCATTGTTTTCCGAAAACTGCTCCGCAATAGCGTTATACCCGTCAATGTATGTATCTGCCTCCGTACCTACACACATAACTGTCAGGGTATCTCCGCCTCCTGAACTGCCGGAACCGGAATCTCCTGAAGATGAACCGCCTCCTCCACATCCGGTCAGCAGCAAACTTCCTGCCGTTAATGCTGAGAGCATTACCGCTACAATTTTTTTCTTCATTTTCGTTCCTCCTTCATGTTTTTTGATGATATAACTTTATCACTTATCACATTGACGAAACAGGTATGTTTTTTACCTAAAAAGTTGAATATTTTAACCGTTTTTTCTCCGACTTTTCTTTTTATTATCGCCATTTGCACAATGCGCACATAAAAAAACTTTCGCAACAAGACATTATTCTGCTCATTGCGACAGTTTTTCATTTTATTGTGCAAGTTTCTTTTATACGCTCCCGTTCATCTTCCAGATAAAATCCCAGCACCTTATTCAGATAGGGTCTCAGTATATCATTTCCACATCTATAAATTTCATGTTTGGCTCCGGGTACCCGGATTAATTTTCCCTTTGATAACCGCCGGATCAGTTTATCCTGGGCTTTATTATAGACCAGAGTATCCCGCTCTGCCTGAAAGAGCGTCACCGGCACTGCAATCTTTTTCCAGGAACGTCCTAATATCTCCCGGGCCATTCGGTATGCCTCCAGTCCCCACTGATAGCTGGCTCCATTGTTCTGAAATTCGGAAATACTTCGCCTTTTCCCATAATAATAATCAAACCTGGCTCTGGAAAGGCTGGAACTATCCTCAAAAGACTCATCATCCAGGAATCCATGCTGTCCCAGAGCATAATCTTCCCCTTTTCCCAAGGAACACATAAGGAAGGAAGCCCCATAGGCTATCACTGGAGGAATCTTGCCGGTACGGTGAAGGATCATGGGAGCATTCAGTATCCCTTTTTGAAATTTTCCCGGATTTTCTGCTAAGGTAACGGCAGCAATGGCACCTCCCATAGAATGCCCGTAAAGAAACATAGGCAGTCCCGGATTTTCTTCGGCTGCCCTGGAAGCCACAAAACTCAGATCCTTTACATACCGCCAGAAACTGTCGATATGGACTTTGCAGGGATCTTTCGTCAGACGATAAGAACGTCCGTGTCCACAGTGTTCCGGAATATATACAGAAAAGCCTGCCTGATAGAAATACCAGGCCAGTTCCCTATATTTTTCTGCGCTCTCGCAGAAGCCATGGGAGATCAGAATCACTCCCTTTGCCTCTTTCTGGTGAAGAGACAGACAGAAGATCTCTCTTCCCTTTTCCCTGGTATAATAATTCTCTCTTCCCCATGCTTCAAAACAGGGGGCTACATATTCCCTCATTTCTTCCGAAAAGTTTTTCTCATTTAAAAGTTTCAAGTCATTCTCCCCTTTTTCTAAAACTAATCTGATTCTACCATATCCTCCCCCAAACAGCAAAGTCCCATATTATCATTCTAATGCCTTCACCCTTGAAATAAATTCGGATCATGCTTTTATCTTATACATATGGAAAATTTTTGTGGACAAGATTCTGTTATTACGATATTATAGGAAGGAAATTCTATAAAAAAAAGAAAGAGAGACTGATAATCATGCTGACTGATCTTATCAATGGACTGAGTGACCTGCTCTACAGCTATATCCTGATCGTCCTTCTTTTGGGAACAGGAATTTATTTTACGCTTAGAACACGTTTCGTACAGTTCCGTCTTTTCATCGAATCTATCCGTGTAGTGTCCCAGCCCGGTGATGATGAAAACGGACTGTCCTCCTTCCAGGCACTGATGGTGTCCACAGCCTCCAGGGTAGGAACCGGAAATATCGCCGGAATCTCAACAGCAATCTGCCTGGGCGGACCAGGCGCTGTGTTCTGGATGTGGCTCACTGCTATTTTGGGAAGCGCCTCTGCCTTTATTGAAAGTACGCTGGCACAGATTTATAAAAGACGGGCAGAGGATGGAAGTTCCTACGGCGGTCCTGCATACTATATCCAGGCCGCTCTCAAAAAGCACTGGATCGGTGTCTTATTTGCCCTGTTCCTGATCCTGACCTACATGGGCGGCTTTAACCTGGTGGCTTCTTTTAATATTGCGGACTCCTTCCGGGCTTACAGCTTTTTTGATGAAGCCTCCACGCCTCTGCTTGTAGGTGTAATCCTGGCGCTGATCTTTGCGCTGTGCATCTTTGGCGGCAGCAAGCAGATTTCTAAGATTACAGAAGTGCTGGTTCCCTTTATGGGGATCTTCTATCTGGCTGTAGCTCTTTTTGTGACGGTGACCCACTACACCCTGATCCCTGGGATGTTTTCCGACATTTTTTCCAATGCCTTTGACTTCCGAGCCATCTTCGGTGGATTCACAGGCTCCTGTGTCATGAACGGTATCAAAAGAGGGCTTTTCTCCAATGAGGCCGGTGTAGGCTCCGCGCCCAACGCTGCAGCCAGCGCTGCTGTGTCTCATCCGGTAAAACAGGGACTGGTACAGATGCTGTCAGTATTTATTGACACTATCCTGATCTGCTCTGCTACCGCTTGCCTGCTCTTGTGTTCCGGCGTAGCTCCAAGCGAAGAACTCAAAGGAATGCCCTGGGTTCAGGCGGCTGCTTCCCAATCTCTGGGCAGTTTCGGAACAATCTTTATTACTGTGGCATTGTGCCTTTTTGCCTTTACTACACTGATTGGCAATTTCTATTATGCGGAAATGGGACTGAAATATCTCTGCGGCAAGACTCCCGGAAAGGTCCTTCTTAATCTTTTCCGTGTCATTGCTGTCCTGATCGTGCTGGCAGGATCCGTTATGGAATTCGGCCTGGTATGGAGCACCGCAGATGTGCTCATGGGCTTCATGGCTCTCATTAACCTGCCGGTCATCCTGCTTCTGGGCGGCACTGCTATCCGCTGTATGAAAGATTATATGCGTCAGAAAAAAGAAGGGAAAGATCCCGTATTCAAAGCTGCAGATATCGGCATGAAGGAAAAAACCGATTTCTGGAATTAAAAGAAGACCAAAAAAGAGTTATCGCATTCATCATGTCAGAATGCGATAACTCTTTTTTCCTTCAAAACAACAGGTTCAGCAGTCCGATCACAAAACCAATGACTGCCCCCAGATTTACAACTGCGTTTAATTCTTTCTTCATGATGCCGAGAAGTACTTCTTCCACTTCCAGTACATCCATCTGATTTACCTTTTCCTCAACAATCTGATCTACATGGAATTTTTCTGACAGTTCTCCTGCCTTCTTCTCTGCCAAGCGGATGTAGATCTTTTCTGTCAGCTGGCGGATCTTTTCTTCTCCTAAGGGAATGCTTTCAAACCATTGACAGATAGGACGGCTTTCTGCCGCAGCGA
Source organism: Candidatus Blautia pullistercoris (assembly GCA_019114545.1). Classification (GTDB taxonomy): domain Bacteria; phylum Bacillota; class Clostridia; order Lachnospirales; family Lachnospiraceae; genus Blautia; species Blautia pullistercoris. The sequence goes on along the minus strand of DXFG01000098.1, from coordinate 19,025 downwards.
TCTCTCCTACCACTATGGGCCGTATCTTATCCCGTCCGTTTTCCCGGATATATTCTCCCACCTTATCTCCGATAGGCTCGGCGATGGATTTGATCAGATCCTCTTTCAGAAACATGGATACCATTGTACCCTGGAACTTTTCCTTGATCTCTTTTGCCCCTTCTTCTGCAATGATCTTTCCCACATCCAGATTTTCCAGGCCCTGACTGATCTTCTCTGTGATAAATTCCTCCAGGCGGCCCCTCATAGCTTCATAATCTTCCGAAGTCATATACTGTTCCAGGAAATCCTCCAGAGAATCCTGACTGTGCTGTACCTCCTGGATTCCTTTTACCACTGCATCCAGGACTGTATCTTTCATTTCCCGGGACAAAAGCATTTTCTGGATATCTTCTCCGGTGAGAAGTCTTTCTCCTACTGCCTTTCCCAGGGCTTTGGCCAGTCTGGCTTTTCCCTTAGGAATGATCCCCGGGGTAAAAGGAAGGGTCTTTCCCCCGATCTTCACCGGTTTTAAGGGGCGAAACAGCATTTTCACCGCTATATAATTTGTAAAATAGCCGATCACCGCTCCGATAACCGGTCCTGCAAGTATTTCTATTACATTCATTTAAAATCCTTCTTATCTTCTTCCGAAAAGCTTATCTCTCACCTGTTCCCATAGACGGATCAAAAAGTAGTCATAAGCCTGGTCAAATAAAAAAAGCGCAACCTGGCCGCCGATGACAAATATCAGCAGCAGCATACCGGATATTTTCCCTGCGAAAAGCAGCTTCGGAAAAAGGAAAAGCGCCGGAAGATACATCAGGTTGAAAATAATCAGTTTTCCAAAAATCAGCATCAGCCTGCGGTTTTTCCAGTTAGGATGATTTCCCAGAAAGTGCCAGAGATATTCCACTCCCAGTACATAGATCCCCATCATGGCATAAGTAATGCAGTAAAGTTTTTGAGGCGCCAGAAGGCCGCCTAAAACCAGGCAGCCTAAAAAGAAGGCAAATCCGTACCGCAGGTCAAACTCCTTTACGATCACACCGATCAGAAAAGCTGCTGCAGCCAGGAAAAATAAAGTGTTGAAATCCAGAATACCGCTTAGGATGATCAGCACTACGGCAAAGGCCATAAGCAGTCCGGATACCGCCATTTTCCTCGTATTTACATGCATGAACAAAGATCTCCTCCCATACATTCGCAGAGCTGATCTGCAATACAGAGGTCACAGCACATATTTCCCGTGCCGCAGGAAGAACCTCCTGTTCCGCCTCCATAGTAGCTTCCGCCCTGATACCGGTTGCTGTTCCACTGAAGCCGGTTCACCAGATTTGCATATTCCGGATTTCCCGGATCCATACTCTGGGCCTGACGGGCCAGATTTAAAGCATTGACATTATTTCCCATTCCCATGTTGGCGCAGGCACTGAGATAATACCACTGGGCATTTCTGTTCTGCATTCTGGAGAGTACATTCAAGGCCTGCTGATACTGTCTTGCATTGATATAATTATAGACTGCCTGAAACTGAAGATTATCTTCACTGGAAGCAGTGTTCTGATAACTGCTGCTGTTTCCGTAGCCTTCATAACCGCTCTGATAGCCTCCGTCCCTTTCCTTCATGATCTGGTCATAAGCCTCCTGGACCTCTTTAAACTTTTCTTCTGCCAGATCTGCAAGGGGATTATCCACATAAGAATCCGGATGATATTTTCTGCTCAGGTCGCGATAGGCCTTCTTTATCTCATCATTAGAGGCATTTGGTGAAACGCCTAATATTTCATAAGGATTATTTACCATTTTTCTCTTGACTCTCCTGTCTTTCTTTTTGTATTTTCTGATATTTTGTCCAGACGCCTCTGTAGAGGATGTTCCGCAGGATCTCTGCTTCCTGGAGACAGGGCAGCTTTTCAAAAGCTCCTGCCGCTTCTCCCATCATCATGAGAAGCATCTGATGTACTCTTCGTTCATACTCTTCTTCACTTTTACAGTTTTCCCTGGTAAGTTTCAAAGGATTATAGGCGCCGGACTCTCTGTCTTTTGGCAGATCATCATAAGCATCCATAATATAGATAAATTTCCCCAGATAAAACCCGAACTTGCGAAGATTCTCTTCCCAGAAATCTTCCCGGATCACAAAAAGATCCTCCATCAAAGCGCCAAAAGCACCGGACACGATATCTACATCCATAAGGCCCTGCTCCTCATACACAGCAAGCTGCCTGAGCTGTTTTTTGATCACTTTGGCCTGTCTTGGATATTCCCTGCAGATTTTGGCTGCTTTCTTTTTAAACAGATGGATTCCTGCAATTCCCGCCAGGCTTTTGTCATCCTTCCAGTCATCTTCAAATTTGAAATAAGTCAGAAGAATGTTCATCTTTGCCCCATACTCTGAAATATCATTCTGGATCACAGGAATCTTTTTCACCGGATGGAGAGGGCAGTGGGAAGGAAATTCTCTGTTCTCTGTTTCATAAAGTGAAGAGAGAAATATAATCAAAAAGGTCATGTCATAAGTAAGAGTCATCCTTCCCCTAAGACCGTACTCTTCTTTCAGAGTCCGGCACAGTCCGCAGTAATAGGCCTTATACCTGTAAAATTCTTTAACCTTCAGCTCCGGTTTATCTATCATTACATATCCAAACATTTATACTGGACCTTTCCGCAGATTTTCTGCTTCTGTGATGTCATGGCTTTTGCCCTGTATCCCTGAAACACAGGATCTTTTCTCCCTAACATCATCGCATTGTTTCATTATACTATAAGTTTTTTCAAATTGCTATCCTTTCTTTCCATTGACGCAACCGTTTTTTTTCGCTATACTGAGGTGAGATTTTACCGGCTATACCAGTTCAAATGCGAAAGAGGTGTTAAAAAAATACTATGGACAATAATATTAATCAGAAATTTCCCCTTCAGGAAAAGCTGGATATCAGCTCTCCGGAAAAATTCATAAAAAATACAGACCACTTTAATTCTCTGATGATGCGGTATCGCTGTGCGATCCGGGAAATCCGCACCAAACTGGAAGTCCTGAATGATGAATTTTCCATCAAATACAACCGCAATCCTATTTCTTCCATCAAAAGCCGTATCAAAACGCCCCTGAGTATCTATAATAAACTTCAGCGTCTTGGCTATGACTTTACAGAACAAAATATTGAAGAGCAGCTCAATGACGTAGCCGGTATACGTGTGATCTGTTCTTTCATTGATGATATCTATATTATGGCAAAGCTGCTGGCTGATCAGGATGACATTACCGTACTGCGCATCAAAGACTATATCCAGAATCCCAAAGCCAACGGTTACCGCAGCTATCATATGATCGTAGAAATCCCGGTATTCTTCGCCGAAGGAAAAACCCCTATGCGGGCGGAGATACAGATACGGACCATCGCTATGGACTTCTGGGCCAGTCTGGAACATCAGCTCCGTTACAAAAAGGAACTTGGCAGCAATGAGCAGTATCAGATGATCAGCCGTGAATTATATGACTGTGCCTGCACCATCACTGCTGTTGACAAGCAAATGCAGAACATTAAGAATCTGATCGAGGAATACAGCGAACTTACTCTCCGATAAATTCCTCCAGCAGCCTTTCATTTGCAGCATAATAGCTCTGGATCTCTTCTTTTTCGCTCAGTCCGCTTTCTTCATCTAAAATACGCAGGGCAACCATGAAATCTGAAGCGGACTGAGGGCTGCCTGCCTTCTGATATCCTTTGCAGTCTTCTATCTGTACATAGTCCTCTACATTTTCCGGGAATATTCCCTGGTCCTTATAATCTTCATATTTTTCCTGATTTAAAAAATAAATCATGCTGGTGCCTTCCTGCACATCCACAATGAATCTGGTCTGCATGGCTGCAAACACCTGGGGATCATATCCCTCCTCCCCGTCTCCCGGGCAACTGTAATCTGAGATCTGCACATGGACTTCTCCGTCACCGTTTAAATCTTCCCCATGTTCTTCAAACCACTGCTGGAGTGCCAGACTGTCGTCCGAAGACATGCCATAATTTCCCAGAAATGCCACACTGTAATCATAGTCAATCTTCGTCACCATATCTTTGATAAAAATAATCAAAAAAATCAGGATAAAGGCGCCGATCAACACATGAAACTTGTAGTAGTAGAAAAAATTGTCGATTTTTTTCTTTTTTTCTTCTGAAAGTAATTCTGATTTCTTCATTCTTCTGCTTCCTTTACTCTATCGTAGTGTCATTGCTAAAAATTTTAACACTTTCCTGTGAACAAAGGAAGTCCAACACATAAAATTTATGAGATTTTAATACTCTTTTTATAAGAAACAGCCCTGCGGAAAAGCCTATCCGCCTTCCCACAGGGCTGTTTTATTCTATACTCTATCCGAATTTTGCTTAATCACTTGCCTGAATCGCATCATATCCCGTTTCTTTCGTACGAATTTTATATGCGCTTTTGATCTCGTAGCTAAAGATTTTTCCATCCCCGGCCTCTCCAGTATAAGCGGCCTTCTGGATAGCTTCAATGGTCTTCTTCTCCCATTCTTCAGAGGATACTACGATCTCAAATTTGATCTTTGGCTGCATCTGCATATCTACCTGCATGCCTCTGACCACTTCTTTATAGCCTCTCTGGATTCCCACGCCCATTACCTGGGAAACCGTCAGACCGTTTACGCCGATCTCATCCAGCGCTGCCTTTACGTCTTCAAATTTTTCTTCTCTGACCATTGCTTCTATTTTAATCATCATACTTCTCACCTCACATTACTGATCCAGTCCGTTAAAGCTTGGATATGCACTTTCACCGTGCTGTGTGATATCCAGTCCGATCTGCTCTTCCTTAACAGTCACACGGAGAGGTGTGATTGCTCTTACAATTACCGCACAGATCAGGGATCCGACTACTGCCACTGCAATAGTGATCAGGATACCGAGGATCTGAGCCAGGAACAGGCGGGTTTCTCCAAAGGCCAGCCCATTCCACCGGGCTACATCATTAATTGAAGACATGCCGAAAATACCGGTTGCAATTCCGCCCCAGATACCTCCAAGTCCATGGCAGCCAAAAGCATCTAAGGCATCATCGATTTTCAGTTTCTTCTTTATCAGTTTTACGCCAAAATAGCAGATAGGGCTTACCAGACCTCCGATAATAAAGGAAGCCCAGATCGGTACAAAGCCAGCGCCCGGGGTGATTGCTACAAGACCGACTACAAGACCTGTAGAAGCGCCTACCAGCGTAGGTTTCTTGTCCATGATCACGTCCAGGAGCATCCACACCACCAGTGCCATCGCAGAAGCGATAGCGGAAGTCATAAAGGCATGTGCCGCCAGACCGTCTGCAGCCAGAGAGCTCCCTGCATTAAATCCGAACCAGCCGAACCACAGCATGGTCGCACCAAGCACTACAAAAGGAATGTTGTGAACACGGTACACGGTCATCTCATATCCACGGCGTCTTCCAAGAATGATTGCCATAGTCAGAGCACTGATACCGGAACTGATATGGACTACGTTTCCTCCTGCAAAGTCAACAGAACCGATAGAAGCCAGGAATCCTCCCTCGCCCCAAACCATATGGGCCAGAGGATAGTAGACGATAATAGACCATAAAATAATAAACAGGAACAAAGCTTTAAACCGCATACGGCCTACCAAAGCGCCTGTCAGGAGGGCCGGAGTGATCACCGCAAACATCATCTGGAATGCACAGAATACAAGATGAGGGATTGTATCTGCATAAGGGCCGGTTTCCATTCCCACTCCATTTAGTCCAAACCAGCGGAAGTCTCCGATAATGCCTCCGTGGTTTCCCCCAAACGCCAGGGAATATCCAAACAAACACCACATCACAATGGTAATACCCATGATTGCCACACAGGCCATCATCGTATTTACTACATTTTTTCTTCTAACAAGGCCGCCGTAAAAGAATGCCAGACCTGGGGTCATAAAGAACACCAGCGCAGCCGAAATAATCATAAAAGCAGTATCTCCACTATTCATAAACTCTCACTTTCCTTTCTCCTTCCAGAGCCCGCCCTCAAAGGCAGGAAGACTCTGTTATATTTTCTTTTTCACCTGTCGATACATAGTCTGTACCTGATGAGGATCGTTTTGTTTGTTACTGCGCAGTGTTTCAATACTACGGAAACTTTTCATTTCCGAAAAAGAAAAGGCGTTCAAAGTACTTCTGCACTTTAAACGCCTTCGTTTTAACGAATTTTAGTCTAGCACAGTGTTAATAAAAAAGCAAGTGTTTTTTTAGACTTTTTTTATAGTTCAGCCATATGTCATAAAATAAGCCTTATATTCAAAAAATTTTGTAACACTTTCCCTTTAGCTGCATATCCTGAATGGAGAGATTTTCATGGAGCGACAGGCTTATGGCTTACAAAATCATGATCGATGCCGGGCACGGGGGAAGCGATCCGGGAGCCGTATATGACGGACGGCAGGAAAAAGACGATTCTCTCCGGCTGGCTCTTGCTGTAGGAGATATTTTATCAAGGAACGGCGTAGATGTAGAATACACCCGCACTGGAGATGTTTATCAGACGCCTTTTGAAAAAGCCCAGATCGCAAATGAGGCTGGCGCGGATTTTTTCATTTCCTTTCATCGGAATTCCAGTCCTGACCCTAACCAGTACAGCGGGGTGGAAACCCTGGTCTACGACCAGTCCGGCCAGAAACTGGATATGGCCCAGAATATCAACGGCGCTTTAGGAGAACTGGGATTCCGGGAGCTGGGGGTGAAATCCCGTCCGGGGCTGGTGGTCCTCAGAAGGACAAAAATGCCGGCAGTTCTCGTAGAAGCAGGTTTTATTAACAGTGATGAGGATAATGAAATCTTTGATTCCCAGTTTCAGGATGTAGCCCAGGCCATCGCTTCCGGAATCCTGGGTACTTTAAATGAGGAGACTGATGAAACTTCTCAGAATCCCCAGGATATTTTCTACCGGGTACAGACCGGAAGCTTCCGGGAGCGGGCCAATGCCGATAATCTGCTCTATGAGCTGGAAGAGCAGGGCTTTCCTGCCTTCATCCTCCGGGAAAACGGCCTTTACAAAGTTCAGGTAGGGGCTTTCAAAAATCTGGAAAACGCAGTAAAAATGGAAAGAGCTCTGCGTAATGCCGGATACAGCACCTGGATAGACGCAGCACCTGCTTCCTACTGACAGCTGTCTGGAGCAGACTTTTTCTTACATAGGAAACCTGGTTTCCTATGTAAGAAAAACCAGCAGAAACACTTTCTTCCTGTTTCTGCTGGTTTTGTTCATAGCCGCAGACGGCAGCCGGGATGTGCCGTCCATTGTATGTTACATAGATTCCGCTCTTTCCTTTATGTTTTTCTTAAAATTAATCACCTCATGGTCATACTCTGTGTCCATATACATAGAAGTGATCATAAAATCCGCCGTAGCCCGGTTGACCGCCATAGGGATATCGTAGACCTGAGCAATCCGCATAAGAGCCTTCACATCAGGATCATGGGGCTGGGCAGTAAGGGGATCGGAAAAAAATACCACAAAATCAATAACTCCTTCTACGATCTTAGCCCCGATCTGCTGGTCTCCGCCCAGCGGGCCGCTGTTGTAGCCTTTTACCCGCAGGCCTGTCTTATCTGCAATCAGTCTGGCGGTAGTTCCTGTCCCGTAAAGATTATGATGTTTTAAAACCTCGCTGTGGTCTATGCACCACTGAATGATCTTAGGTTTCTCATTATCATGGGCAATCAGGGCAATGTTTTTTTTCTTCTTAATCGTAAATGTCATATAAGCATCATTCATCTTTTTTCTCCGCCTTTCTTTGGATTTTCTTCTCTTTCTTTCGATTTTCTTCAGGAAATATTTCATAATAATTTCATCTTATTCTAACATAATTTCCTTGTTCTCACAATGGGAAACTGCTACAATGGTATGCAGAGGAAAGCAGGTGTCAGATTTATGATTTATTTCATTGTAAACCCCCATGCCCGCTCAGGACAGGGCATGGATATCTGGAAAAAAGCGGAAGGATTCCTTGCCGCACAGGACGCAGAATACGAAGTTTTTTTCACGAAATACACCGGACATGCCAGAGAACTGGCCAGACAGATTGCTGTTCTCTCTCTTCCATGTACCTTAACAGTCCTGGGAGGAGACGGTACATTAAATGAAGTGATCGACGGCCTTGCCTCCCAGGGAGATTTCTCACATATCACCCTTGGCTATCTCCCTACAGGTTCCGGGAATGATTTTGCCAGAGGTCTGGGGATCCCCTCCGATGTGACAGCCTGTATGAAGGCCATACTTTCTCCCTCTGCTTTTGCCATGGCAGATGTAGGAGTATCCCGCACTTCAGAAGGGAAACGGCACTTTCTGGTCAGCAGCGGCATAGGCTATGATGCAGACATCTGTCTTGGTGTCATGAAGACCCCGCTGAAAAAGATTTTAAACAGACTGCATCTGGGTAAACTTACCTATATCTTTGTCGCACTGAAGCTGCTTTGGGATTATCGGTGCTGTCCTGTGTCTGTCCGGATCGATAAAAAAGAAATTTACCGGCTGCCCCGATTTTACTTTCTCGCCGGAATGAACATGAAGCAGGAAGGAGGCGGGGTAAAATTTTGTCCTCAGGCCCGGTATCAGGACGGCTTTCTGGATGTCTGCCTGGTAGGCGACATTTCCAAGGCCAAGATCCTGACACTGTTTCCTACTGCCTTTGTTGGAAAACATACCGGCTTCCGGGGGATTCATATGTACCGCTGCCGCCGCATAGATATTATCAGCAGAGATCCTCTGCCAATCCACTGTGATGGGGAGTCTATGGGATACCACAGACATCTTACCATTTCCGATACACAGAAACAGATAAAAGTTATTTTAAAGTAACAGGAGGCAACACATGAAAATACTGTTTATGATCCTAATTATTTTACTTGCATTTTTTTGTCTTTATTTTTACTGCATTATGCCCAGACTTTCCAGAAAAAAAGAGGCGCAGGCCTTTCTGCATCATCTTTTTGCTCACAGAGGTCTTTTTACAAAAGATCAGTCTATCCCGGAAAATTCTATGGCGGCTTTTGCAAATGCAGTAGAGCATGGATATGGAATTGAACTGGATATCCAGCTTACAAAAGATAAACAGCTGGTAGTCTTCCATGACCACACTCTGACCAGAATGTGCGGCATTGATCTTCCGGTATGTGAAATGACTTATGAGGAACTTCAAAAATACACGCTTGGGAATACAGAGGAAAAAATCCCATTATTTAAAGATGTTCTGGAACTTGTAGACGGAAAAGTCCCATTGCTGGTGGAGATCAAGCTGCCCACTCTGCGTACATACACTTGTCAGGCTGCGGATGCTCTGCTTCAGAATTACCGGGGACAATACTGTATTGAATCCTTCAATCCTCTGGCTTTAAGATGGTATAAAAAACACCGCAAAGACGTAGTCCGGGGACAGCTCTCTGCCAATCTGACCAAGCCTGTAACAGAAGCCGGATTTCTGCTGTCTTTTCTTGTAAAATATCTCCTTTTGAATTTTATCGGAAGGCCGGATTTTATTGCATACTGCTATACAGATACGCAGAATGTGAGTTTTATACTCAATAAATGTCTGTGGCATACCCCTACTTTTGCCTGGACTGTACGTTCCCAGGCCGTGCTGGAAAAGTACCGCAGCAAATTTGATTCTATCATTTTTGACGGTTTTATACCTGTTCATAAACATTCTGTTTAAAATATTAAACTAACATAAATTTCGTTGTTATCAGAATTTTCCTGTGCTATAATGGGGGCAGGTAAAGAGATGTGAGGTGAACTTATGAATTTTCTGAAAAAATACAGACATACTTTGGTAGTTCCCGTATATGGAATGCTTTATCTGCTGGCTTTCCAATATGTGGAACAGCGTACTGTACGTCCTCATATCATTCACATGAAAGTGGACGATTATATTCCATTCTGTGAATATTTTATAATACCTTATTATTTCTGGTTTCTTTTTATTGCAGCTACTGTATTTTATTTTGCTTTTATCAACAAGAATAAAAAAGAATACTGGCAGCTTGTTGTATCCCTGGGAATCGGTATGACCTTGTTCATCATTATTTCTTTGATATTTCCCAATGGACAGGAGCTCCGTCCTTCCTTGTCAGGAGACGGTGTTTTTATAGAACTGGTAAGGTATTTGTATAAAATAGATACGCCTACCAATGTATTCCCCAGTATCCATGTTTTTAATACAATTGCCTGCTGCATCGCTGTTTTCCGTCATAAAGGCTTTCATTTCAGACGCCTTGTTCCGGCAGCTGCAGGTATTCTGGGAACTTTAATCGTCCTGTCTACCGTTTTTCTCAAACAGCATACCCTGCTGGATGTAGCAGGAGCCATCGTCTTAAATGTTTTCTGCTATCAGCTTCTTTATAAGCCAAAAGCAGTCCAGGAAAAACAGCCGGCCAGAGTACGGGCTTGAAGAATGCAAGAGGATTTTAAACCCTTGGGGCAGTCGCCACATGGACATGCAGGCATGTCTGCTTGGCTCGTTGCCCGCAGGAATAAAAAATACCGGAAGTCTTACCTGTTCTATACAGGAGACTTCCGGTATTTTCAGTTAAATCCGTAAAATTTCTGTGCCAGTTTGTATATCGCCACAGAAATATTCCTTCCGCTTCCACCCGGAAGGTTTACGCCTCTTCCTAAAATTCCCATACGCAATTTTCTGTAAATATGGATATCTGCATTCTTCAGATACTTCCAGAGTTCGTTTTTCTTCTCCAGATTTTCCTGTGTACCTGAGCGGATCAGCATAATCGAGGAAACTGTCATGATAATTTCCAGATACCGGAGCATATACCTCCGGATATTTTTTCCGATATCTTTTCTTCCCGCTATAGCATCAATCATCAACTTATTTACCCGTATCTGCTGGTCGATCCGGCGGATCATCACGTCCTCATGGACAGACTGATCCTCTCTTCCGATAAAATACCGGTAAAAATTTACATCCATATAATACATGGTTCGTACACTTGGAAGAGGCTGGTATACAAAAAGATTGTCTACATAAAAAGTATGTTTTGGAAGCACCAGCTCACATTCCCGGAGAAGTCCGGTCCGGTAGATCACCGAATGCATAAGGATATATTTCCCCAGAGGCATTTTTCCCATTTCCTTCCAGGTAAAGATCCTGCCCTCAGGCATATATTTGGTATATTTCATGACCTTCTTCCGCTTGGCGCCCTGCTTTTCATAGACGAAATTGCTGATCATCATGTCCAGCACCTGGGGACCTCCGGTAATCTCCTGAAGCTTGTCCAGAATAGCATGATAAGCCTCGGCATTTACCCAGTCGTCACTGTCTACCACCTTGAAGTAAAGGCCTGTAGCATTCCGGATCCCGGTGTTCACCGCTTCCCCGTGGCCTCCGTTCTCCTGATGGATGGCCTTTACAATATTGGGGTATTTAGCGGCATATTCGTCAGCGATCTTCCCTGTATCATCCTTTGAGCCATCGTCTACAATAAGGATTTCCACCAGATCTCCGCCCTCTAAAAGAGAATCCACACAGTTTCTCATATATGCCTGTGAATTATAGCAGGGCACTGCAACCGATAACAATTTCATCTAAAAGTCCTCCTCAATATACTTTCTGTAAGCTGAAAAGGCAGACGGGATGGGATATTTCCCTTTTGATTCCTTTTTATCTGCAAAGATCAGCTCACCGATCTTTTTCTCCTCCGTAGAAGCTACTTTAATAAAATAGCCTTTCATCCTCCACTCCACATGGGAAAAGATGTGCTTTGCCTCTCCTGCGCCGGTAATATGGAGAGGTGTCAGACCCAGACTCTTCACATAAGAAAGAATCTCTTCTCTGGATCGGTATCCTTCCAGGTTGGGCAGCTCATAAAGGCCTGCCAGAAGGCCCTCTGCCGGCCGTTTGTGAATGGCATACTCCTGGCCATTCTGAAGGATCAGCACCGTCCTTTCTTCTACCCGTCTGGTCTTTTTCGGCGCTTTATGTGGGTATTCTACCACTTTTTCATGGGCTTTTGCAAGGCAGAAGTCCCTTACCGGACAGGTATCACATCTGGCCGGCCCATTTGGAACACATACGGTAGCTCCCAGCTCCATCAGACTCTGGTTAAACTCTCCCGGACGGTCTGCCGGCATGACCTTTTCCAACATATTCTCGATCTTTTTTCTGGTCCTCTGCCTTAAAATGTCTTCCGGTTCCTCCGTCAGTCTTGCGATCACCCTGAGAACATTTCCATCTACCGCCGGTTTGGGGATCTTGTAGGCAATAGAGGCAATGGCGCCGGCCGTATAGCTGCCGATCCCGGGAAGAGCCAGGATTTTTTCATAATCCCCCGGGATTTCCCCTCCATATTTCTCCACGATCTCCAGCGCCGCCTTCTGCATATTTTTGACCCGGTTGTAGTATCCCAGGCCTTCCCAAAGCTTCAAAAGCTTATCCTGGGGACACCTGGCCAGATCTTCGATTTCCGGAAGGGCTTCCAGAAACCGGGCATAATATCCCTTTACTGCCTCCACCCGTGTCTGCTGGAGCATGATCTCTGATACCCACACATGATAAGGAGTGGGATCTGTCCTCCAGGGCAGCGCTCTTTTCTTTTCCTGATACCAGGAAAGCAGAGGTTCTACGATTTCTTCTAACATACGAACTCCTGATTATTTTCTACTAGTAAAACCCTAACAGGTTTTGACAAATTAATCAAGTCTTTTCTTACGATACAGTCATAGGCCAGGATTCTGACTCCTTCTTTCTCCGCCTCCCTGAGAGCCTGGCCGAATTCCGGGTGAGTGACATCATTAGGTGCGAAATATTTTACATTTTCCATCTGTATGACAAACATAATATATGCCTCATATCCATCCTTTATACACTGACATAACTCATGGATATGTTTCACGCCTCTTTGCGTAGGTGCATCGGGAAAACGTACCACTCCCTCCTCTTCCAGAGTCACTCCTTTTACCTCCATAAAGATTTTTCGATCCTTTGTTTCAATATAGAAATCGAATCTGGAATTCCCGTACACTGTCTCTCTTTTTATCAGAACGTCCTTTCCGAAAAGTTCCCCTTTCCTCAGCCATTCCTCCACTGCCTGATTAGGAGCCTGGGAGTCCATATTAATCAGCCGCTCTCCCTTTTTCACTGCGATGAGATCATACTTTGTCTTTCTGTTTGGGTTAGAACTTCTGCTCACAAAAACAGTGGTGCCGGGAACCAACAGCTCCCGGCATCTTCCTGTATTTTTCACATGACAGATTTCTTCCCTGCCCCGGATCTCCACATGAGCAATAAAACGGTTGGGCCGCTTCCTAAAGATTCCAGTCTCTACATTTTCGTATCTCATGGTTTTCTCCTGTCCTTATCTATCGTCTTCTGTCAATCCTTCATATATTTCTTTCACACTCTGAAAAATGTAATCCGGCTTTACTTCTCCCTGACGGATATCTTCCATAGAGGCTTCGCCAGACAGCACACAGATAGTATCAACTCCTGCTCTGGTTCCTGTTTTAATGTCCGTATAAAGCCGGTCTCCTACGATCACTGCTTCCATCGGTTTTTTCTTGCATTTCTTAAGCACGCAGTCTACCATAATAGGCTCCGGCTTTCCTATAAAAAATGGTTCCTTTCCTGTAGCATTTTTCAGCATGATACTCATAGAGCCGCAGTCCGGAATATAACCGAAGCTTACAGGACATACCAGATCCGGGTTGGTAGCCAGGTAAGCTACATCTTTTCCCAGCATGATACAGGTATTCCGGATTTTCTCTGAGGTATTTTCTGTATCAAATCCGATAAGAACAACCGTGGCCTTATCATCCACTTCTGTAACCACATCGATCCCTTCCTGTTTCAATTCCTCAACCAACGACCTCGTTCCCATGCAGTACACTCTCTGTCCCGGATAATTTTCCTTAATATACATGGCTGTTGCCTGACTGGAAGTATAAAAATTTTCATAATCTGCCTGGATTCCCATAGCTCTTACCTTCTCCACATAATCTGCCACTGATCTTGAAGAATTATTGGTAATAAAAATATATTCTCCCCCTCTTCTCCTGATTTCTCTAAGAAAATCAAGAGTTCCTTCAAAAATCTCATTCTCATTATAAATGGTCCCGTCCATATCCAGAAGGTAAAGACTCTTCTCCTTCAGGCTGTCACTGTTTTTCCCCGTTATATCCTGCATAATCTCTCCTTACAGTCATGATCTGCTCCACTGCCTGCCCATGCATTTGATTTAAGCGGCAGAGATATTCTTCGTGGCTATGACAGAAACTCCCGTGCCGCACACGTCTTCTACAACCACGTCTCCGATGGACACCGGCGCCTGGATCTTCACATTCTTTAAAGCATTGGCACAGTCCATGATCTTTTCTTTTGGAATATCGGAGGCTGTCTTTACAGAGACTACAGGCAGAACCCCTCCTGAAACTCTTACTGTAGAAGTTACGATCCTGGTAGGGTCTGTCACTTCCTTCTTTCCATAGGCCTCTCCCTTGGGACAGGTGTTTCCCTCAACCTTTACCACATCTCCATCCTTTAAGGTTACCGTCAGTCCGCAGCCTAAAGGACAGTTAATACAGATCAGTTCTCTTGTCTCTGTCATGATTCTTCCTCCACTTTCATCACAATTTTATCCAATCCTTCTGCCGCTGTCAAATCCGATTTTTTCAGCACCAGCTGTTCCATCTCTCCCGGGGCCATCTTTTTTCTCTTTTTATGGACAATTCTCTCCTCTCCCCGGTATACACTGACATAAACGTCTTTAAACACCCTTCCTACACGGAACCGTACGGTAACCGTATCTTCCATATGGTCCGGCCGGATCATCTGAGGAACGCTGTAGCGGATCCCTCCCTCTGTCTGGATCCTGATGACGGTCTCCTTATTCTCCCGGGCCTGATCCCGGTTCCAGTCCCGGATGTACTCTGCCCCATGGATCCCGGCTCTTCCGGCTTCCTCTGACACATAGTCCACCAGGTCATGAACATGGAGCACATTTCCGCAGGCAAAAACTCCTTCTACGCTGGTTTCCAGGCTCTCATTTACCACCGGACCTGATGTAACCGGAGAAAGCTGGGCTCCCAGCTTAGAGGACAGCTCGTTTTCCGGAATCAGTCCGCAGGACAGCAGAAGGGTATCACAGGAATAAAACTCTTCGGTTCCCGGGATCGGTTTTCTGTTTTCGTCTACCTGGGCAATGGTAATTCCCGTTACTCTTTCTTTTCCCTGGATATCGATCACTGTATGACTGAGTTTCAGAGGGATATTGAAATCTTCCAGACACTGGACAATATTTCTCTGAAGGCCACCGGAATAGGGCATCAGTTCAGCCACCACCTTTACCTTAGCACCTTCCAGAGTCATTCTTCTGGCCATGATCAGACCAATATCTCCTGATCCCAGGATCACCACCTCCCTGCCGGGCATGTAGCCTTCCATATTTACCAGCCTCTGAGCAGTTCCCGCAGTATAGATGCCTGCCGGACGGTATCCCGGAATATTCAGGGCGCCTCTGGGACGTTCTCTGCAGCCCATGGCAAGGATCACTGCTTTCGTCCGGAGAAAGACCAGACCTTCTTCCCTGTTCATGATGGTTACGACCTTTTCCCTTCCATCCCGAGAAATATCCAGCACCATGGTATTCAGCTTGTAGGGAATGGCAAGCTCCATTGCCTGGTCAATATACCGCTGGGCATATTCCGGTCCTGTAAGCTCTTCCTTAAAGGTATGGAGGCCAAATCCGTTATGGATGCACTGGTTCAGGATGCCTCCCAGTTCATGATCTCTTTCCAGGATCACAAGATCCTCTACGCCGGCTTTCTTTGCCTGGATTCCTGCTGCAAGTCCTGCAGGGCCTCCCCCTATAATAATCAAATCATATGTATTCTTCATATCCGTGTCCCTTTCCCCTATCTTCTCTATTTTTCACCTGCAAGCAGCTTCGAATTTCCTCCTGCCTTTGTCAGGGTCAGAGGTGATTCTTTCAACTCTCTGGCAAGGATTTCCATTGTCCTTGGAGAACAGAAACCAGCCTGACATCGTCCCATTCCCGCTCTGGTGCGCCTTTTCACTCCGTCCAGGGATCTGGCACCCAGAGGCCGGCGGATAGCATTTACGATCTCCCCTTCTGTCACAGTCTCGCATCTGCAGATCACATTTCCGTAAGCAGGATCTTCTGCGATCAACGCCTGGATTTCATCAGGTGAAGCCTCTGCGACACATGGGATATCTTTTCTCCTGGAAATAAAGTTTTCTTTTTTTACAGCCTGCAGTTTTTCTGCGATCATCTCTGCCAGATATTCTCCGATAGCCGGCGCACTGGAAAGCCCAGGAGATTCAATTCCTGCAGCATTAAAGAATCCCGGCGCATCAGGGGATTCTCCCAGAACAAAGTCCTCATCCTTTTCCGTAGCACGCAGTCCTGCAAAGGAAGTGATCACCATTCTCAGAGGAACCTCTCCTGCACTGAGTCTGGCCTGGGAAACCACCTTTTCCAGTCCCTGTGCTGTGGTATTTACGCCTTCTTTATCCTGGATATCCTCTGCTGTAGGACCTACCAGCAGATTTCCATGGACAGTAGGAGTGATCAGCACGCCTTTTCCCATTTTTGTAGGAAGCTGGAAAATGGTATGAGACACAAAATCCCCCACCTTTTTATCCAGAAGACAGTATTCCCCTTTCCTCGGTGTAATGGACAGCTTTCTTTCACTTACCTTATTATTCCATACATCTGCGTAAACTCCTGCAGCATTCACTACGCACTTTGTCTCAAACTCTCTATTTTCTGCAGTAATCCTGTATCCTTCTTCTATGGCCTCGATATCCTTTACCTGTGTATCAAAAGCGAACTCTACGCCGTTTACATTGGCGTTTTCTGCCATGGCGATAGTCAGCTTAAAGGGACATACGATCCCCCCTGTTGGAGCATAGAGCATAGCCTTTACCTCCGGGGACAGATTCGGCTCCATTTCCCAGATCCTCTTTCCTGTAATGATCTCCAGACCTTCTACGCCGTTTTTCTCCCCTCTGGCTTTCAACTCCTCCAGTTTTGGAATATCTTTTTCCTGAAAACACAGTACCAAAGATCCATTCTGCCTATAGGGGAAGTCCAGTTCCTCTGACAAAGCCTTCATCTTTTGGCTTCCTCTCACATTCATAATGGCTTTCATAGAACCTGGCGCTGCGTCAAAGCCCGCATGGACGATGGCACTGTTTGCCTTAGAAGTGCCGCAGCACACGTCCTCCTCTCTTTCCAGAACCAGCACCTTCAGCTGGTATCTGGATAACTCTCTGGCCACAGCACATCCTGTTACTCCTGCGCCAATGATCACTACATCATACATATCTGCTTCTCCTTTCTTTACTCTCAGCATACAAATGGCTGGCCCTGCGCATAGGGGCGGTCAAATACTCCGCAGCAAGCTGCGGGACATCAAATTTGCAGGGCTGCGTATTTGACCCTTACGGCAGTCGCCAAATGGCCATACAAGTATGTCCGCTTGGTTCATTGCCCGCAGAAATAAAAAAACAGCACAAATACGGGTGACTCTGATCACCTGTATCCGCACTGTCTCCATTCTCCTGCGTAAAATATTTATTTTACATAAACCACACCTTCTGGTTGGTAGTGGAAATCGAAATTGCCCCGGCTCCCAAGGCTCCCATAATGTCCTCTTTATCTGCGATCAATCCTCCGGCAATTACCGGCACCCTGCTCTGACGGCAGATCTTCTTAATGATCTTTGGCATAACTCCCGGCAGAACTTCGATCATATCCGGCCGGACATTTTCTGTCTGCTTCTCGATACTCTCAAAAGCAATAGAATCAATCACGAAAAAACGCATGATTGCAAACATTTCTTCTTCTCTGGCTTTTCGGATAATCGCCGGCTTTGTAGAGATAATACCATCTGCGTGGGTAACCTGCTTGAGAAAGTCCACAGCGACCTCTTTGCTGCTCAATCCGGTAATAAGGTCCAGATGAATAATGACCACCTTTCCCGCTTTCTTCAAACGTCCGACGATTTCTCCGATATTACAGATATCTCCATATAAAACAAAGACCACCGGAATCTCCGATTCCAGACATTTCTCCATTCCTTCTTCATCTTTGACCGCTGCGATCACCGGACAGTCCTCAAAGATTTCTATCATCTTATGGTTCATTTCTGTCATTCCTTTGCTGTATATATCGGCCTTTCAGAGTCCGCTGTTCCCATCCTGCACCTTTCTCTGTCTGCGGCCTTTACGGAAAAAGACAAGACCATAAAGCCGTCTCTGCGGCTCTTGCTCTTGTCTCCAACTCTGGTTTTATTATACTACAGGGTATTTAGGGTTGCAAGTAAATTATCTGTAAAAACAGATAATGGGACAGCCTGCCTCCAGGTTCTCATAAAATCCTCCTGCAAAAGAAACCGGCAGATTAATGCAGCCATGAGATCCATTATACAGATAAATACTTCCGCCAAAATACCACCGCCAATCTGCATCGTGAAAACCAATCCCTCCGTTAAAAGGCATCCAATAATCCACAGGAGATTCATAATCATAGCTGCCATCGGGATTAGGCGCCGGCCGGAGTACCTGGTCTCTCTGCTTATATTTCAGATAATAAGTGCCTCCCGGCGTTCTCCTCTCATAATTGTAATAGGTTCCGGACACGAAATCTGAATCCATCAGCAGCTTTCCGTCTTTATAGTACCAAAGATGCTGCTGTGTAAGATCTACCTCCACATAGGTATTCCCTACGTCATTGACCCCGTACACAACTCCTCTCTGGGCATATACCGGCTCCCGCTGAGTATTTGCGTGGTTCTGAATATCCTTCAGAAGCTGAAGGCTCTCTTCCTCCTGGTCGATCAGAAACCCGTAGTTTCCCCCTTCTACTGTCACATTTTCTCCTGTGGCAGTACTCTTGATTACCCTGTCCCGGCCCAGAGTATCATATTTTGCCGCCAGTTCTGCCGTATAGGCCCGGATATTCGCCATCAGTCCGTCAGGATTATCCACATAATTTCCTGCCTC
>DXFG01000097.1 GCA_019114545.1 Candidatus Blautia pullistercoris | reverse complement strand
TCAAACTCTGCATTGGTAGCCATGGTCAGTACCCCGTTAGAACGGTCCACATCTGCCGGAGACTCATAGGGGTGCTCCCCGATCTCGTCGCCGATGTAATTGTTCTGGATTTCCTCTAAGGTTCCCTCTTCTTTAAGTTCGGCAAGGGCGCTGTTAAAAGCATCTCTCAGCGCTGTATTGCCTTTCTTCATGCAGATCGCATATTCCTCTTTATCAAAAATACCATCAACGATCTTCAGATCATCATTGGCTTCCACAAATTTTTCTGCAGGCAGAGAGTCAATAACCACACAGTCTACTTTACCGTTTTTCAGAGCCACGATAGCATCCGCTCCCTTATTAAAACGGTTTACCTGGGAATCATCCTTAACCGCATCTGTGGCCTGAGAATCTCCTGTAGTACCGATCTGCACGCCGATCTTCAGATCCGCCAGATCATCTACAGACTGGATCTCCACTGGTTCAGAAGAAGCCTGGCTACCTCCTGAACAGCCAGCTGCTGTCAGTACTGCTGCAGATACTAAGAATACCGCTAAAACTTTTTTCTTCATCTTTTTACTCTCCTTTTTTATATTTATGCATTACAGTTTTTAATTTCTCTGTTTAATTTTAAACAACAATGCATATTTATTCAATTCCAATGGATTATACCAGCTTTCCCCCAAAATATCAATACACAACTACCGGCGTATTGACTTCAATATTTTCATAAATTGTCCTGGCATTATCCAGAGGAGTATTGATACAGCCGTGGGATCCGTTATACAGATAAATGTCTCCACCGAAGCTGCTCCTGCTGGTAAGATCATGGATCCCCACACCGCCGTTAAAAGGCATCCAGTAATTTACCGGCGTTTCATATTCAATGGAACCGTCCGGATTTCTCCCCACAAGCGTTGAGGGGCTGGCCTTATCCTTTAAGCGCCACACGCCTCCGGAAGGCGTTCCGTTTCCATTATTTGGATTTCCTGTTACCACAGGAGTATCTACCAGCAGAGTGCCGTTTTTATAAAACCACATCCTCTGTTCGCTGATAGAGATTTCCACATATGTTCCGTCAATATCATTGCCTCCGTGTTTTTCTCCGGAGTAAAGCCAGGTAGGCTCTACTGCCCCGCTCTGTCCGGCGTTAAGCATATTCACCAAAGACTCTGTGGTCTTATCCTGCCACAATCTCCAGCCGTAGTCTCCCTGGGTAAGATGAACAGTAGCTCCGTTTGAAGTAACAAAATCCCTGGGCTTTCCTATAGTATTATACTTTTCAGACCAGGCGATCACAGTCTGCTTTACAGTC
This sequence comes from Candidatus Blautia pullistercoris, assembly GCA_019114545.1. Taxonomy (GTDB): domain Bacteria; phylum Bacillota; class Clostridia; order Lachnospirales; family Lachnospiraceae; genus Blautia; species Blautia pullistercoris. The sequence goes on along the minus strand of DXFG01000097.1, from coordinate 4,007 downwards.
TCTGTGTCAAAATAATAATTTCCGTCATCTCCCTTTTTCAGCCAGGATTTCAACTGATCCCTGGTTACCGTTTCGGTACCCGTTCCAAAATTAAGACTGGCCTGGAGACTTGTAAATTTATTGAGCTGTTCCGCCTCTTTTTTCAGATTTTCATCATCCTGACGGACTGCCGGTTTCACATAGCAGTCTGCCTCCTCCAGAGAAATCTCTGTCTGACGCTGATCCACTGCAGCCTTAACCGCAGCCAGAGTCTTCTCTTTATCCAGAGTAGTTCCCTCTACCTCCGGTACGATCTCATAGGAAGTTCCATTATCCTCCACCCTTGCATCCTGCACAGGCGTCATATTGGCATCCTGCATGCAGGCCAGGGCTGCTACCGCCTGGTTCAGGCTTTCCTCATTGTAAGAACTGTCTGCATTTACCGTATAATTTTTATCTCCGAAGATCTGTATGGGCCAGAGCCAGGAATTCTGCTGATTTTTTACCTCCTGGGCTCCATTATCATCCTGATACGAAAGCTGTATCGTATTACCCTCTATGCTTTCTGTCTGGTCTCCTCTTTCCCGGATCGTCAGAGAATAGGTCTCTGCACTGTTTTTCAACAGCTCTCTGACATAGGCAGTATCCCTGCCGCTGCAGTCTACACCGTTAATTGCAGTTCCGGGATAAAATTTATCCTGGTAATAAAATCCCACCCCCACATAACCGGCAAGGATCACAGCCGCTCCTGTTCCAAGGACTACGCCTAAAACCTTTTTCGATTTCTTATTCTTCTTTTTCTTACGGTTTTCCTTTTTCAGTTTTTCATCTGCTTTTTTCAGTGCCTTTAATTTCTCTTTTTTGTGATCTTTCATATCTATAATAAACTTCCTTACTATTTGTATTATCACAGGTCATTCTACTCCAAAACCCTTAAAATTAAAAGGCTTTTCTTCCTTTCTGTTGAATTTCACCAATCTTTCTACTATTATTAAGGAAGATATGAACATTTTTAAGGGAGTAAATCATATGATACCGGAAAATTCTTTACTTGATATAACCCATTGCAGGCTCTGTCCCAGGAACTGTGGGATAAACCGGAAGGAAAGGGCCGGATTCTGCGGAGAAAAAGCTGCCATCCGGTGTGCCCGTGCTGCTCTTCACCACTGGGAAGAGCCCTGTATCAGCGGCACCAGAGGAAGCGGCACGGTGTTCTTCTCCGGCTGCTGTCTGAAATGCTGTTTCTGCCAGAATTATCAGATCAGTCAGGAAGGACTGGGCAAAGAACTCTCCCCGGAAAGGCTGGCACAGATTTTCCTGAGTCTTCAGGAACAGGGAGCCCACAACATCAATCTGGTAACCGGAACCCACTTTCTTCCCGGGATCCTTGCCGCCCTGGATCTTGCCAGGCCAAAACTTTCTATTCCTGTAGTCTATAACTGTGGCGGCTATGAAAAACCGGAAGTGATCCAGCTTTTGGATGGCTATGTGGATATCTATCTTCCTGATCTAAAATACTTTGATTCGAAACTCTCTTCTGAATATTCCGGAGCCGGAGATTATTTCTCTGTAGCTTCCCGGGCGGTCTCTGCCATGATTGCCCAGACCGGAAGCCCTGTTTTTAACGAAGAGGGAATCATGATAAGAGGAGTGCTCATACGGCATATGGTTCTCCCGGGATCCAGGAAAGATTCTGTCTCTATCCTCAGGTGGCTAGAGGAAAATCTTCCCAAAGACGGTTTTCTCCTCAGCCTGCTCAGCCAGTATACACCTTTTTACAAAAGCAGCGAGCATCCCCGGATCAACCGGCGCCTCACCACCTATGAATATGAGAAAGTACTGGAAGAAGCTGTCTCCCTGGGACTTACCCGGGGATTTATGCAGGAAAAAAGCAGTGCCAAAGAAGAATATACCCCGCCTTTTGACCTGGAAGGCCTGTAAAAAAGAACAGCCCCCAAAACATTTGGGAACTTCTTGCCGAAATTCCCTCATGACTTTGGAGGCCGTCCTTTTTCAATCACTTTTATTTATTGTAGTTTACAATGGAACCGAAGTCTGGTTTCAGAGCAGCTCCACCTACCAGTCCGCCGTCAATATCCGGCTGAACAAATAAATCAGGAGCTGTCTTAGCATTTACAGATCCGCCGTACTGGATACGGATAGCATCGGCTGTAGCCTGATCGTATACTTCTGCGATACACTCACGGATCGCTTTGCATACTTCCTGCGCCTGCTCAGTGGTAGCTGTCTTACCTGTGCCGATAGCCCAGATAGGCTCGTAAGCAATGACAGCTTCCTTTGCCTGATCTGCTGTGATTCCCTGGAATCCAACCTTTACCTGCTGACGGATAAAGTCCATGGTCACGCCCTGCTCTCTCTGCTCCAGTGTCTCACCGCAGCACATGATAGGTGTTAATCCATGCTCAAATGCCTTCAGCATTTTCTTATTGATATCTTCGTTCGTCTCTCCGAAATACTCTCTTCTCTCGGAATGACCCAGAATCACATATTTTACGCCTGCGTCTACCAGCATGTTTGGAGAAATCTCTCCTGTGTAAGCACCTTTTTCTTCGAAATACATATTCTCAGCGCCTACCTGGATATTGGTTCCTTTTACAGCTTCCACTACAGGAACGATATCAATAGCCGGTACACAGAAAACAACGTCTACATCATCATTTGCAACCAATGGTTTTAAAGTATTTACTAATTCCACTGCCTCGCTGGGAGTCATATTCATCTTCCAGTTTCCGGCAATAATTTTTTTCCTTGCCATGGGAATTACCTTCTTTCCTTATTTATCGTTTGCAGCTGCTACGCCGGGGAGTTCTTTGCCTTCCAGGAATTCCAGGGAAGCTCCGCCGCCGGTGGAGATATGAGTCATCTTATCGCCGTAGCCTAAGATGTTTACAGCTGCTGCAGAGTCACCGCCGCCGATGATGGTAGTCGCATCTGATTCAGCCAGAGCTTTTGCAACAGCTTCTGTGCCATGTGCAAAATTCGGCATTTCAAAGCAACCCATCGGTCCGTTCCATACAACAGTCTTGGCATCTTTTACAGCGTCACAGAACAGTTTTTCTGTCTCCGGTCCGATATCCATGCCTTCCCATCCGTCCGGGATCTGGCCGGTAGGTACGGTCTGGATATTACAGTCATTGGAGAATGCATCGCCGATCCTATTGTCAACAGGAAGAAGAAGTTTTACACCTTTGTCCGCTGCTTTTTTCTTCATATCAAGAGCATACTGCAGATAATCATCTTCGCAGAGAGAAGTACCGATCTTTCCGCCTTCAGCTTTGGAGAATGTATAAGCCATTCCGCCGCCGATGATCAGTGTATCTACCTTATCCAGCAGGTTGTTGATAACGGAAATCTTGCTGGAAACTTTTGCTCCGCCAAGGATAGCTACGAAAGGTCTCTTTGGATTGTTGACAGCATTTCCAAGGAAATCGATCTCTTTCTGCATCAGATAGCCTACGACTGCGGTATCTACGTATTTCGTAACACCTACGTTAGAGCAGTGTGCTCTGTGGGCAGTACCAAAAGCGTCGTTTACAAATACGTCGCACAGGGAAGCCAGTTCTTTGGAAAATTCATCTCCGTTTTTGGTCTCCTCTGCACGGTAACGGGTGTTCTCCAGTAAGATCACATCTCCGTCTTTCATATCCTCAACAGCAGCTTTTGCGTTTGGTCCCACAACTTCAGGATCTGCAGCGAATTTTACTTCCTGTCCCAGAAGCTCTGTAAGACGTTTTGCAACAGGTGCCAGAGATAATTCCGGTTTTGGCTCTCCCTTTGGTTTTCCCAGGTGTGAGCAGAGGATTACCTTTCCTCCGTCAGCGATCAGTTTTTTGATAGTTGGAAGTGCTGCTACCAGACGGTTCTCATCTGTGATTTTTCCGTCCTGAAGGGGCACGTTAAAATCGCAGCGCACCAGTACTCTTTTTCCCTTTACGTTGATATCATCAACTGATTTTTTATTAAGCATTGGAAATGCCTCCTTTTTCTGATTTCTGGCGCTGCCGCAT
>DXFG01000096.1 GCA_019114545.1 Candidatus Blautia pullistercoris | reverse complement strand
TACAAGAATGCCCCTTACTCCATGCTCTCCCCAAAGCATAAAACACACCCGGAGGGATTCGAACCCCCGACACATGGTACCGGAAACCACTGCTCTATCCCCTGAGCTACGGGTGCTTGATCATTAACATCTTGGATATCATATCACATTTTTTTCCACTTGTAAAGCATTAGCCCCATTTCCGTCATTTTAACGATAATTTTGGGAAATACCGCCCGATTTCATAAAAAAATCGGGCAGTATTCCCCACCTTTTACATCATAAGTCTCTCTTCCTGTCTGTCATAATAATATACCTGGTCAGAAAGTATTTCGTCATCCTCCACCTGGGTCTGATTTACTTCCCTGACCATCCGTGTCAGTTCCATCCGGGAATACTGTCCCTGATCCGGGACCAGAATACATTCATGGACGCTGCTTGGCAGCACATAGAAATTTTTTCTGAAGATTTTAGAAATGTGGCTGAGGAGATGAGGATAGAGCAGGGCCGCCGCTCCAAAACATTTTTCCTGATTGCTGAGGACATACATGATCTCCTCTCCTGTATAAAATTCTGTGTCGTCGTCATCGGAGACTCCGGACAATTCCCGGATCAATGCGTCCATCCCCTGAAAGCTGTAGGGCAGTTTTCTGCTGGTATTCATCACAGCGTCCTCTAAAAGCTGTCTGGAATCTATCTTCCATGCATCCAGATTACAGTTATGAATCAGCATAGTCGCTCCCTGAAAATTTCCTTTTTCCAGCCGGTAATAAAAAACAACTGCTAAATCCAGGTAAGCAACATAAGGAATTTTCGTCAGCATCACTTTGTTCATCTCATAATTGATCAACTTAAAATACACCTGTCCTCTGGCTTTTTCATAATTTTCAAAACTATCCAAAGAAAAATCTACCTCCCTTTCCTGACATGCATTGTGCAGAAGGATTTCCCTGGAAATCTCCTCTATAGATTTCCTTCCGCTGTTCCAGTCTTCAAAAAATCCACGGAGATAAATCGTTGGCGCAATCCGCTCCTTCTCTCCCAGGATCACTACTGCTTCCTCCTGAATCCCGTTGTTCTTTTCCACAGACTGGAAGTGTATTCTTTTTTCTTCTCCCAGTATCTGCCTCAGTTGATCCAGAAGTTTCTTTTTGAATGTGGCAAATTCCATAGACATCCATCCTTTCTTAAATATTTTGTAGAGACGGGTTCCAAGGTCTTTCACCTGCTTATAAACCAGTTCTGTGGGCTTAGGCCTTTTATCCCTGTCCTCTTTATATTTTGCAGAGAAAAATCCCTGCAGAAATACCATATTTTTGTATCGGGAATTTGTTTCCGCTGAATGCGGGTAGAATAGACTGAATGGAAAAGAAAAACTGCCGCAGAAATTCTCTCTTCTGCAGCAGTTCTCTTTGGTAAGTTCGGAATATACTTCTGGAATCCTCTGTCCCGGGGATTCCCTTTTTCCAGCATTATACTCTGGACAGATATTCTCCTGTTCTGGTATCGATCTTGATCACATCGCCCTGGTTTACAAACAGAGGTACGTATACCACTGCACCAGTTTCTACAGTTGCAGGCTTTGTAGCGCCCTGTGCGGTATTTCCGGCAAAGCCTGGCTCTGTCTCTGTGATCTCCAGCTCAACGAATAATGGGGGCTCGATTGCAAATACACTTCCGTTATAGGAACATACTTTAACGCTCTCATTCTCTTTTACAAATTTCAGAGAATCCCCTACGGTTTCTTTGTCGATAGCAATCTGATCATAGGTTTCATTGTTCATGAAATTATACAGGTCGCCGTCATTATATAAATACTGCATATCTACACGGTCGATACGAGCCTGTGGGAACTTTTCAGTTGGACGGAAAGTTTTCTCCACAACGCCTCCGTTGATCACATTTTTTAATTTTGTTCTAACGAATGCAGCACCTTTACCTGGTTTAACGTGCTGGAATTCCATAATCTGTACTACGTTACCATCAATTTCCAGTGTGAGACCATTTTTAAAATCTCCTGCTGATATCATAATGATATTCCTCCTTATTTCGTCCATTGGGGAAAAACCGCAATTTTTCCGCTGTATTTTATTCTATAATACATCCGGGCATTTTTCAACTGTTTTTTCGCTTTCTCTGGTCTTTCCTGTAAAAATAAAGAACGATCTTTTCCAGTTTTCTCTTCAGTACGATCTGAATCTCTTCCTTAGGATGGATAGGCTTTACCAGAATATTGTGCATTCCCGTCCTTTTCGCTCCATATACATCCGTAAAAAGCTGGTCTCCAATAAATATGGTGTTTTTCAGGTCTGTTCCCATAAGCTCCATTGCCTTCAGGTAATTTTTTCTTCCCGGTTTATGAGCGTTTTCAATAAAGTACACCTGGATATTTTTATTGAAAGAACTGACCCTCTCATACTGATTATTGGATAGAAGGCAGCAGGAAAAGCCGATTTTTTTCAATCTTTCAAAAAGTTTCTCCGCCCTTTTATCTGCCGGCGCCCCGTGGGGTACCAGCGTATTGTCAATATCAAAAATGATTCCCCTGAATCCCTTCCTGTACAGCTTTTCAAAATCAATGCTGTAAGTGGAATCCAGATATTCATCGGGAAAAAACTTCTTCAGCATATTACCCGGTTCCTTTCTGTCCGCTATTTAAAATCTATGCAAGGAAGGTTTTTGTCAAACTTAGCGGTCCTCTAAAGATATATAAGGCTGTTCATCCAGAACGTTCTTGTAGGCCGGACGGATGATCTTGTCCGTATTGATCAGTTCCTCCATACGGTGAGCGCTCCAGCCTACGATACGGGCAATGGCGAACATCGGTGTATAGAGTTCCAGAGGCAGACCCAGCATACTGTAAACAAATCCGCTGTAGAAGTCTACATTAGCGCTTACACCTTTGTAGATCCGGCGTTCTTGGGCAATAACCTCCGGTGCCAGCCGCTCGATCTTGGCATAAAGCTCATAATCACGTTTTCTTCCTTTTTCCTCTGCCAGACGTTTTACAAACTTCTTAAAGATCTGTGCTCTGGGGTCAGAGATTGAATAAACCGCATGGCCCATACCATAAATAAGTCCTCTTCCGTCAAAAGCTTCTTTGTGAAGAAGTTTCACCAGGTAGTCTCTGATCTCATCCTCATCATTTGGGTCTTTGATATGTCTCTTCATATCATGGAACATACTCACTACCTTGATATTGGCTCCACCATGCTTTGGTCCTTTCAGAGAACCGAGAGCCGCTGCAATAGTAGAATAGGTGTCTGTACCGGAAGAAGACACTACGTGGGTGGTAAAGGTAGAGTTATTGCCGCCGCCATGCTCCATATGAAGTACCAGCGCCAGGTCCAGGATCGTTGCCTCAAAAGGCGTATATTTCTTATCCGGTCTGAGCATCAGGAGAATATTTTCTGCTGTGGAAAGATGTTTCTCCGGGTTGTGGATATACAAACTTTTCCCCTGATTATAATGTCTGTGAGCCTGATAACCATATACGGAAAGCATTGGGAACACACTGATAAGATTGATACACTGACGAAGTACATTGGATAATTCGATATTTTCCGGATCTGCATCATAAGAATAAAGCGTAAGAACACTTCTGGAAAGGGTATTCATCATATCTCTGCTGGGTGCCTTCATGATAACGTCTCGGACAAAATTTCTCGGAAGACTTCTCTGCGCTGCCAGAATACCTTTAAATTCTTCCAGTTCCTGTTTATTAGGCAGCTTACCGAAAAGAAGAAGATATGTAGTCTCTTCAAATCCGAACCGCTTGTCGTTTAAAAATCCCTGGGTGAGTTTTTCTATATTAATTCCCCGATAATATAATTCACCTTCGCAGGGAACTGTCTCTCCATCTACTACCTTGCTGGAAACAATATTGGAAATCTGGGTAAGGCCTGCCAGCACGCCTTTTCCGTTTATATCACGAAGCCCCCGTTTTACATCATATTTTCCATACAAATCTGTGTCGATCTTTCCGTGCTCTTTACAGATTTCTGTAAGAGCTTCTAACTGAGGTGTCACTTTCATATTAAATCCTGACATTTGGATTCCCCCTTTTCTATTCTCTTCTCGCATCACTTTAGCACGATAATATCTTATCATACCCCCTTATAGGGTGACAAGCTAATTTTTTCTAAACATTTTATGAACTGGAAGAAGCTGTCGCATTCCTTCAGGAATATTTATACATTTTATGGCTTTGATTAATGCGACAGCTTCTATCCTAATCTTCCTTGAGATTTATCTTTGCCAAAGCCTGTGCAAAAGCATTGTTGATGGGCTCCTGGGCCTCTTTTTTCTGTTTATTCAGATACCGCTGGACGTCTCTTTTGCTTACGCCGGCCCCTTCTTTTTCTCTTCTGGCCTGGAAGCTGGAGAGTTTTTCTTTATACCCGCAGGTAGCGCAGATAAAGGTATCCTCTTTGCCCTTCAGATACAGCTCCATCTTTCTGTGGCAATTCGGACATCGGGCGTTGGTAAGCCGGGAAATGGTCTCTCTGTGTCCACAGGCCCGGTCCTGGCATACCAGCATTTTGCTGTTCTTCCCGTTTACTGCCAGCATTCTTTTTCCGCATACCGGACATTTCGTATTGGTCAGGTTATCGTGGCGGAAGGTACCTTCTCCGGACTTGATCTCCCCGATCAGCGCCTGAGTATACTCTCTGATATCTTTCAAAAAGAAGTTTTTCTTTAATTGCCCCCGGGCGATCCTGGACAGCCGCATTTCCCAGTCTGCAGTCAGCTCCGGTTTTTTCAGATCCTCAGGCACCAGTTCCAGCAATTGTTTTCCTTTAGATGTAATGAAAATATCGCTGCCCCGCTTTTCCATAAGGAAGGTGTTGAACAGTTTTTCAATGATATCTGCCCTGGTGGCCACAGTGCCAAGTCCTCCTGTCTCTCCCAGGGTTTTTGCAGCTTTAGCATCTTTGGTCTGCATATATTTTAGCGGATTTTCCATGGCAGAAAGAAGGGTGGCCTCGTTGAAATGAGCGGGAGGCTGGGTCTTCCCCAGCGTGATATCAGCCCTGTCAATCTTCAGGTGCTGGCCCTTTACCAGTTCTTTCAGTGTCTGAAACTCTTCATCTTCCTCTTCCGTCCATTCCCCGTCATAAGCTTCTTTCCAACCCTGGCTCTTTACGATTTTTCCCTTTGCAGTGAAGATTTCTCCCGCCGCCTGGCCCTTAATGGTTGTCTGCTCGTACTCAAAAGGGGGATAAAGCACACTGCAGAATCTTCGCACTACCAGATCGTAAATCTTTCTTTCCTCATTTGTCATATGATCCAGCTGAACAAACTGCTCTGTAGGGATGATCGCATGGTGGTCACTGACTTTTTTGTCGTCTACAAATGATTTTGCAGCCTTTACCGGCTTCATAGACAGAGGTCCGGCAATCTTACGATAAGGTCCTACGGCGCAGGCTTTCAGTCTCTCCTTAATGGTAGGTACGATATCACTGCCGATATATCTGGAATCTGTCCGGGGATAGGTCAATACCTTATGATGTTCATAGAGCCGCTGCATAATGTTCAAAGTTTCTTTTGCAGAAAATCCGAATTTTTTGTTGGCGTCCCGCTGCAGCTCTGTCAGATCGTAAAGCCCCGGGGCATACGTCTTTTTTCCGGACTTCTCGATTTCCGTGACCTCCAGAGAGCCGTTTCCGGTTTTCGCCTTCAGATCCTCTATCCGTTCTTTTGAAAAAGAACGGCGGCTTCCGCTTTTCCCATCCTGCCAGGAAAACCGGATTCCTCCTGCAAGAAGATTCAGACCATAGTATTCCTGAGGCTTAAACTGTCGGATCTCTTCTTCCCTTGCGGCAATCATGGCCAGGGTAGGGGTCTGGACCCGGCCGCAGGAAAGCTGGGCATTGTACTTGCAGGTCAAGGCCCTGGTGGCATTGATGCCCACCAGCCAGTCTGCCTCTGCCCGGGATACTGCCGCATCATATAAAGGCTCATACTCTTTGCCGTTTCTTAAATGAGCAAAGCCTTCCCGGATTGCCTTGTCGGTAACCGATGAGATCCACAGCCGCTTCACCGTTTTTGTGCAGCGGGCTTTTTCCAGGATCCAACGGGCTACCAGTTCCCCTTCCCGCCCTGCGTCTGTGGCAATGATAATCTCACTCACATCTTTTCTGAACAGCTGAGTCTTTACCGCCTGGTACTGCTTTGCTGTCTGTCTGATCACCACCAGCTCCATCTTCTTTGGCATCATGGGGAGATCTTCCATCTTCCATTCTTTGTATTTTTTATCGTATTCCTCCGGATCCGCTAAAGTCACCAGATGTCCCAGGGCCCAGGTTACCACATATTTGTCACCTTCCAGAGCTCCGTTCAGCTTTTTTCCGCATTTTAATACCCGGGCAATATCCCGGGCTACCGAAGGTTTTTCTGCTAAAACCAGAGATTTCATAGATTTCTCTCCATTTCTCAAAAATTTCTTGTCGTCATAGCTGATTATAACATAGGTCTGCCTATACCGTGAACCTCTATGTGAACCTTTTCGGGATTTTCACAAAAAGCTCACAAAATTTTCCCGGTATTCTCACAAAGATTTCACACTTAACCGGGAAAATAATTGAAATAGGAGCACACGGGATTACGATTATTCACAGGACGAAAATTATACCGGGACTTACAGCGGCACCGAAGGGGAGGAATCCTACTATGTCAAGTACCTTGTAAATGAAGAAAAGGGTACCTACCAGCTCATAGAAAGGATTCCTGTAACATA
>DXFG01000095.1 GCA_019114545.1 Candidatus Blautia pullistercoris | reverse complement strand
GGAGTAAGGGGCATTCTTGTATTAAGGAGGACAGGTATGTTAGACAATTTCAGAGAATGGCTCTCAGATAATCTGAGGTATATTCTTCTGGGTCTGGCGATTCTGGCAGTTTTGCTTATCCTGTTTTTCGGAGGCCGTGCCATATTCAGAGCTTTAAACAGCGGGCCCGCCCAGGAGGAGCAGCAAACAGAACAAGAGAACAATACTTCGGAGAACGCAGGATCTGAAGAGGAAGAAGCGACAGATACCAATGCTCTTGAAGAGAATGCATACCCTGAAGTGAACACCCTGATTGAGTCCTTTTATGCAGCATGGGGACAGAAGAATGCAGATGCCATGAGAGAACTGACCGATAATTTCACTTCTACAGATGAAGCAAAGGTTGTCAATGCAACTTATATAGAAAGCTATGACAACATCCAGGTCTACACCAAACAGGGACTGGATGAAAACAGCTATGTGGTGTTTGTATCCTATGATTTGAAATTCCAGGGAATAGATACACCGGCTCCGGGACTGTCGGAACTGTATGTGATGAAAGATGACAGCGGAAATTGGCTGATCCATAATGAAGCATCGGATCAGGAAGTGCAGGAGTGTATCGAGAAAACCAGACAGGAAGAGGATGTGCAGGAACTGATCTCTCAGGAAGAAGAACGATATAATCAGGCTGTGGAATCCAATGAAGAGTTGAAAAATTACCTGGAGCAGCTTGGAGAAGAGACCAACACCGCGCTTATGGCAGATGACGGCGACATGCTCACAGCCACTGAAGACTGCAATGTCCGGGCAGATGCCAATACATCTTCAGAGATTTTAGGAAGGCTTCAGGCCGGAGATCAGGTAAAGAAGCTGGAGAATGCGGGAGACAGTTGGATCAAAGTGGAATATAACGGACAGGAAGCTTATGTCTATAGTGACCTGCTTCAGTAAGAATTGAAGATCGCTTATAAAAATCGGGAGCACCTTTAGGGGCTCCCGATTTTGAGTAATGTCATTCACTTTAAATGCCTTATCGTTTCTGGTCTTGGGCAGTATTTTCTTTCATTGCCGATGTATCCAGGCTGCCGTCGTCTTTCAGAAAATAAGACTTTCCTTCTAGGGTGATCCATCCTGTGGCCATGGTACCGTCGCCGTTAAAGTAATATTGTTTGTCCCCAATCTGTCTCCAGCCGGTCATAAGCTGGCCGTTTGCCAGATAATACCGTTTTCCCTGGCTTTCCACCCAGCCTTCCTGAAGCTTGCCGTCAGCAGTGAGATAATACCATTTTCCTTCACTCTGGAAGAGGCCGGTTCTGGAACTGCCGTCTGTATCTAGGAAATACCATTTATTTCCCTGTTTCATCCAGCCGGAGTCTGCCAGGATTCCCTCTTCATTGATAAAATACTGTTTTCCATTTACTGTGATCCATCCGGTCTTCTCTTTACCGTCTGCCCCTACATAATGACGCTGGCTGCCTTCATCTACCCAGGCATTTGTCACCATAGCACCGTCCTGTCCCATGTAGAACCGGCTTCCATTATTTGTGATCCATTCTGTGGCCATAGTACCGTCTTCCCGGAAGAAATAGGTCTTGCCGTCAATTTCTTTCATTCCTGTGGAGACAGTGCCGTTCTCATCCAGATAATACCGCTTGCCGTCTTTGTCTGCCCAACCTGGAGATACAGAGCCGTCATCCATAAACAGATGCTGCTGGCCGTCAATTTCTGTAAAGCCGACAGCCATAACGCCGGCAGAAGAAAAATAATATTTTTTTCCGTCAATATCTGCCCAGCCGATCTTGGGAGAGCCGTTTTCATCCAGATAATATTTACCGCTTTCATCTTCAAACCAGCCGCTTACAGGTGTTCCGTCAGAATTCCTGTAATAAAGGATTCCTTTTTCCTGGACCCAGCCGGTTTTTACATAACCTTTCTCATCAAAGTAATAGGTTACTCCATTGATCTCCTGGCTGGTATTCTGTATGAAAGATCCATCATGATATTCAAAACGTCTTCCCGTGCTGTTATATACCCAGTGATCCTCCGTGCGGCTGACTTCTCTGTTTTCCCGGGCAATGAGATAATTTTTTACTGTGCCCATAACAAAAGAAGGAAGAACCAGCAGAAGAAAACCAGAGCATATAATAAGCAGAGTAAAACATACACCTTTTACTGTAAATTTCATTTCTTTATCCTCTTTTGTAGATATTTGTCCCTCTATTATACATTGAATGGGCCTAAAATAGCAAGACAGGGAGGAAATAAATGTGGTATACTAGCCGCAAACGGCTAGTATCGCCGGCAGTCGCCAAATGAGCATGAATGCTCGCTTGGCTCCCTGCTTTGTGGTATAATAAAATTTCATCAGATAACAGGAAGGACAGAGAATATGCGTTTGAATAAATATCTCAGTGATGCGGGGATCTGTTCCCGCCGGGAGGCAGACCGTCTCATCGAAGCCGGAAGGGTGGAAGTGGATCAGGTAAAAGCGGTGCCCGGTATGCAGGTAGAGAATACCTGTGTAATAAAGATAGACGGGAAAAAAATTGAACCAACGGAGAAGAAAGTCCTTCTTGCATTTCACAAGCCTAAAGGGGTGGAATGCACTACAGATACAAAGGTTAAAAATAACGTGATCTCTTATGTGAACTATCCTGTCCGGGTATACTATGCAGGAAGGCTGGACAAGGATTCTCAGGGGCTTCTTCTGCTCACCAACCGGGGAGAGCTGGCCAATGAAATGATGAAGGCAGGAAATTTCCATGAAAAGGAATATGAAGTCACGGTAGATAAACCTGTCACAGACCGGTTTATCTCCAGGATGAGCCGGGGGGTTCCTATTCTGGGGACCATTACCAGAGAATGCAGAGTGTGGAAAACCGGAGAAAAATCCTTTTCCATTGTTCTGACCCAGGGCCTGAACCGGCAGATCCGGAGGATGTGTGAATATCTGGGATATCAGGTGGTCAGTCTGAAAAGAGTGCGGATCATGAACATTTGCCTGGGAGACCTGCCTGTGGGGGCATTAAGAGAGATCAAAGGCCGGGAGCTGGAGCTTCTGGAAAAAACACTGAAGGAGAAACCTCCTGTCCGGGAAGTATTCCGGGGAGGAAAACCTGTAAAAAATCCGGGAAAATATCGAACTCCCGGTAAGAAAAAGAAAAGCTGGAGGAAAGATTCCTGATGGATAAGATTGAAAGAATGAAAGAACTGATACCTGTGCTTCAGAAGGCCGGCAAGGCCTATTACCAGGAAGACCGGGAGATCATGAGTAATTTTGAATATGATAAGCTGTATGATGAGCTGGAGACTCTGGAGAGGGAAACCGGGATAACCCTTGCAGGGAGCCCTACGGTATCCGTGGGATACGAAGCGTTGGAGGAACTGCCCAAGGAAGCCCATGAGACGCCTATGCTTTCTCTGGACAAGACCAAGGATGTAGAGGCGCTCCGGGCTTTTATCGGAGATCGGAAAACTCTTCTTTCCTGGAAACTGGACGGTCTGACCATTGTCCTGACCTATGGAGATGGGAAACTCCAGAAAGCGGTTACCAGGGGAAACGGCGTGGTGGGAGAAGTCATTACCAACAATGCCAGAGTTTTCAAAAATATCCCCCTTCAGATTTCCTTTAAGGGCAATCTGGTCCTGAGAGGAGAGGCGATCATCACCTATTCAGACTTTAAAAAGATTAATGAGGAAATTGAGGATGTGGATGCAAAATACAAAAATCCCAGGAATCTGTGCAGCGGATCTGTACGGCAGCTGAACAATGAGATCACGGCCAGAAGAAACGTGCATTTTTATGCCTTCTCTCTGGTCCGGGCCCAGGGGGTGGACTTCCGGAATTCCAGAGAGCAGCAGTTTTTGTGGCTGAAGGACCAGGGATTTGACGTGGTAGAATACCGGATGGTGACCAGGGATACTTTAGATGAAGCTATGGAATACTTTTCCGGCCAGGTGGTAAAAAATGATTTTCCATCTGACGGACTGGTGGCTCTTTACGATGATATTGCATATGGAGATTCTCTGGGAACTACGGCAAAATTCCCCAGAAATTCTTATGCCTTTAAATGGAAGGATGAAGTGCGGGAGACCACGCTGAAAGAAATCGAGTGGAGTCCCTCAAGAACCGGACTGATCAATCCTGTGGCTATTTTTGAGCCGGTAGAGCTGGAGGGAACCACGGTCAGCCGGGCCAGTGTTCATAACATCAGTATCATGAAAGAACTTCAGCTTGGCATTGGAGATAAGATCCAGGTTTATAAAGCCAATATGATCATTCCTCAGATCGCAGAAAATCTTACCCGCAGCGGAAATCTGGAAATACCGGATACCTGTCCGGTATGCGGGAAGGAAGCCAGAGTGCTTAAAACAAATGAAGTGGAATCTCTGTATTGTATGAACCCTGACTGCCAGGCGAAAAAGATCAAATCCTTTACTCTTTTTGTCAGCCGGGATGCCATGAATATCGACGGGCTGTCCGAGGTTACGCTGGAAAAATTCATCCTTAAAGGCTTTATCAAAGACTTCGGAGATATCTTTGAGATCGGCAGGTATCGGGAAGAGATCGTGAATATGGACGGCTTTGGAGAAAAATCCTTTGACAACCTGATGGCCAGTCTGGAACGGGCGAGACACACCACCCTTCCCCGCCTTCTCTACAGTCTGGGGATCGCAAATATCGGTCTGGCGAACGCAAAAGTGATCTGCAAAGAATTTGACTATGATATGGAAAAAATGATCCATGCTACAGGAGAAGAAATCAGCAGTATAGAAGGCATCGGCCCGGTAATCGCTCAGTCTTATACGGCATATTTTGCTGATGAGGAGAATATGAGAAAACTTCGTCATCTGCTGTCTCACCTGGAGCTGGAAGCGGTAAAACAGGAAAATCGTCTTACTCTGGAAGGAAAACAGTTTGTGATCACCGGCAGTGTGGAGCACTTTGCAAACCGGGCCCAACTGAAGGAATATATTGAACAGCGGGGAGGAAAGGTGACGGGAAGCGTTACTTCCAAGACCGATTATCTTATCAATAATGATGTGACGTCTAACTCTTCCAAAAACAAAAAGGCCAGGGAACTGGAGATCCCCATCTTGTCAGAAGAAGATTTTCTCCATATGGCAGAAGAGGAACAGTAAAAAGAACAAAAAAGAAACCGACAGCAGGACACATAAATTCAGAGGGGAAATTCCCCTTTTCTATAAAGGACGGGAGACAGATGCAGAAAAATGAAATCAAAGAGGAAGGCCTGAAAAAGGTGAGGAAAATCATTTATGGCAGGACTCTGGTGGTGGCGGCAGCCTTTCTTATCCAGTTTGCCCTGCTTTTAGGAGGATTTATATTTCTCAGCGACTACAGTTTTGCGCTGTACGGTTTTTTCCTTATTATCAGCGCCAGTGTGGTGATCTACTTATATAATGCCAGGGGAATCCCTGATTTTAAGCTTGTATGGATGCTTCCCATCATTGTGCTGCCTGTAGTGGGAGCCCTTCTTTATCTGTACTTCACTCTGCAGCCAGGCACCAGGCTGATTTATAAAAGGCTGACGGATCTGGCAGAAGAAACAGGGAAATACGTGATACAGAACCCAGAGGTCAAAAAAAGGCTCCGGAGTACAGATCCTCAGACTGCCCATCTGGCAGATTATCTGTCGGAGTATGCAGACGCTCCTGTTTACGACCATACCTCCGTAAAATATTATTCCCTGGGAGACTATCAGTACAAAGATATCCTGTCTGAGCTGAAAAAGGCAGAGAGTTTTATTTTTCTGGAATTCTTTATCGTTGCGGAAGGAGAAATGTGGGAGAGCATCCTGGATATCCTGAAGGCAAAGGCGAAGGAAGGGGTAGAAGTCCGGGTAATGTATGACGGAACCTGTGTTTTGTCCCTTCTTCCCTACTTTTATCCTGAGATCCTGGAAAAAGAAGGGATCGCCTGCAAAATGTTCGCTCCTATCAAACCGGTGTTTTCCACCCACTATAATAACAGAGACCACAGAAAGATACTGGTTATCGACGGAAAAACCGCCTTTACCGGAGGAACGAACCTGGCAGATGAATATATTAACAGAAAGCTCCGGTTCGGCCACTGGAAGGATACGGCGGTGATGATCAAAGGGAAAGCTGTGGAAAGCTTTACCTACATGTTCCTGGAAATGTGGAATGTTTCGGAAAAAAGACCGGAAGATTATCAGCGGTACAGAACGCCGGGGGAATTTTCTATGGCCAATGACGGGTATGTGATCCCATACGGATCCAGTCCTTATGGAAGCGAGAGAGTGGGAAAACAGGTATACATGGATATCCTGAATACGGCAAAGAATTATGTACATATTATGACGCCGTATCTCATCCTGGATCATGAATTTCTCATGACTTTGATCTACGCTGCCAAGCGAGGGGTGGAGGTCCGGATCATCATGCCTCATATTCCCGATAAAAAGACGGCCTTTTCTCTGGCCAAGACTTATTATAATGAGCTTCTGGAAGCGGGAGTGGAGATCTATGAATACGAACCGGGCTTTGTCCATGCCAAAGTTTTTGTATCTGATGATGAGAAAGCCACAGTGGGAACCATAAACCTGGATTACCGGAGTTTTTATCATCATTTTGAATGCGGACTTTTTATGTACCGGAATTCTCAGATCCCGTATATTAAAAGAGATTTTCAGGAGACCCTGGAAAAATGTATCAAGATCCAGGTCTCTGATTATAAAAAGCTAAAATTAAGCACCAGAGTCCTGGGAAAGATCCTGCGGCCCTTTGCCCCTCTGATGTAAGGTAACTGTTCAGCGGGGATTTCCCAATGGTGGGGCCAAATTGCAGTGACACAGAAGCAGAAGGGAGACAGGGGCTTGCGATAATATCTTGTTGGTTGTAAAATAGAAAAAATATGAATATTCCGTAAGGATATAGGAAAGGTGAGGAGAAAAGATGCCGATTAAAATACAAAGCGATCTTCCGGTAAAGGAGATCCTGGAAAAAGAAAATATATTCGTAATGGACGAAAACAGGGCGGTACATCAGGACATCCGTCCCATACAGATTCTCATTCTGAATCTGATGCCTTTAAAAGAGGAGACGGAGCTGCAGCTCCTTCGTTCTCTTTCCAACACCCCTCTGCAGGTGGATGTTTCTTTTATGATGGTAAAAAGCCACACTTCCAAAAATACAGCCACCAGCCATCTGAATAAGTTCTACCAGACTTTTGATGAAGTGAAAGAGCAGAAGTACGATGGAATGATCATCACCGGAGCCCCGGTGGAGCAGATGGAGTTTGAGGAAGTAGATTACTGGGAAGAAATGAAAGAGATCATGGAGTGGACAAAAGAGAATGTCACCTCTACCATATATCTTTGCTGGGCGGCCCAGGCAGGTCTGTACTATCACTATGGATTGAAAAAAAGGATGATGGATCATAAAGTTTTTGGTCTGTTTCCGCATAAAGTCATGAACCGGAAGATCCCCCTGGTAAGGGGATTTGATGATGTATTTCTGGCACCTCATTCCCGCCATACAGAAGTGCCGGCAGAAGATATCCACAACTGCAAGGATCTGACGGTTCTGGCAGAATCTGAGGAGGCAGGGGTGTTCCTGGCCATGGCCCAGGAAGGCCGTCAGATCTTTGTCATGGGACATCCGGAATACGACCGGGTGACTCTGGATCAGGAATACAAAAGAGATCTGGGCAAGGGCCTGCCCATTGATATGCCAAAGAATTATTATCCGGATAATAACCCGGAAAATAAGCCCCTGCTTTTGTGGAGAGCGCATGCCAACAACCTGTATACAAACTGGCTGAACTACTATGTATACCAGGTAACGCCTTATGATATGGCAGGAACCCCTGATTTTTCAAGATGATCAGTTGTTCGGCCTGAAGAAAACAGACTTCTGGAAGAAAAAGAAGCATTTTGTGCATCCTGGAAAAGAGAGGGGGGCTATAAAAATGAAAAGGAGTGGTATATGTGGAAGAATTTATGCTCTGCGTTGAATATACAGTAAAATCCGGATACAGAGAAAACTTTATCCGGGAGGTACAGCAAAGCGGAGTGCTGGATGAAATTCGCCGGGAAGATGGATGCCTTACGTATGAATACTATTGTTCCGCTGCAAAAGAGGATCAAGTTCTTTTGATAGAAAAATGGGCCACGGAAAAACAGCAGAAAACCCATCTGGACCAGCCCCATATGGAGCTTTTGAAAAGGATCAAAAATAAATATGTTACAGATACCAGTCTGGAGAAGTACTTTCCTGTCAGGTAAGGAAAGACTGGCGGCAGAGGAGCTGCTTCATGAAACAGAAAACGGGAGTATTCCCGGCATGTTTTCATGAGGCAGCTTCTTTTTTCAGTCAGTCTTATGAAGCTGATGGGCAGATGAGGAATATAGAAATTCAGCACCGGGAAGAAGTGACATTTCTAAGTTTTCATGATAGAATCGGAGATAGAAATAAACCTGAGGGAGGAGAAAAAGATGATCGAATGTATTGTAGTAGGCGCCGGTGGGTTTATCGGGGCAGTCTGCCGCTATCTTATCGGGCTGATCCCTGTAAATGAGAACCTGGCTTTCCCTGTGAAAACCTTTGCCATAAACATACTGGGCTCCTTTGTTATTGGACTGATCGCCGGGCTGGCCTTGAAGAATAATGCCCTGAATCCCAGAGCAGTGCTGTTTTTGAAGGTTGGAATATGCGGAGGGTTTACCACGTTTTCTTCCTTTGCTCTGGAAACAGGAGATTTGCTCAAGGGAGGCAATACAGTAACGGCGCTGCTGTATGTGAGCTTGAGCGTGGTGTTAGGTATATTGGCAGTATTTGGAGGTCAGGCTGTGGTGCGGTGAAAATGAAGAAGGAGTGAAGCTTCATTATGATTTTGTATCATGCCAGTAAAGAAGTTGTAGAATTTCCAGAAATTCGTAAGACAAGATACACAAAAGATTTTTCTTGGGGATTTTATAGCAGAATGTAGAAGTGGGAAAATACATTCTTATGATATTGTAGAGGGACCAATGGCTAATGACACTGTTTGGAACTATGTAAATGACTTTTTGGCAGGAAGGATTACAAGAAAGCAATTTTGGGTTTTAGCAGAGTTTAAATATCCCACACATCAGATCAGTTTTCACACTTTATCAGCTTTAAATTGTTTGTCTTTTGAGAGGAGTGAAATAATCTATGACAGAAAAAGAAAAAAATGACTTTTTTACGTGTGTGCTCTCATAGAATTTACGGCAAGAAAGACCAGAAATAAAAGAGGAGTCATCGTCCGTGCTATGGGCGAAGAAGGTGTGAAGAAAGAACTGTATGATGCAGAAGTAAACCACTGTCTTTCTTTTGAACAGGTCAGTGATGAAATTATAGACCGTTATAAAATTTCGACAGGAAATTTTGACACGATATCGGATAGTAAATATTCGATTCCAAGTTTTCTGGATATAGGACGTTTATATAGTATTATGATAGAAGACTGTGCAAAACCGGGAGAAGAAGTTCAGGAATTGATAAAAATTTTTACTTCTTTTATCAGTGATGAAATTTCTGATTTCAGTACGGATTTGTATTATCAAAATCCCAGCTATTTGGAATGGTCTTATCGGGAGGGGAGGCTTTTAGAATAAGTGCTTAAAACATTGCTTTGCTGAAGTTAATTTACGAGATATAGGAAAGAAAATGGTACAGGAGGGGCATATATGGTTTACAGTGTACCTTTAGATACTGATTTGACGGAACTGTCTCACTATCCGTCTATAGAAATTACCAGAGAGGATCTGCAGTAAGGAGAAAAAGAGTGAAAAAGTTACAGGAATATTTTTTATACTTTATGTTTTATTCTATTATCGGCTGGTGCTATGAAGTATTTTTAGAGGTAGTAGTTTACAGATGGGGATTTTCCAACAGAGGCGTACTTTTCGGCCCATACTGTGTTATTTATGGTTTCGGGGCGCTGATCCTGATTTTTTCTCTGAGCTGGCTCATGAAGAAAAAAATCAGAGTATGGAAACTGAATATTACCCCAATCCTGGTTTTCCTGGGAATTGTGGTGATTACTACAGTAGTAGAGCTGGCGGCCAGCTACATCATGGAAGCTACAAGAGGGGAATGGATGTGGGATTACACCAGATTTGCTTTTAACTTCCAGGGAAGAGTGGCCCTTAACCCCAGCATACGCTTTGGAATCGGAGGAATGATTTTTCTCTATATCCTCCAGCCTCTTTTCGAAAAAGGAGTCAGAAAAATGCCGGAGAGAGTCATTCAGGCGGTGTCTGCAATTCTGGCCATTCTGCTGTGTGCAGATGTGATCTATCTGTTTCTGAAATAAGGATCTACAAAAGACTTGAAACGGACAGAAAAATCCGGTATAATATTTTTTCGTCTGAGACACAGACAAAAGTTACTTCCAGATATGGAATTGACAGTTCGAGACCATCCTGTCATTAAACAAAACTAGGGACAACATGAAGAATGTAACGTTGTTGACACGGAACTGTCACATTTAAGGAACTGTGGCATGCAGCAGTTTCCTTACAGAGACAGCTCCGTTTTTTCTGTTTGGAGGTGAACGAATATGGATAATCTTGCAAAAATGAGCCGGGTGCAGAAGATGACTTTTTCTGCAATGGTAATGGCAATGTATATTGTTATTCTCTATTTTACCCAAAGCTTTTCTTTCGGGGCATATCAGATCCGTATTGCCACGGCCCTGTATGCTCTTGCCTATCTGTTTCCGTTCCTGGTTTTACCCCTTGGTCTCGCCAATTTTATATCGAATATGCTCTTCGGCGGATTCGGCATTGTGGACATGGCGGGCGGCTGCATCGTGGGAATTCTTGCCGCTGCCTGTATTGTACTGATCCGCAGGAAAAACTGGAGCCGGGTTCTGATCGCAGTTCCGATCATATTGGTACCTGGTCTGGGAGTAGCTACCTATCTGTCTTATTTCCTTTCCATGCCCTATCCGCTGATGGCGGTAAATCTCTGTATAGGACAGATGATCCCTTCCATTGTGGGAGTGATCCTGGTGAAAGCCCTGGAAAAGGGAATCTATCCGGGAAGAACAGCAGGAATAACAGGGAAACGAAGCACAGAGCACTGATAATCCGGCCGGGGAGCATTCTCCGGCCGGAAAAACTATGAATGGCTATGAATTTAAGGAGTGAAGAAAAATGAGTGGAAGAACAGAGAAAGAGCTGGAGGGAGTATCCCTCCTTGGAAATAAGAAAGTTTCTTATCCATCTGACTATGCCCCGGAAGTGCTGGAAACTTTTCCAAATAAGCATCCGGAGAATGATTATTTTGTAAAATTTAACTGTCCGGAGTTTACCAGCCTCTGCCCTATGACGGGACAGCCGGATTTTGCCGCCATATATATATCTTATGTGCCCGGTGAGCGGATGGTAGAGAGCAAGTCTCTGAAGCTGTATCTTTTCAGCTTTAGAAATCACGGAGATTTTCACGAAGACTGTGTAAATATTATTATGAAGGACCTGATCCGGCTGATGGATCCTAAATATATCGAAGTATGGGGAAAATTTACCCCCAGAGGAGGCATTTCCATCGATCCTTACTGCAACTACGGGAAAAAAGATACTGTCTGGGAAAAAGTAGCTTTTGAGCGGCTGACCCATCACGATCTGTACCCGGAAAAAGTCGATAACCGATAGGAGGTGGGAAAATGGGAGAAAAGGCAATGGTTTTATTCAGCGGAGGCATTGACAGCACTACCTGCCTGGCTCTTGCTATAGAAAAATATGGGAAGGAAAACGTAATTCCTCTTTCCGTTTTTTACGGACAGAAGCATGAAAAGGAGGTAGAAGCTGCCAGGAATATACTGGAATACTATGGGATAAAAGGAATGGAAATAGATCTGACATCCATTTTTGCTTATAGTAACTGTTCTCTCCTTACTCATTCTCAGGAGGAAATTCCAGAGGCTTCTTATGGGGAACAGCTGGCGCAGACAGGGGGAGCACCGGTATCTACTTATGTGCCTTTCCGGAACGGCCTTTTTTTGTCCTGTGCTGCCAGTCTTGCTCTGTCTCTGGACTGCCAGGTGATCTACTATGGGGCTCACATGGATGATGCGGCAGGAAACGCCTATCCGGATTGCAGCCAGGCCTTTTATGAGAGCATGAATCAGGCGGTCTGGGAAGGCAGCGGAAAAGCTCTTCGTATAGAGGCGCCTTTTATCAACCAAAATAAGGGTCAGATCGTGGCAAGGGGGCTGGAACTGAAAGTTCCATATCAGTTTACCTGGAGCTGCTATGAGGGTAAAGAACGTCCCTGTGGGGTATGCGGTACCTGTATCGACAGACGAAAAGCTTTTGAGGCAAATGGTATAAAGGATCCGGCTCTGGGGGAATAATCTTAAATGTAGAATGTTTTCGGAAAATTTACAAAAACATGATTTTTTTCTTTACAGTAAAGCTTTAAAATGATAGACATGAGAGAGTATTATGAAAAGCAATTAGAAGATCTGAATAAACAGTTGATCAGTATGGGAAATGCCTGCCAGAAGAGCATTGAAATAACTATCAGGGCTCTGAAAGGAAGCCGGCAGAGTCTGACCTGGGAGGTTTCAGAACTGTGTGACAAGATATGCCACATGGAAAGAGAAATAGAAGAAAAGTGTATGAAGCTTCTTCTTCTCCAGCAGCCGGTGGCCTCAGATCTGCGTAAGATATCCTCTGCCTTGAAGATTGTGACGGACATGGAGAGAATAGGAATACAGGCAGGAGATATCGGTGAAATGATCCTTACAGGAGAGACAGATCTGTCAGACAGCCAGATTCCTTTAAAAGAGATGGCAGAGGAAACCGTCCATATGCTGAAGGACAGTATGAAGGCTTTTTTGAGAGAAGACCTGGATCTGGCCAGACAAACGATGGCCAGAGACGACAGAGTCGACAGCCTGTTCCTGGAAATAAAAAGAGAGCTGTCCAAAAAACCTGGAAAGGACGGTTCCGCCATTGATCTGGTCATAATTGCAAAATACTACGAAAGGATAGGAGATCATGCGGAAAATATTGCAGACTGGGTGATCTACTCTATCACAGGAGAACATGAGAAGGTAAAGAAGTAAGGAAGAAATAGGAGTGGAAAGCTGTGGTTTACTGTATTGAACCGAAGGGGGAATTCCGAAAAATCCTGATGTATACACTGGAATCCTGCGGCTATACATCAGAGGCGATCCCGTCAGGGAAAGAACTGCTGGAAGTTTTAAAGCAGCACCGTCCGGAACTGATCCTTCTGGACTATGATCTGCCCGGGGAAAAGGGCCTGGATATCCTGGATATCCTGAGAGATTCTTTTGAATATGTTCAGATTCCCGTGATCATGGTATCAGATACAAATGATGGATCCAGAAAAGCACGGTGTTTTGACCATGGGGCCGATGATTATTTGTCCAGGACTATGGGAAAAGTAGAGATGATGGCCCGGATCCGGGCAGTACTCCGCCGGGCGGAACGATATCAGCAGGCAGACAGAGCTGCACAAATGTAATAAAAGATTTTTCGTAAAAAGAGGAGGCTGTCGCATTTTACGGCAGCCTCCTCTTTTTCTTTTAGGAGTAATGATTAATCCATGTATTTTTTCAAAGTAGCTCTTACGGCGCCAGGTCCGGCAATCTCTTCTTTGAACATTTCCTCGATCTTATCGCCGATACCTGCCTGATACAGGTCGATTCCAAAGATGTTGGCGTTGGAAAGAATAGACTTTAACTGTCCGGTGTAAGTTTCCGGTTTGCCTACCTCAATGCCTTCCAGTACTTTAGACAGTTCAGGAAGCATTGGGTCAGCGGAAAGTTCGAATTTCTCGCCTTCGTCATTTACGCCCAGGAGATATCTGCACCATCCTGCAATAGCCAGAGGAATGGCTGTCAGCTTCTTAGCATCGCCATATTTCTCCACGTAAGATTTGATAGTTTCGCCATAGCGGATACCTACTTTCTGTGAGGTATCTGTTGCGATACGCTGTGGGGTATCCGGCATAAACGGATTCGGGATTCTCACGTTGATAACTTCATCAACGAAATCAGCAGGAGAGAGAATACCGGGATCTGTAACCACAGGCATGCCTTCTACGGGACCGATCTCATGAACCAGTTTATTTAACTGAGAATCTTTCATCTCATCAGCGATCAGTGTGTAACCCAGTACACAGCCGTATACAGCCAAAGCTGTGTGGAGAGGATTCAGACAGGTGGTAACCTTCATTCTCTCTACTTTATTAACCGTGTCTCTGTCCGTCATATATACGCCGGCTTTTTCAAGGGCGGGTCTTCCGTTGGGGAACTTGTCCTCGATAACCAGATACTGAGGTCCTTCTGCATTTACAAAAGGAGCGATATAGGTTCTCTTGGAGGTGATAACAGGAGCAATGTCTTCCACTCCGGCTTTCTCCAGATCTGCACATACGGAATCTGCAGGTCTTGGTGTGATCTTGTCGATCATGGACCATGGGAAAGAAACCTGTTTCTCATCAGAAATATAGTCCACGAATCCCTGATCCACAAATCCTTTTGCCAGCCATTCTTTTGCCATAGTGGTGATAGAATTCTGGAGTTTTTCACCGTTATGAGAGCAGTTATCCATGGAAACCACTGCCAGAGGATATTTTCCGGCTTTGTAACGCTCAAAGAGCAGAGCGCATACAACTGCCATAGCAGCGCCCGGTTTCTCCGGACCGTTGTCGATGTCGGCCTGAATAAATGGGAAGTAATTTCCGTCAGCGCCTTTTAAAGCATAGCCTTTTTCTGTGATGGTGAAAGAGATCATCTGAAGACCCGGATCAACAAAGATTTCTTTCAGACGGTTCCAGTATTCCGGAACATTGGACTGAGCTTTGATGGCCTCTGTAAGAGATCCCAGAACCTTCTTGTCTGTGGAGCCATCAGCCTTTAAAGTAACAGCTAATACCAGATTGTCGTAAGGCACGTAGATTTTATCTACTACGTCGAAGTCGAAAGTTTCCACACAGGTGATACCTTTGTCAGCTGCACCGTTAGAAATCAGTGTATCAGCCAGACCGCCGATGAAGATACGGAAGATGTTTCCTGCTCCGAAATGAACCCATACAGGAGCTTTCTTTGTGTTTTCAGCTACTTTTGCAACATCATAAGATGGAAGAGCGATACCGGCTGCTTCCCAGTCTTTTGTGTTTTTCAGACCTTCTAAAGTCAGTTTCATAATCTACACACGATCCTTTCTTTTTATTTTGTTTCTTTTGCCTGTTTCTCCACTGCTTCCCAAAGTCCGCAGATATAAGCGGCACCAAGGGCACGGTCATAAAGTCCATATCCTGGCATTGCCTTTTCGCCCCAGATCATACGCCCGTGGTCAGGACGGATCGGACCTTCAAATCCGGATTCATAAAGAGCTTTTACTACTGCGTACATATCAAAGGTTCCGTCAGCGCTTAAGTGGGCGCTTTCCTCGAAATCTCTCATGCCGTCGTTGAAACGAAGATTTCTTACATGGGCAAAGTGGATTCTTCCTTTCAGCATTTTAATAGTCTCGATCAGGTCATTGTTCAAGTTGGTTCCGTAGGAGCCCATGCAGAAGGTTACGCCGTTGTGTTTGTTTGGAACAGCGTCCATCATTCTTTTCAGTTTTTCCTGAGTGGAAATGATACGGGGCAGTCCGAATACACTCCAGGAAGGATCGTCTGGATGGATAGCCATGTTGATGTCATATTTGTCACATACCGGCATAATGGCTTTCAGGAAGTATACCAGATTGTCAAAAAGTTTTTCTTCATCAATGTCTTTATACAGAGCGAAAAGTTCTTTTACTTTCTCCATACGTTCCGGTTCCCAGCCTGGCATTACAGTACCGTTCATGTCATTTTTGATGCTGTCGAACATTTTTTCCGGATCCATGCTGTCGATGGTGTCCTGATTGTAGGCAAGAACTGTAGAACCGTCGTCTCTCTTACGTTCCAGCTCGGTTCTTGTCCAGTCGAATACAGGCATGAAGTTGTAGCAAACCATATGGATGTCTGCTTTGCCCAGGTTTTCCAGTGTCTCGATGTAAGCTTCGATGTCTTTGTCACGTTCCGGAGCTCCTGTTTTGATAGCATCGCTTACGTTTACACTTTCGATACCTGCAAGATGAAGACCGGCGTCTTCTACTTCCTTCTTCATTGCCATGATCTCGTCCAGAGTCCATACTTCCCCAGGCATTTTGTCATACAGAGTTGTGATGATCCCCTTTACATAACAGCTCTGACGAATCTGTTCCAGAGTTACAGTGTCGTGGTCTTTGCCGTACCAGCGCATTGTCATTTCCATAATAAATACCTCTCTTTCAATTTATGTCTTTATTATAATGGACAAGGGAAAAAAAACCAATTGATAACTTTGGTGTATACATTGCATAAGTTGCGGTTCTGTATTAAAATAAGTACAGATATCTATATAAATTCTGGTGGAGAAAAGAAAAATTATGAAAAAAAACCTGAAAACCCAGTTTTTGACCAGGCAGTATATGCTCTCGAAAGACTATGAACTTTATTATTACAGCGACAGCCATATGGCGAATGTGGACAGTCATACTCATGATTATTATGAATTTTATTTTTTTCTGGAAGGAACAGTCTCTTATCTTATTGAAAAGCAGCTCTATGACCTGAAAGAGGGAGATGTAGTCGTGATCCCTCCGGGGATCCATCATAAAGCAGTGATCCGTGATTCGGAAAAGCCTTACAGCCGGTTTGTTTTCTGGATCAGCATGGATTATTATGAAAGGATCCGGCAGATGTCGGAAGACTATTTCTACATTATCCGCCTTGCCACAGATAAGGGGCAGTATGTTTTTCATAATGATGCGGTTGCTTTCAGCAGCATTCAGTCCAGGATCTTTCATCTGATCGAGGAAATCCACTGGGAACGTTTCGGAAAAGAGGAAAAAATCTTCATTGGCATCTGTGACCTTTTTCTTCATCTGAGCCGGATGGCATACGAGAAAAACCATCCAAGGAAACTGAAGGAAGACCAGAATCTTTATGAAAATATTATTCAGTATATAGATACCCAGTTGGACCAGGATTTATCCTTGGAACATCTTGCTGGAAAATTTTATGCCAGCAAATATCATATTGCCCATATCTTTAAAGAAAATACAGGAATCTCCATTCATCAGTATATTATGAAGAAGCGGCTGGCTGCCTGCCAGGACGCTATACTAAGCAATATCAGCATTACAAAGGCGTATCTGATGTTCGGGTTTAAGGATTACTCCAGTTTTTACCGGGCTTTTAAAAAAGAATACGGGATTTCTCCAAAAGAATACCGGGATATGAAAATCCAGCCCGAACCCCAGATTTCAGGAGAAAAAACAATTTAAAAAGCGGTTTGCTTTTTGAAGCATTGCAGAAAGAAAACCGCTGTATCCGGCAAGAAGCCTCGTACAGCGGTTTTGTAAAACAGGTTCCTCTATTTTAATTATCTTCCTGGGTCATGGTGTAGACTGTCCGTTTTCTCGCCATTTCATCATTGGCCAGGTATTCGTCGTAAGTTGTGATCTTGTCGATCATAGAACCGTTTGGAAGGATTTCCATGATACGGTTGGCGGTTGTCTGAACGATCTGATGATCGTGGGAAGCAAAAAGAATCACACCCGGGAATTTGATCATACCATTATTCAGAGCGGTGATAGACTCCATATCCAGATGGTTGGTAGGCTCGTCAAAGATCAATACATTGGCACCGGAAATCATCATTTTGGAAAGCAGGCACCGTACTTTTTCTCCACCGGAAAGAACACGGACTTTCTTAACTCCGTCTTCTCCCGGGAAAAGCATACGCCCCAGGAATCCCCGGACATAAGTTGCATCTTTGATCTCGGAATAGCCGGTAAGCCAGTCTGCA
>DXFG01000094.1 GCA_019114545.1 Candidatus Blautia pullistercoris | reverse complement strand
TTACTCTTCTTCTTTTTTCCTGTGCTTCTTTCTATATTTTACACATTCTGTCAGCAGATACTCGATCTGTCCGTTCATGGATCGGAAATCATCTTCTGCCCATTGAGCGATCTCGTTCCACAGAGATACAGACAGCCGCAGAGGCACCTGCTTTTTTGCTTTATCTTTTCCCTTTTTTTCCTGTTCCAGAATGTGTCACCACCTTCTTATGATTTTCCGTAAACACCCTTTCCCCTTAGTCCGGCCTTTTCATTCTTCTTTCCCATCATCAGTACAGACTTCCGCTGTTCACAATAGGCTGTGCATCTTTGTTGCCGCAGAGCACTACCAGAAGATTGCTGACCATGGCTGCTTTTCTCTCTTCGTCTAATTCCACGATATTATTTTCATTCAGCTTGTCAAGGGCCATCTCCACCATTCCCACAGCGCCTTCCACGATCTTCTGCCGGGCGTCTATGATGGCTGCCGCCTGCTGGCGCTGAAGCATTGCTGAAGCAATCTCCGGAGCATAGGCCAGATGGGTGATACGGACATCCAGAATCTCGATTCCCGCGTTTTCTACTTTTTCCTGAAGTTCTGCCTGCATGATATCCGCAATCTCCTGACTGCTGCCTCTCAGAGACTTCTCGTCTCCTCCCTCCGCAGCATCATAGGGATATACTCTTGTAGTATTCCGTATTATAGAATCGCACTGAATAGACAGATAATCATTAAAATTCTCTACATTCAGCACGGCTCTGGTAGGATCTACCACCTGCCAGATTACCACAGCGGCAATCTCCACCGGATTGCCCATAGCATCGTTTACCTTTTGTTTTTCATTGTTCAGTGTTCTGGTCTTTAGAGATACTTTTTTCGCTCTTCCCGTACTGGCCGGTATATCCTTCACCGTAGGATTAATAGGTGATACAAAAGGATTTACCCAATAGAATCCGTCTTTTTTCAGTGTTCCATAATAGTTTCCGAACAGTGCCAGTACAAGGGCTTCATTCGGATTGATCACCTTCAGCCCGCACAGCAGGATGAAGAAAATCAGAAGCAGAACCAACCCTGCCAGGATCAGCCAGCCTCCTGCATCTCCTCCTGTGGCAGAAAGTCTCATAATTCCATAGAACAGCAGACCGCCTCCCAGGATCAGTCCCAGAAGTCCTACAAATAACATCAGATATCCGGACATTGCCTTCAATTCTTTCTCTTCCTGAATTTTACCTTGATTCCCCATACAATACCCTCCTTTTTTGTGAGACCTGGTCCTGAGTCTCATCAGATAAAGCAGATTAATTTGATATCATTTTGATATCATCATAATACATCTGATTCTCGCCTTTGTCAAGTACCGGGGCGGATTATTCACAGAAAAACCCGTCAGGACTGCATTTTCATACATCTCCTGACGGGCCTTATATTTTACATCCTGTTTTTACTCATACCTTACAATCTCTTTTTTCAGTCTTTTCATGATCCGTTTCTCCAGCCGTGAGATATAAGACTGAGAGATGCCCAGCAGATCTGCCACCTCTTTCTGGGTCTTTTCTCTCCCGTCAGGCATATTAATGCCAAACCGAAGACGGACTATCGTCTGCTCCCGCTTACTCAGCTTTCCAATGGCTTTTCCCAGCAGATTCCTTTCCACCTCATTTTCAATGTCTTTGTAGATCACGTCTTCATCTGTACCCAGAATATCTGAAAGAAGCAGCTCGTTTCCGTCCCAGTCCACATTCAGAGGCTCGTCAATAGAAACCTCCAGCTTGGTTTTGCTGTTCCTTCTCAGATACATGAGGATCTCATTTTCAATACAGCGGGAGGCATAGGTAGCCAGCTTGATCTTCTTCACCGGATTAAAGGTATTGATCGCTTTGATCAGTCCTATGGTCCCGATGGAGATCAGGTCCTCTACCCCCACTCCTGTATTATCAAATTTCTTGGCAATATAGACCACCAAACGAAGGTTGTGCTCGATCAGGGAAGATCTGGCTTCCTGATCTTCCTGGTTCTGGAGCCTCTCGATCTGAGCGCTTTCCTCTTCCGGAGACAAAGGTGCCGGCAAAACCTCCGCTCCTCCGATGTAATGGAGCTCATTCCCTGCAGGCAGCAAAAATCCTGTAAATCTCGAAAACTGAAATCCTTTTTTCATACAAACATCCATATTCACAAAACTCCTCCTTAACTAACTGTCCAGAATCTTGGGACTGATAATCATCTCGAATTTTCTGTAAGGAGACAGCGGGGCAGCCGAAAGCCCTATGGCGGCCTGGGAGATCGTTACCTTTTTTCCCTCCCGGAAAATCACCAGCCGGTCTGCGGTTACTACGGGGAGAAGTCCCTTTTCGCAGCCCAGGGCCGTATAAAGGACAAATCTGGGATTGAGATCTCCCAGGTCCTCTGTTTTGGTGCTCTTCAGACCACAGAAACTTTCCAGTGCCTCCTGCTGCTTTTTCTCCAGCATAGCGGAAAACCTGCTTTTTTCCATCACGCACACCGGCTTCCCGGTATTTGTGTCTGTCAGGCAATTTCCTGTATCCAGCAGTCCTTCTAATTCTATTTTCTGTCCCCCTGTCTCCAGGATCACCCGGCAGACGGAAACAGCTTTTCCTTTTAAGTATTTAAAGAGTCTTATGCCTGTGTCTAAAATCAAATAAGCGGTAAATGTGATCGTAAAAAAAATCAGGATTCCTTTTCCTGCCCGGAGGGGCAGTGTATACAACATTCCTCCAAGCAAAAAAGATATGCCCCAGCAGGTCAAAAAGCCGGTGAGCAGTTCTTTTCCCTTTCTCAGGCCGCAGCCCAGCCGGACCATCACAAAGGTGGTCCCCAGGGAAAAAATCAGCATGTTTTCTGTATTGATCTCTTTTGCAGTCCAGAAAAACAGGGAGATCAGAGCGGCTCCCGCCAAAGCTCCCCCTAAGGCTCTCCAGGGTCTGGCAGTACCCTGAAGGATCCGGTTCGTCAGGCAGAGAACCAGGAAATCCATAAAAAGATTTACTACGAAAAACACATCTATGTAAAATTCGTAGTACACAAAACACCCCCTAAACCTCTACATGACTCTCTTACTTATCTGGAATAAGCAATGTTCATTATAGTGGTCAGGGGGTGCTGATTTTGTCAAAACCGCTTGGATAGATCCAAAATCTTTTCGACAGCCTGCTCCTTCTTTTTTCGTCTTATGTCACCTGTTTTATGTCAAGATAAAATTTCATGGATATTACTCAGTATATCCCGCATATTTGCAGCTGCCGCCTGTCCCGGCGCAGAGGCATTCCTTCCTGCCGCAAAGGTCAGGGCAGATCCTGTGAATTCTCCGCAGATCCTGCTTAAAAAGCCGATTTCTCCCATAGACATGGTGATCAGGGGCCGGTCATATTTCCCGGAGGCTTCTTTCGTTGTATCCAGCAGCACCAGAAGATCTTCAAAGGATTTTGGCATTACTGCGATCTTCAGGATATCGCTGTTGCTGTTATACATCTTCTCCAAAATCTCCAACATCTCTTCTTTGGAGGGAGTCCCTTCAAAATGATGATTGGAAGCCACCACCCTGACTCCCTTTTCCTGAAGCCGGACTATCAGCTTTCCGGAAGCTTCCTGTCCGAAAAAAATCTCCACATCTGCCAGATCGATCCGGCCGGTGTCTGCCACTCTGCAAAGGAGCTTTACATAATTCTCAAAAGAAATATCCTTACTGCCCCCTTCTGCGGCTGTACGGAAGGTGAAAAGAAGGGGAATCTGTCCCAGTTTGTCGGTTATTGTCTCTAACATTTCCAGGACTTTTTCTTCCTTCTCTCCCTCTTCATAACAATCTGCCCGCCATTCTGCCAGGTCCGGCTTCTGTCTTTGGATCTCTTCTATGTCCAGAAGGATCTCTTCCCGGTTCCTGCCTGTAATGGGAATGCAGATCTTGGGCATGCCTGTCCCGATTTCCATATCCTTGATTTTCACTGTTTTCATAAGTTCTTTCCTTTCTCCCCGGCTGATCTTTCTTGACAGCAGGGACATATCATTCTAAACTAATAAGAAAGTTCCCAAAGCCGGAACTCTTTCCACTATAAGATCAGGAGGTATTTTACATGTCTGCAATCACAGGTACCACCAGACTGGCCTGTCTTCTTGGCAGTCCGGTATCCCACAGCATCTCTCCTCTGATACATAACTTCAGTTTCCAGTATCTGGGGATCGACTGCGCCTATCTTGCTTTTGACATAAATGAACAAAACTTAAAAGAAGCGGTAGAGGGGCTGAAGGCCCTTCATGTCCTGGGCTTTAATCTTACCATGCCCAACAAAAATAAGATCCTGGAATATCTGGATGACCTTTCTGATGCCGCCCGGCTGATCGGCGCAGTGAATACAGTAGAAAACCGGGAGGGCCGGCTGATCGGCCATAACACCGATGGTGTGGGATTTATGCATTCTGTAAGGGAACAGCACATCCAGATGGAAGGTCAGTCTATGACCCTTATGGGGATCGGCGGAGCCGCCACTGCTATCTGTGCCCAGGCCGCCCTGGACGGTGTGAAAACCATCCATGTTTTCGCCAGAAGCACCAGTTCTCATCTTCCCAGGATTCAAAAGCTGGCGGCTTCTCTGGAAAGAGAAACTCCCTGCGCCATCTTCCTCCACGATATCCGGGATCTGGCTGCTCTGAAAACCACCATGAGAGAAAGCCGGCTGTTCGTCAACGCTACCTCCGTGGGAATGGGGCCTGACACAGAGGGCTGTATCCTTCCGGACCCTTCTTTTCTCTATCCGGAACTGGCTGTAGCGGATATTATCTATTCTCCCTGGGAGACAAAACTTCTGTCCATGGCCAAAGAGGCTGGCTGTACTGCCTTCAACGGTTTCTCCATGCTTCTGTGGCAGGGCGCCGAGGCCTTTAAAATCTGGACCGGTGAGGAAATGCCTATGAAACCTTTGCGAGATTTTCTAAAGCAGAAAAAAATTTTTCCTTGATCCTGTTCCATAAAACTTACTCGTCCAAAATGCCTTTATATATTTTCTTAGCCGCAGTTTCCAGCATCTCCACGAAGAATGTCAATCCCATGTCCCAGGGCTCCGATCACATATTCCAGACACTCCCGCACGGCCTTGGGGCTTCCGGGGAGATTTACGATCAGAGTCCTGTTCCGGATCCCTGCAGCCTGGCGGCTTAACATTCCCCGTTTTGTCACCTGCATGCTGCAGGCTCTCATGGCTTCCGGAATTCCCGGCACCATACGCTGGCAGATATCCCGGGTAGCTTCCGGGGTAAAATCCCGCGGAGAAAATCCGGTACCTCCAGTAGTCAGGATCAGATCCGCCAGATCCTCATCTGCAATCCTGGCCATCTCCGCTGCCAGAAGTTCTCGCTCATCGGGAAGGAGATTTTGGTATACCACCTGATAGCCTTCCCTTTCTAAGATTTCACAGATCACCTGTCCGCTGACATCTTCCCGTTCTCCTCTGAATCCGCTGTCGCTGGATGTGATCACTGCTGCTCTTCTCATACACGTTCTCTCCTTTCCTTTCAGGCAGAAATTTCCTGCCGGTGATTCCTGCAGCTCCTAAAATATAAAATGTCCGCTTTTTCCTCCGATTTTCTCTATTAAGTGGATATCTGTGAGCTCCATTCTCTTGTCTATGGCCTTACACATATCATAGATTGTAAGGAGGGCCGCGGTAACTCCCGTAAGGGCTTCCATCTCCACCCCTGTCTTCCCCTGACACTGGACCGTACAGTATGCTGTAATCCTGTTTTCTTCTGGAAAAAGTTTAAAATCCACAGAACATTTATCCAGAAGAAGGGTATGGCACATAGGGATCAGATAGGGTGTCTGTTTTACTCCCATAATGCCGGCAGTTCGGGCAATTCCCAGCACATCGCCTTTAGGCACATGCTTCTCCCTGACTGCTTCCATAATTTTGCTGCTTACCAGGATACTGCCTTTTGCAATGGCCGTCCTGCTGGTAACTTCTTTTTCGGAAACATCTACCATTCTGGCATTTCCCTGTTCATCAAAATGGGTAAATCCCTGTTCCATAAAAGGCTCCTTTCTCTTTATCAGGATACAATACAAAGGGAGCTGCCGCATTAATCAAAATCGAGAATATAAATATTCCTGACATCTGTTTAATGCGACAGCTCCCTGATTTCTTACAACCTTATCTTCTGTTTTTCAGGAAATCCGGAATCTGAATATCCTTCTGCTGCACAGTGCTCTTGAACTGTGGCTGCTGGAAGGTCGGCTGATGGAAAGTCGGTATCTGATAAGACTGCTGGGGCTGCTCCTGCTGGGGCTGTGCCTGTCTCGGCGCCTGAGCTTTGGCTCCTCTTTCGGCTTTTCCGGACTTCTTATCTCTGGATACGCTGGCCTTTCTGGCAGTCTCATCATCCAGACCGGTGGCAATAACCGTGATACGTACATAGTCCGCTTCTTTATCATCATAAAGGGCACCAAAGATGATATTGGTATCTTCTCCGGTAAGATTCTGAACATAGCTTGCTGCATCGTTTGCATCCATAAGGGAAATATCTCCGGATACATTGACGATTACATGAGAAGCGCCCTCGATGGTTGTCTCCAGCAGCGGACTGGATACAGCCTGCTGAACAGCTTCCATAGCCTTGTCATCGCCCTTTCCTTCACCGATACCGATATGGGCAATGCCCTTGTCGATCATGACAGTCTGAACATCGGCAAAGTCCAGATTGATCAGTGCCGGCAGATTGATCAGGTCTGTGATGCCCTGAACCGCCTGCTGCAGAACCTCATCGGCTTTCTTCAGCGCTTCCGGCATAGATGTACGGCGGTCTACGATCTCCAGCAGACGGTCGTTTGGAATAATGATCAGTGTATCTACATTTTCTTTTAATTTTTCGATTCCTGCAAGAGCATTGCTCATACGTGTCTTAGCCTCAAAACGGAACGGCTTTGTCACAACGCCTACAGTCAGGATTCCCATTTCCTTGGCAACTCCGGCAACTACAGGAGCGGCTCCGGTACCTGTACCGCCGCCCATACCGCAGGTAACAAATACCATATCGGCACCCTGAATGGCCTGTTTGATCTCCTCAATGCTCTCCTCAGCAGCTTTCTCGCCGATCTCGGGCTTAGCTCCTGCTCCCAGTCCTTTGGTCAGCTTCTCGCCGATCTGGATGATCGTAGGCGCCTTGCACAGAGTAAGGGCCTGCTTATCTGTATTAACTCCTATAAACTCAACGCCGCCGATGGCTTCTTCCACCATCCTGTTTACTGCGTTATTGCCTGCTCCGCCTACGCCGATAACAATAATCTTTGCAGATGATTCAGCTTCATTTGTCATAATCTCTAACACGGTATTTCCTCCTTTAGCTCCCTTGTATGGTCTGGATAACCCTCAGCCAGCAGCTGAACTGTTACCACATTTTCTTCTTATTTTCTATGTTTTCTATGCTCCGGCAAAACCGGTATGTATCAGTCTATCCTTTTAGCTGGTCATTACATATAGATATATAATATCTTTTTTTCTAAAATTAATCAACCGCAAATTTCACTTTTTATAAAAAAATTATAACAATTTAACCTGTCCATTCCAAAGCAGTCCCGGGATGTGGAGCGGTCCCCTCCTTTGTCTGCGATTTGCTATTCTTCCATACTTCTGGTATCTGCAGAATCCGAACCGTCGCTGTAGTCCAGCTGGTCTCCTCCCGTATCTTCCTGGGTTTCCTGTGTATTCTCGCTTTCCTGGCCAGTCTCTTGGTCCTCTGACTGGGTGGCATCATCAAATACCACGGATTCTGAATCCTCTGTAGTGTTTTCCAGATGGAGGATTCCTGACATACCTTCCAGTTCCGGCAGGATCCCTACCAGACGATTAATCTTTTCATCCATATTCTCGTCATCTCCCAGACGCACTTCAATGGTTCCGTAATACATCACCAGCTGGTTGAGATCATTAAAGGCCAGCCTGTCCGGCTTATCCTCCATCTTCTCCAGCATCTTCCCCACGCTGAGAATGGTATTCAGTTTGCTGGTATTGATCCCTGAAAGTCTTTCCCCCTGGACGGCTTCCTTCACATCAATCCCCTCGATCTTAGGTACATTCTCCAGAGGCTCTTCCGTAATGATCTGCACGATGCCCTGGCGGTCAAAATTCACGCATTGTCCCTGGAACTCAATATATCCGATCATCTGTTTTTCTTTCACCTGCAAGAGCAGGGTATTCCGGTCAACCCTGGAAACGGTGATACTATCGATCATTGCCTCATCTTTTGTACTTTTCTCCGTATCAATGAACCCTGCCAGAATCGAGTTCTTGGCAATCGGCGCATTCAGAACCATGTTTTTTATCTGGTCATCGGTATAAAAGCTGTTGCCCTCCACCTGTACGCCGGTAACCCGGAATCCCAGAAAAAACACCAGAACAAAAATCAAAAGGATTCCTGCCACGGCTTCTATGATGATCCTGTACAGTTTTCTTCTGCTCATAAAGCATCTCCCCTAATCTTTCTGCGTTCTTGCTCCGAGATCATTCAAATCTCTGGAGATGTCCTCATATCCTCGCTCTATAAATTCCCGGTTTTCCACGCAGGTCTCTCCCTCTGCACCCAGTCCGGCTATCACCAGGGCGGCGCCTCCCCGAAGCTCCTCTGCTTTCACCAAGGTTCCAAAAAGCCTGCCTCCCCGGATTCTGGCCATTCGTCCATCCAGGGTGATCTGCGCTCCCATCTTCTGAAGCTGGGGCACCACTTTAAAGCGGTCTTCAAATATATTTTCTCTTATCCGGCTTTCCCCCCGGGCACAAGTCAGTACTGCCAGAAATATGGACTGCAGATCTGTAGGAAACCCGGGATAAATCCCTGTTTCCAACCATCGAAGCGGGCCGAGAGCCCTCTGGCTGCATAGAAACAGTTTACCACTCTTATACATATATTGTCCACCTATTTTCTCATAGGCTTTCAGAAGGGCTCCCATTTCCCCAACCGGCGGATCCAGCAGGATTCCTTTTCCTCTGGTAATGGCACTGGCACACACATAGGTCCCTGCAGCGATCCTGTCAGAAGGGATCTGAAAAACCGTATCATGAAGCCCGGATACGCCCCGGATCTCCAGACAGGAGGTGCCTATCCCCCGGATCTGTCCGCCGGCCTGATTCAGAAAGCGGCACAGCCAGCTCACCTCCGGTTCTCTGGAACACCCCCGGATCACCGTAGTTCCTTTGGCACACACTGCTCCCAGCACTGCATTCTGGGTAGCGCCTACACTGGATCTGTGAAAAGTAATCTCTCCGCCTCTAAGACCTCTGGCCCTGCCATAGAGACAGCCTTCCTCCTCCTTAAACTCCGCTCCTAATTTTCTGAGAGCCTCCAGGTGAAGATCAATGGGCCTGGCTCCTATGACACAGCCGCCGGGAAAAGGCAGCACCCCTTCCCCCCATCTTCCCAGGAGACTTCCCAGAAGAACGATGGAAGACCGCATTTTCTCTCCCAGTTCTTTATCTGCCACACAGCTTTTCAGCTCTCTGGCGCAGATTTCCAGAGTGTCTCCCTGCCAGCAGGTCGTCGCACCCAGACCACAAAGGATTTGCTCCATCAGAAAGACATCTGCGATCCTGGGACAGCCTTTCAGCACCGTAGTTCCTCTATTTAAAAGAGCGGCCGCCATGATTGGCAGTGCCGCATTTTTTGAACCCTGTATTTTTACTTCTCCATCTAAAGAAATTCCCCCTGTGATCCTGATCCTGCCCAAGCCATCCACTCCCGCATCGCTTTCCGAAATACTATCTGAAATTATTTTATGCAGTTCCCCCTCTCTTGGTGATTCCTCCCCATTCATCCTTTTATCTGGCGGCTCACCGACAGAGCGATCCCCATTTCTCCCAGAAGGAACAGCACCGAAGTCCCTCCGTAACTGATAAAGGGCAGAGTAATCCCTGTATTGGGAATGGTATTGGTCACAACTGCAATATTCAGGATCACCTGGATAGCCATGTGGGCCATGATCCCGGCAGCGATAAGACTTCCGCACAGATCCGGGGCATGGGTAGCCGTGACCATCAGCCGCCAGATCAGAAGGCCGAAAAGCAGGATCACCAGGCAGGCTCCTGTAAGCCCTGTTTCCTCACAGATAATAGAAAAGATCATATCATTCTGCGCTTCCGGCACAAACCCCAGCTTCTGGAGACTGCTTCCCAGCCCCTTTCCAAAGATCCCGCCGCTTCCGATGGCATACAGTCCCTG
Organism: Candidatus Blautia pullistercoris; assembly: GCA_019114545.1. GTDB lineage: Bacteria > Bacillota > Clostridia > Lachnospirales > Lachnospiraceae > Blautia > Blautia pullistercoris. The sequence continues at coordinate 15,471 of DXFG01000094.1, read as the reverse complement.
GATGGTCTGAAACCCTTTCTCATAGGCTTCCGGATCTCGCCAGATCGCCAGCCGCTCCAGACGGTAACTGGCCATTCCCAGAAATATGGCAATAAACACGATGCCCGCAGCGCCGATCCCTACAAAGGGCAGATATCTGGGATTGGATACAAAGATCAGGATCACCCCGATTCCCAGGATGATCACCGCCGTACTGAGATTATTGGTTCCTACCAGTCCCACTACCGGCAGAAGAATGATCATCCTCCCTGCCATAGAAAGAATCCCCCGGTTCTCTTCCTTTCCCCGGATGATCACCCATGCAAGAAGGAGGATCACTGCCACTTTGGAAAACTCCGAAGGCTGAAAAGATAACGGCCCCAGAGAAAGCCATCTCTTAGAGCCGTTATATTCCTCTCCGAAAAGCAGTACTGCCAAAGACAGTACCAAAGAAACCCCATAGAAAAAAGGCGCCATTTTTACCAGAAAATGATAATCCATAAAAGAAACCAGATACATTCCCATAAGTCCCAGGGAAGTGGCAAATAATTGTTTTTTAAAATAATAAGCAGAATCATGGAACTTCACTCTGCCGTTATAGGCGCTGGTGCTGTAGAGAAAGATCAGTCCGCAGACTACCAGAAGCAGTACCAGGAATATGAGAAAGCCGTCTGTTCCTCTCTCCTTTTTCTTCCTGCCCTCCAAACACATCCCGCCTTTTTGTATCTGTTCCCTCTAATTATATGGCTTTCCATTCTTTCTTATGTCAGTTTTCTTCTTTCTTCATGCTTCGGACATATTCTTTAAATTTATCTCCCCGCTGCTCATAGTTGTCAAACTGTCCCCAGCTTGCGCAGGCAGGAGAGAGAAGGACCGCATCTCCCTTCCGTGCTTTTTCAGAGCAGATCTTTACCGCTTCCTCCAGGTTATCCGCCAGAATCGTGTTATAAAATCCGCACTCATGAGCAGCCTTTTCAATTTTCTCTCTTGTCTGGCCGATAAGAACCAGATATCTCACTTTCCCGTCAAAAGCCCGGATCCACTCTTCATAGGAGGACTCTTTGTCATATCCCCCTCCGATGAGCAGTGTGGGACGTTTCATAGCCTGTATTCCCTTAATCGCCGCATCCGGATTGGTCCCCTTAGAATCGTTGTAATAAGCCACACCGTCAATTTCTTCCACAAATTCGATCCTGTGAGGTACCGCCCGGAATTCCATGGCCGTCCTGCGGATGATCTCCACAGGCACGCCGGCGCACCAGGCCATGGCCGCCGCTGCCATAACATTCTCATAGTTATGCTTTCCGAGAAGGTACAGCTCATCGGTCTTTACAACCTCCAGCTCTTCCTCTCCGGTCCGTAAAAGGATTCTGTCTCCCTCCAGGAAAATTCCCCGTTCAAGTCTTCTCTCACTGGAGAAAAAGACTGCTGTGGCAGGGCACTCATCTCCAAATCTGCGCAGTACCGGATCCTCATAGTTCAGGATACAGAAGTCCTCCTTGGTCTGATTTGCAGTGATCAGTTCTTTTACCCGGATATATTCTTCCATAGTATGGTGGCGGTTCAGATGATCCTCGGTAATATTTAAAATAGCCGATACCTTCGGTGCAAAGCTCTCAATAGTCTCTAACTGAAAGCTGCTGATCTCCGCCACAACATAACTGTCCTCCTGTGTATCCAGAGCAGCGCCTGTATAGGCATTGCCAATATTTCCCACCACAAAGACCGAATCGCTGTACGCTTTCATGATCTCCCCCAAAAGAGCGGTAGTGGTAGTCTTTCCATTGGTTCCCGTAATAGCCAGAACCTTTCCTTTTCCCATCTGGTAAGCAAGTTCCACCTCTCCCCAGATCCTCACGCCTTTCTCTTTTAGCCGTTTCACAGGGGAGATATCCTGGGGAACTCCCGGACTCATAACTGCCAGATCCAGGCTCTCTATCACCTCATCGGGAAGCCCGCCCAAAAGGATCTGGCAGGAACAGTCTTTTGGAAGCTTCCTGCGTATATCTTCTTCCTTTAAATTTTCATTTCCATCATATAAAAGGATCCGGGCTCCCACCTGGGCCAGAAGCTTTACCGCTCCCACCCCGCTGATCCCGGAGCCGAAAACCAGAACTTTTTTCCCTTTTAAATCTTCTCTGTGTAAATTCATGATACTTTCTCCTTCTCTGCCTATACCCCCATAAGGGCGATCAGGCATAAAATAGCGGTAATCACCGTAAATACAGCCACGATTCTTGTCTCGGACCATCCGCACAGTTCAAAATGATGATGAATAGGGGCCATCTTAAAAAATCTTTTCCCGTGGGTAGCCTTAAAATAAGTTACCTGGATCATAACCGACAGGACTTCTACCAGATAGATCAGGCCCACGATCAGTATGAACAGGGGCATCTGCAGCATATAAGCGGTACCTGCCACAAATCCGCCCAGAGCCAGGGAACCTGTATCTCCCATAAAGATTTTTGCCGGATAAACATTAAACAGCAAAAATCCCATAAGCGCCCCTACCACTGCGCAGGTGATAGGTTCAATACCGCTGTTTGTCCCAATGGCCACTACAGAAAAGAAGGTAGCTACCATAATGGTCACAGAAGAAGCCAGGCCGTCCAGACCGTCGGTAAAGTTTACTCCATTGACAGTACCGATCACGGCAATAAACAGCACAGGGATAGCCAGGATCCCCAGATTCAGTTCGTATTCCGGAAAGAAGGGGATCTTCATAGCCAGGGATACATCGGTAAAATTTACCAGATAAAAAGCAAAGACTGCTGTCACCACGATCTGACAGGCCATCTTCTGCCCCGGCATCAATCCGTCAGAACGTTTCAGAACCACTTTCAGATAATCATCCAGAAAACCGATGACTCCAAATCCCAGCGTCAGAAAAAGTACAGGAATGATCTTGGGATAGTCCTTCACAAAAAAGAGGGAAGTGACCACCGTAGAAATCAGGAAGATAATGCCTCCCATAGTGGGAGTTCCCGCTTTCTTCAGGTGAGACTGGACCCCTTCTGTCCGCTCTGTCTGCCCCATCTTCAGTTTTCTCAGATAGGGAATAATGATAGGACCTAAGATTACGCTGATAACAAATGCCAGCAGTACCGGTAAAACCATTTTAAAATCTGCCATAGTACACCTCATTTATATGTATTTTTTGCTCTTCCCAGTATAATGCTTTTTCTTCTGATTTTCAAGACTGGCTTCCCTCATCCTTCAATCCCCATATAGGGCAGGATGTTTTCATAAATGTCCTTCATCACCGGTGCTGCAATGGTGCCCCCATAATACACTCCCTGAGGATCATAGATCACTACAATTCCAAGGACCTGTGGATTTTCCGCCGGGGTAAATCCCAGAAAAGAGGAAATATACCGGTTCTCGCTTCTGGGCAGAGTCTGGGAAGTCGCAGTCTTTCCACCTATGGTCCTTCCCTCTATGGCTGCATTTTTTCCCGAGCCTTCTGAGACCACTTTTTCCAGAATGTACCGTATCTCCTCAGATACCTGGGAGGAAACGATCCCCTCCTGGGTCTTATAATCCGGTTCTTCAATAAGGTTTCCCTGGTCATCCGTAACCCGGACACCGAAATGAGGTGTGACTCTTTTTCCTCCATTTACCATAGAACTTACAGTGGTGGCCAGCTGTATAGGCGTAATCTGGAAAGACTGGCCAAAAGAAATGGTCGCCAGCTCCACCTGACCGATATCTTCCTTTTTATGCATAATGGTACCCGCCTCTCCCGGAAGATCAATACCGGTCTTTTCCATAAGACCGAATTTCTGAAAATAATCATAATAATTCTCAGCTCCCAGACGAAGCCCTACCTCGATAAATACCGGATTGCAGGAATTCATGGCACCATGGACAAAATCTTCCGCTCCGTGTCCGGTCCTTTTGTGGCAGTGAATCCTCCTGTCTTCCACAATCTTATAGCCTGGGCAGTAAAACTGATCATCCAGGTCCACCACGCCCTGGGACAGTCCGGCGGCCATAGTAATAATCTTAAAAGTAGAGCCCGGCTCATAAGTGTCATTGATGGTGGGATTCCTCCACATCTGGTTGCAGGCATCCTGAAATTCCTCTTCTGTCATCTGGGAAGTATCCACATCTGTGTTCAAAGTAAAAGGATCATTCAGATCATACTCCGGTACATTTACATTGGCATAGATTTCTCCGTTCTGGGGGTTCATAAGAAGAATAGAAACCCCCTGGGCCTCCTTTTCCTGCATAACTTTCCATGCCGCCTGCTGGGCATACATCTGAATATTTTTATCCAGGCTGATCTGGAGGTCATACCCTGCCACCGGCTCTACCCGGCTCTCCCCCAGTTCCGACAACTCTACGCCTCTGGCATCGGTAGTAGTCAGGATCTTCCCGTCAATTCCTTTCAGGACTTCTTCATACATAACTTCCAGTCCCACGATTCCCTGATTATCTCCCCCGGTAAACCCCAGGACTTTGGAAGCCAGTTCATTATAGGGATAATTTCTTTTATAATCCTCATCTACCTTCACCCCTGCCAGCCCATAGCTGCGGATTCTGTCTCCAACTTCTTTTTCTACATTTGTCTCGACCCTTTCAATAGAAGAGACTGTCTCCACTCGTTTTCTGGCCGTCTCTTCTGAGATTCCCAGTTCTTTTACCAGCATGGCGATGACTTTCTCCGGCTCTGTGATCTGACTGTGGATCACAGAAATCGTACAGACTGCTTTATTATCTGCCAGAACCTCTCCGTTACAGTCCAGGATCCTGCCCCTGGCTGCTTTAATATCCCTTTCCCTCTCATGAAGTTCCTGGGCTTTCTGAGAATAATAATCCGACCGGATCACCATAAGATAAAACATCCGTCCCATAAGTCCCAGAAGCATCAGAGAAAAGACAAGAAAGACAATTACCGTTTTCTTTTTGTGGTAAGTCCTGTTTTTCTTCATAATACAGCTCCGCTCCTGCTGTCTGTCCCTGCTATTATATGCAGTTTTCCGAAAAAAATATGAAAGGCCGGCAGATCTGCTCTATTTTCTGCCGCAGATCTGCCGGCCTTCTACTTGTCTTTTCTTACCCGCCAGCGGTGTCGCCGCTGTCTTCTGTATCTTGGGTATCACTTTCCTGTCCGAAGTCTTCCAGTTCTTCTGTATCATAGGCATCTTCCTGGTAGGATGGATCATTTTCATCGATTCCTGCCTCCTCGTTTGTGATACCGTCTGAATATTCATCATTTAATTCTGTTTCCTGAGGGTCACCATCTCCATATCCCTGGTCAAGAACCGTTCCGTAGGGATTAGAGACTCCATCTTCAATAATATCTGTCAGTTTCGGAACTCCGTAAAATCCCTGCCATAAAACGGTCTCTTCTGTAGTCTCCTCATCCTGAGGGATATTCATATAAGGCAGCACTTCTGACAGAATGGCCTGGGCCAGATACTGGGCGTAAGAGCTGGATGCCTGACTCTCCACATTAGGGGTATCCACAACCGTATAAATCAGGATCTGAGGATCATCCAGAGGAGCAAATCCAATAAAAGATACCAGATAGTTGTCTTCTGTATCATCTGCCAGCTTCTCTGCAGTCCCTGTCTTTCCGCCCATGGAATAGCCCTGTACCTTGGCAGAACGGCTGGTACCGCTTTCCACACTCATCCCCATATATTCCCGGATATCTGCAGACACATCTTCCGATATCGGCTCTTTCATCACAGTTGGAGTAATGTTCTGAAGAACCTTTCCATCCTGATCTGTAATCTCTTTTACCAGATGGGGCTGGTAATAGGTTCCCCCGTTTATGGCTGCCGCCATAGCTGCAATCTCCTGGATCATCGTACAGGTAAAGCCCTGGCCGAAAGCAGAAGTAGCCAGTTCCATCTCATACATGTTTTCTTCAGAGAAGAGAATACCGGTCCCCTCACCTGGAAGATCAATACCGGTTCTGGTGCCGAAATTGAACTTGCTCTGGTACTTCAGGAATTCAGCGGCTCCCATTCTCTTTCCGATAGCCATCATACCATCGTTACAGGAATTCTGGATAACCTCTCCCAGGCTTTCCACACCATGAGCGTTGGGGTAAACCGCACATCTTACATAATCCTCTCCGATCTGCTGTCCTCCATCGCAATAAAATGTATCGCTTTCTGTAACCGCTCCGAATTCCAGGGCGCTGGCTACGACAATCGGTTTTATAACAGATCCCGGCTCATAGTCATCGCTGATGCAGAAGTTTCTCCACATATCAAAAAGGGCGTCTCTTGTCTCTTCGTCGTTCATTTCCTTTATTTTTTCTTCTGTATAGATTCCTGACAGATCCCGGGGATCATTAAGATCATAGCTTCCGGAGCTTCCCATGGCCAGGATTTCTCCTGTATTGGGATCTTCGATGATAACGCCGATATTTTCGGCTCCTTTTTTCTGCTCTCCCTCCACATTATTGGGGCCGGCAGAAAGGGCGGTATTCATCGCCTCTATATATTTTTCCACAATACCCTGGATCGTAGCATCCAAAGTGGTGGTAAGATTCTTTCCGTCTACTGCCTCCACAATGGTCTGGGCCTGATCCGTATCATCGCTTAAATAACCGAATTTTCGGCCGTTGGTGCCATTAAGCGTATTATTGTAATAACCCTCCAGGCCCCAGTCTGCGGTATTACCTGCATCTGTAAATCCGATCACATCACATGCCAGACTGTCAAGGGGATAAATTCTTTTATAATCATCTTCAAAGTAGATCCCCTGAATATTGCTCCTGCGGGTTCTCTCTTCCTCAGAAAGAGCATTCCTTTCTTCTTCATCATCTGGCAGAGTATTGGCATCTTCAAAGGCATTTTTATCATCCATGGAAACTTCTGTTTCCAGGATCTGATACTGGCTGGAACTGGTTTCCTCATTATCCAGGAGTCCCTCTATGGTTTCCCTGTCAATATTGAAGTACTCCTCCAGAGCCGCAATGGTAGGCTCCCGGTAATCTTCATTATAGTTTACCGCCTGACAGTCCAGGATCAGGTTGTATACCTTTACACTGTTTGCCAGCACCGTTCCATTCCGGTCTGTAATAGTTCCTCTCCTGAAGGGGATCGTCGTATTGGTATACTGCTGCTGAGACTGGGAAAGCACCTGCTGGGCATAGCGGTTTCCCTCTCTGGCATTGATCACGGTAATTCCTGTCAGTAAACCGGCGAAAGCCAGCAGAGTTACTGCAAATACCCCCGCCAGCTTTCGTTTCATTTTCTTTGTTAATTTTCTTTTCTTTGATTCCTGTTTATCCAATCTTTCACCTGCTTAATTTTCCGGCACATCCTGGTACTGTCTTACATAGCTGTTGTTTCCCGGTGTATAGTACCGGATCTGGTCCTCTGTTGCATACTGCATTCCCAGCTCGTTGATAGCCTTGTCACGGATCTCATTAAGATCCACGCTTGTCAGCACCTCGCTGTAATATGCGTCATTATCCTCTTTCAACTGGTTTAACTCCAGCTCCCTGGCCGCCACTACACTTCTCTGGGCGGTTACCTGGGCAGTCAGCTTAATATAATGGACACAGGCTGCAGTGGCAAGGGCACATACCAGACAGAGGAAAACAATATAGCCTCTGCTTATGGTAGTACTTTTGGCCCGGTTCCGTTTTGCCCGTCTGCTCAGTTCCTTCTTTGGCTGTTCAGGTACCTCTTCCAAACGCCGTACCGCATTGCCTTCTTCATAGTAACCGGTATAGCTCTGCCTTCTTCTGTTGTTGTATTTGTTTCGGTTCCTTGTACTTGCCATGAAACTCTCCCTTTCAGGCGCTTAGCCCTTACTCTTTCACCCGCTCAAATACCCGCAGCTTCGCACTTTTGGACCGGCTGTTGTTTTCCAGCTCTTCTTCGCTTGGAAGGATCGGCTTTCTGGTAATCACTTTTCCCATGGATTTTTTCCCGCATACACATACAGGAAAATCCGGCGGACAGGTACATGGATTTTCATTTCTTCGGAAAATAGTCTTTACGATTCTATCTTCCAGAGAGTGAAAAGTAATGATACAGATTCTTCCGCCGTCGTTTAAAAGGCCGATCATCTCATCAAGGCTGTCTCTTAAAACATCCAGCTCCTGATTCAGTTCAATGCGGATTGCCTGGAAGGTCCGTTTTGCCGGATGCCCTCCCACAGCCCTCATTTTCATGGGAATGGCGTGTTTGATGATCTCCGCCAGTTCCCCCGTAGTCTCTATGGCTTTCTCCTGTCTTGCCAGACAGATATGCTTTGCGATATTTTTTGCGAATTTATCTTCCCCATAGTCCCGGATAATGCGATACAGCTCTTTCTCGCTGTAAGTATTCACAATATCCCTGGCCGTCCGGGGATTCCTCTGGTCCATACGCATGTCAAGAGGGACATCTTCCCTGTACGTAAAGCCTCTTTCCTTGTTGTCCAACTGGTAGGAAGATACCCCCAAATCTAAAATGATCCCATCTACTGATGTGATCCCCATCTTCTGTAACTCTTTTTTCATGTTGCAATAGTTGCTGCGGATGATCGTGACTTTCTCCCCGAATTCTTTTAGCCTGTCACCCGCAGCTTTTATCGCAGCTTCATCCTGGTCTATACCTATCAAGCTCCCCTTGGCAGATAACTGCTGACATACCGTATAGGAATGTCCGCCGCCTCCCAGTGTTCCATCTACATAAGTGCCATCCGGCTTTACCCTTAAGTTCCGGATGGTTTCTTCCAGTAATACGGATTGGTGTTTAAATTCCATTTTTCTCTCCTGGCCTCGTCAGATTACAATGCCCATATCCTGCATACCCTGTGCAATGGCATCCATATCTTCATAATTGCTGTTCTCCAGCCATTTTTCCTTACTCCAGACTTCAATCCTTGTAAGATTGCCAGTCAGCACCACATCCTTGCTCAAACCGGCAAATTCCCGCAGCGTCTGTGGTACGAGAATTCTCCCCTGCCGGTCTAATTCACACATTGTTGCACTGGCTACAAAGAAACGTAAGAAGGCTCTTGCATTTTTATCATTAAGTGGTAAAGCTTTCAGCTTTTCTTCAAAGTTTTTCCATTCATCTTTGGGATAGATTGACAGACATCCGTCCAACCCTTTGGTAAGTACGAACTCCTCTCCCAGTTCCTCCCGGAACTTAGAAGGAATGATCATTCTCCCCTTTGTGTCAATCGTATGACTGTACTCTCCCATGAACATATGAATGTCACCTTCTTTCGTGAGGATACGATTCTCCCCTTCGTGCCCTCCATGGTCTCCCTGGGCCGCTTCTGCCATCAGCCACCCATTTGCAACCACTTTTCACCACTTTCTACCACTTATATGCCCATTCTATACTAATAAAGGGGAAAACGCAAGAGGAACATATGTTTTTTCCGCAATACAAAAGAGACCACCGCATTTCTGCGACAGTCTCTTTTCCCGAGAATTTTCTTTCAACAGCCCTTTGTCCGGCCGCCTTCCAGACAGGAGACCGGATCCTCTCCGGCCCCTTTGGGACTCCTGCTTTTTTCCATATATTCTTCAATCAGTCCGTCCAAAAGCCGGCTGATATCCAGGATCCTGCTCTTGGTCATATTGCCCGCTATGGCTGCATTCAGGTCTTCTCTTGTATTTTCTATTTCTCTTTTCAGTTCTATCTGTGTCATTTTTTACTCCTGCAGTTCTTTCTTTCCACCCTTAATCTTTCCGTAACCAATCCTGCGCACATACAGGCCGCAGATAAAACTATCAACTTTACCCTCAAGTAAACATGTATCTGTCCAGATGAAAATAGGATTTCTGATTTTCTTCGGTTTTATACATTAAACCGGAAGAGGATCACATCTCCATCCTGGACCACATAATCTTTTCCCTCCATGCGGACCAGACCTTTTTCTCTGGCTCCGGCATAAGAACCGCTTTCCAGCAGATCCCGGTAATTCACCACTTCGGCCTTGATAAATCCACGCTCAAAATCGGAATGGATCTTTCCGGCAGCCTGAGGCGCCTTTGTACCTACCTTGATGGTCCAGGCTCTTGTCTCATCCTCTCCGGCTGTAAGGAAGCTTAAAAGCCCCAGCAGACGATAGCTGGCTACGATCAGTTTTTCCAGGCCGGACTGTTTGATACCCAGATCCTCCAGGAATTCTTTTTTCTCATCATCTTCCAGCTCGGAGATCTCCTGCTCGATCTCTGCGCACAGAGCAAACACCTCGCTGCCGGTCTCCTTGGCATACTCTCTCACCTTCCGGACATGAGGATTGGACTGAGCATCATCTGCCAGATCGTCCTCAGATACATTGGCAGCGTAGATCACCGGTTTGTAGGTAAGAAGGTTGTATTCTTTCATATAGCCTTCCTGGTCTTCATCCTCCAGTTCAATGGTAGAAGCCGGCTTTCCATCCTCCAGATGGGCTTTGATCTTCTTCAAAAACTCCAGTTCCTTAGCCGCATCTTTATCCACTCTGGCAGTCTTGGTGGTTTTTGCAATCCTTCTCTCCAGGATTTCCAGATCGGAAAAGATCAGTTCCAGATTAATGGTCTCAATATCTCTCATAGGATCAATGGAACCGTCTACATGGACCACATTTTCGTCCTCAAAGCAGCGCACCACATGGACAATGGCGTCTACTTCCCGGATGTTTGCCAGGAACTGATTTCCCAGACCTTCTCCTTTGGAAGCTCCTTTTACCAGGCCTGCAATGTCCACAAACTCGATCACTGCCGGGGTCACTTTCTTAGAATGATAAAAATCGCCCAACAGCTTCAGCCTTTCATCCGGCACTGCCACGATTCCCACATTTGGGTCAATGGTACAAAAAGGATAGTTGGCTGACTCTGCCCCTGCTTTTGTAAGTGAATTAAATAATGTGCTTTTTCCCACATTGGGAAGTCCCACGATTCCTAATTTCATAGTGAAAAATCCTCTCTTTACTGTATATTTCTGTCTTTCGACATGATCATCAAAACTACGCCGGACCGGAAAGTAATCTGAGCTTTTTCCTCCAGGATTTCGTTGCTGACTCCGATCTCGTCGGAATTCATCAGCGTATATTCCTTCAGCGGATATTTGAATCCTGTCAGAGTCACGCCCTCCACCTTATCACCCATGGTGAAGAAAGAAACATACTTTCCAAACTGACGATCTTTGGGGATCTCTGTTCCCCGGTCCAGCAGGGTAATGGCATTCTGGCTGTCCAGGATCCATGCCTGCGCCCCCTGTTTCATAGGAAGAAACAAAGATTTCAGATTTGCCATATAGTGATCCAGCCGGCCCCCGGTAGCACCCAGAAGAAAGATTTCTGTACTGCCCAGTTTCAGCGCCAGCTCCAGGCCGATCCTGGTATCCGTGGCGTCTTTCTCCGGCCGGTACCGCTTCACCGGTATCTCCTGCTTCTCATAATAAGACAGGATCCCTGGAGAAATGCTGTCGAAATCCCCCAGAATATAGTGGGGAACAATATTGTACTTATAACAGAATTCCAGTCCTCTGTCAATCCCGATGATACAATCCGGCCGGATTCTGTCAAAAACAGCCAGGGCAAAGCTGTCCTCTATCTCACCTCCGCAGACCAGTATTGCTTTCATATTCCTCTATAATTCCTTTCAAAGCTTTTGCATTTTCCCGGGTATCGCCGCCGAACACGGCAGAGCCGGCAACGATCACATTTGCCCCCGCCTCCAGCACAGTATGGATGGTTTCCCGGTTGATGCCTCCATCTACTTCGATGTAGAGATCTTTTCCTTTCTCTTCCGCCATCGCTCTTAAACGACGGATTTTTTCCGTACAATAGGAGATATACTTCTGACCGCCGAACCCGGGATTTACAGTCATGATCAGGACCATATCTGCCAATTCCAGCACATGTTCCAGCACTGAAACCGGTGTGGACGGATTTAAGGCGATCCCCGCTTTACAGCCTTTCTCATGGATCAGTCCCAGGGTCCGGTCCAGGTGTATACAGGCTTCTGCATGGACCGTGATCATGTCGGCTCCGGCTGCGGCAAATTCTTCTACCAGATGTGTCGGCTCCTGAGCCATAATGTGTACATCAAAGAAAAGCCGGGAGGCTTTCCGGATGGAAGCTATCACAGGAACTCCCATTGAAATCGTAGGAACAAAATGTCCGTCCATAATGTCGATATGAAGCCATTGTACTCCGGCTTCTTCCACCTGTCTGATCTCCTCTCCCAGGTGCCAGAAATCTGCTGCCAGGATTGAAGGGCATAATTGGTATTCCATGAAATCAGTATCTCCTTTTCTCTTCTAATTCTTTATAGATTTCCAGATAATTTTCATATCTTCGGGCATGAATCTTTCCCTCCTGCCAGGCCTCTTTCACCTTACATCCCGGCTCGTGGGTATGGGTACAGCCCTGAAACCTGCAGGTTCCCTCATAAGGGGCAAATTCCGGAAAATAATACCGCAGTTCCTCTTTCTCCATGTCTTCTACATAAAAAGAAGTAAATCCCGGGGTATCCATAAGATAGGTATCCTCCTCTAAAGGGATCAGCTGAGAATGACGGGTAGTATGCCGGCCTCGTCCCAGTTTTTTACTGATCTCCCCTGTTTCCATCTGTACATGAGGCGCCAGCAGGTTTGTGAGAGAAGACTTTCCGGCTCCCGAGGGACCGGCTACTGCCGTAGTCTTTCCCTTCAAAGCCTGCGCCAGTTCCCGGATTCCCTGTTCTTTCTCTGCACTTGTAACAAGGACCTGATAACCGCAGGAGGAATAAGTTTCCACGATCTCCTTTATTTCTTCCTCTTTCCCCAGGTCCTCCTTATTCAGGCAGATCACCACCGGCACTTCCTGTCTCTCCATCGTGATCAGAAACCTGTCCAGAAGCATGAAATTAGGATTGGGTTCCTTCACGGCAAAAATAACCAGCGCCTGGTCGATATTGGCCACTGCAGGGCGGATCAGCCGGTTCTTCCTTGGAAGGATCTTTACCACATTCCCTGTCTTCTCTTTTTCATCCAGCACTTCTATTTCCACATAATCTCCTACCAGAGGTTTCAGTTTTTCCTTCCGGAAGATTCCCTTTGCCCGGCACTCATAAGCCTCTCCCTTTCCGGAGTCCACATAGTAGAATCCTCCCACTCCTTTGATAATTCTTCCCTGCATCGTACCTCCCTGCCATTTTCTATTTTACTCTGCTGTCAGAACAGAAAACTTCCGACTCTGGTGTCATTATATACTTTTTTCCCGGGAAAGGCAACAAAACAAAAGAACTGCCCCGGCAGATATTTCCGGAAAATTCCGGTCCTTTCTGCCTGAACAGTTCTTATATTTTATACCTTATTCATTAACTGTCAAATTATAACTCCAGATCGTACTGTAGTTCCCGCTGTCGTCTTTTACGTCAAAGTAAAGAACATCGCCATCTCCATACTGGACATTTCCCAGATCATATACCATATTTCCATTACTGTCCTCTGTAAATGACAGCGTCTGATCCTGAAGAATCACTGTGCCGCCGTCTGCTGCCGCAGTATCACTCTGACCGGCAGATACTAAGCGAATACGAACTTCTGACTGTCCATCGTAGCTATCGGGTTGAATGATGCTCAAATCTCTGCTTGCTGAGCTGGTAGAAGAAGATGTCTCAGTACTTGTGCCTGTAGTCTCTGTATCCTCAGACTGGCTTTCTGTCTCTTCCGGCTCTGTCAGAACTCTCAGGGTGATAATACTTCCCTGTTCGATCCGCTGTCCGCCCTGAGGAGTCATTTCATAGACCTGACCGTATCCCACGCCTGCACTTTCGCTGTAACTGTGTTCTACATTAGCAATCAGTCCCTGATTCTCTACAATCTGTACTGCCTCTGCTTCTTCATAACCCCTCACATCCGGGATCCTGGTCATGGTATCCCCTTCTCCGGTGCTGACTGTAATGGTCACCTGGGTTCCCACAGCCACCTCAGAGCCTTCCCCCGGGTCCAGAGAAATGACATTTCCCACAGCTACATCTGCATTCTGTTCCTGCTGGATATTACTTGGATCCAGTCCCAGTTCCTGGAGCTGAGACTGCACCTGGCTGAGGGTCTGTCCGATAAGACCGGTAGGGATGGTCACTGTCTCTTCCTCTGCCTCTGCAGGTCCTGTACTCACATAATAAGTAATCTGGGTATTGGGATCCACCTCTGTATCTGCAACAGGATCCTGACGACAGATCTTTCCTTCCTCTACTGTATCCGAAGCTTCTTCACCGCCTTTTACAAGGCCCAGGCTCAGGCTGCTTACTGTTGACTGGGCTTCGTCAGGAGTCATATTCGTCAGATCTGGAACGGATACTTTTTCCGCTTCATCCGTAGTCTCCTGCTGGGTCTGGTTATCCTGTCCGCTGTTTCCGGAGCCTCCCACAATCCCTGCTGCGGAAGCTACAAAATAGATCAGGATACAGATGATCACCGCACCGATGATCAGGCCGCCGATAGTCATTGCCTTTTCCAGCTTGGTATTGATACCGCCCCTTTCGTCATCGTCGTCCTCATCCTCTTCCTCGTCATTGTAATCTTCGTCTCTCTCGTCCTCATCCTCGTCATCATAGTCTGCATTCCGGGAATATCCGCTGTTCTGGATCTCCTTCATCTCCTCAGGAGTGATCATGATAGTCTGAGCGTGATTGCTCAGAGGAGAAAGATTTACAAAATTCCCATCAGGATCGATAAGAGAATGTTTCAGGTCATTGATCAGCTCTGCCAGCGTGCTGTATCTTCTGTCTGGACTTTTCTGGGTACACTTTAAGATAATATCCTCCAGACTGTGAGGCAGATCCGGCACATAGTGAGACGGCGGAACCATCTCGTCCTGAAGATGTTTTATGGCAATGGCTACTGTGGTATCCCCGTCAAAAGGCACTCTTCCGGTAACCATCTCATACATGGTAATACCCAGGGAATAGATATCGCTCTTAAAGTCGCTGTATCCGCCCCTTACCTGTTCCGGAGAACTGTAATGCACAGATCCCATGGCATTGGTGCTGATGGTATTGGAAGAAGCTACTCTGGCAATACCAAAATCCGTTACCTTTACCTTGCCGTCTGTAGAGATAATAATGTTCTGAGGCTTGATATCCCGGTGCACAATGTTCCGGTTATGGGCCGCCTCCAGACCCATAGAAACCTGAATAGCAATGCTGGTAGCTTCCTTTACTGTCAGCTTGCCTTTCTTGGAAATATACTCTTTCAGAGTGATCCCTTCTACCAACTCCATAACAATATAGTTAACGCCCTGATCCTCCCCTACGTCAAAAACGTTTACTACATTGGGATGGGCAAGCCCTGCCGCTGCCTGAGCTTCCCTCTGAAATTTACGGATAAAATTTGTATCTGCGCTGAACTCCGGCTTTAAAACCTTCATTGCCACAAAACGATTCAGCTTATGATCTTTTGCTTTATATACATCAGCCATGCCTCCGGATCCGATCCGGCTCACAACCTCATAACGCTCTCCTATGATTACTCCCACATTTAACATACTTCCACCTCTTTTGTGTCTGGCTGTACCAGTACCACTGCTATATTATCTTTTCCGCCA
>DXFG01000093.1 GCA_019114545.1 Candidatus Blautia pullistercoris | reverse complement strand
AACTGCCCGATCTGTGTTGCTAAGACCCAGTACAGCTTAACAGACGACCAGACCAAACTGGGAGCTCCTACAGACTTTGAAGTTACTGTAAGAAACCTGAAGATTTCTGCCGGAGCAGGCTTTGTAGTAGCGCTTACCGGTGAGATCATGACCATGCCTGGTCTGCCGAAAGTACCTGCTGCTGAGCGGATCGACGTGGACGAGACAGGAAAGATTTCCGGTCTGTTCTAATTCAGCCATAGGGAGATATTCTCTTTTATAAGTGGGATACTGCCGTATTAAACAAAACTTGTTTAGTGCGGCAGTCCCATTTTACAAGGACAGCTTGAAGGGAGCGAATTACATATGTTTAAAGATGAATTTAAGGCGGTTGTCAATGGAGGTGTGGGAAAGGTCAACTTTCTGAAGAACAATCCTCTGGGGTATTTTGTTGCGGCAATGGTTGCCGGCATGTTTATCTCTTTCGGAAGTTTTGTTGCCTTTACCCTTGGTGCTGTGATTAATGCAGGAGATGCTGTTTCCTGGACAAAACCGGTGCAGGCTTTTGCTTTTGCATCAGCCCTGAGCCTGGTAGTCATGGCAGGAGCAGAACTGTTTACAGGAAACAATTTCGTAATGTCTTCTGCAGCATTCAGAAAAGCGGTAAGCTGGGCAGATACCATAAAGCTGTGGGTGGTTTGCTGGATCGGAAACCTGGTGGGATCTGTGATCTGCGTAGCCATTTTCCAGATAACCGGAATTCCCAGTGGTGATACAGCGGCATATTTTGGAAGCATTGCAGCCGGCAAGGTAGGATATGCGCCTATCCCTCTGCTGGCAAGAGCCATCCTCTGTAATATCCTGGTTTGTCTTGCCGTATGGTGTGCAACCAAGATGAAAACAGAATCCGGAAAACTGATCATGATCTTCTGGTGTATCTTCGTCTTCATGGTTTGCGGATTCGAGCATAGTGTTGCTAATATGAGTATTATCGGTGTGGCTCTGGTAAATGGATATGTAAGTATCGGCCAGTACGTATATAATGTTCTGCTTGCTACAATAGGAAACATGATAGGCGCCATTGTATTTGTGGCTCTGCCTTATCATCTGATTTCTAAAGAAAAATAGAATAGAGAGGGCATATTGGAAGCTCTACTCCGCAGGCTTCCATTGCTATAGATCGGACAGGGAATGAATCTTCCCTGTCCGATTATTTTTAGCTGGAAATCATAAAAAAGTTGCCCGGCAATAACCGGACAACTTTAAATTATTTTTTATCTGCAATACTTGTGGCTTTGGCTTTAAGCCGCTGGAAAAATCCAGGCTTTTTCGCCGGCGGTGTAAGGGATCCTCTAAGTCCTCTTACGCTCATGATGTAGATACCGCTTACTTCTGCCTTGATCTCTTTCTTAACAGGGATCAGGTCATATACCGATTCATCTGCCACCAGGGACATGATCCTGGGACCGATCTTAGCCTTTACGATAGGCAGTTTGGAACGGCGCATAAGCTTCGGCGTCTGATCGATGACCATCTGAGGAAGACCCGACTGCTTGATAGGAAGCCGTTTCTTATCAATTACCAGCATAGTGATGGTCTGCTTGGCTGCTTCCATCTGTTCCTGCTGTTCATCTCTTTTTTTCTGGGCCTTTTTTCCAAAGAAGTAGAGGACAACAAGGCCGATGATCAAAATAGCCATGATTATAAAAAATACTATCCAGCCATTCATTTGTATAAAACCTCCTAGAATCTCTATGTCATACTTCAATTATTCTAGCATTCTTTCCTGGAAAAGGCAACTAAAAATGGAGAGAAAGACTTTCATTTTGGGCCTATCTGTGGTATAACACCAGGTATAAGACTAATTTTAGATGAGAGGAATGAATGTATGAAGAAAAAAATTGCAGTTCTTCTTTTATCAATGAGTATGCTCTGCTTTGTGGCCGGCTGCTCGGATAGGGAAGAGACAGATACAGAAAATGCTGTACAGGAGGCTGAAGAAGAATCTGTTGTAAACAGCGAAGGTCTGGTAGTTGCTGTAGACGTAGA
This sequence comes from Candidatus Blautia pullistercoris, assembly GCA_019114545.1. Classification (GTDB taxonomy): domain Bacteria; phylum Bacillota; class Clostridia; order Lachnospirales; family Lachnospiraceae; genus Blautia; species Blautia pullistercoris. The sequence continues at coordinate 6,580 of DXFG01000093.1, read as the reverse complement.
TGACCTGGAGAACTATATTACATTGGGAGAATACCAGAATCTGACCGTAGAGGAAAGCCCTGTGGAAGAGACTACGGATGAAGACGTAGATGCATATATAGAGCGGCAGATGATCGGAAATTACAGCCCGGTAGAGGTCACCGAAGACCGGCCTGTACAGGAAAATGATACCGTCAATATTGACTATGCAGGGTACCAGGACGGGGAAGCTTTTGACGGCGGCACAGCACAGGATCAGAATCTGCGTATCGGTTCCGGAAGTTATATTGAAGGATTTGAAGACGGCCTGATCGGACATAGAAAAGGAGAAACTGTAACACTGAATCTGACATTCCCGGAAGATTATGAGCCAAATCCGGATCTGGCGGGACAGCCGGTAGTTTTTGAAGTGACGATCAATTCTATTTCAGAACCGCCGACACTTACAGATGAATGGGCAGCTGACAATACGGATTACGATACTGCCCAGGAATACTGGGATGCCCAGAAAGAGGCTCTGATACAGGAGAGGGCTAATGAATATGAAAGCCAGGTAAAATCAGACCTGTTCCAGCAGGTTATGGAGAACTCCCAGATCAAGGATTATCCGGAAGATATCCTTAATGATCTAAAGTCGGATATTGAGACACAAATGGATCAGATGTATACCTCCATGTACGGAATGAGCCTGGATGAGGCATTGGAAGCCCAGGGTATTTCTACTGAGGAGGCGGAACAGAGTATAGATGAAACTGCTAAAAGTTATCTGTCCCAGTATATGCTCACCCAGGCAATCCTGGATGCAGAGGGGATTTCCCTTACAGAGGCGGACTATGAGAAGGCTTTAGATGATTTTGCAAAGCTCAGCGGATTTGAAAACAGCGAGGAGATAGAAAGCATGTATTCAGATGCCACGGTGCTTAAGGGAAATGTACTTTGGAATGTAGCCTGTGATAAACTTATGGAAACTGCTACGATTACGGAGCCGGCAGCAGAAGAATCGGCAGAAGATACGGCACAGTAAAAGGAAACACACAGAAAAGAATTGCCATGAGAAAGATAAGGGGTGAAAATATGGCAAATAAGAAAAAAAGGAAGAAAAGAAATCAGAAGAAAAAGATTCTGATCCTGGCAACTGCGGGCGTGTTGGTGCTGGCAGCAGCAGGAGCGGCGGGAGTCCTTCTGTATCAGAATGTATTTTCCGGATCCAGGGAAGATGTGCTGGAGGAGTATATGGCCTGCATAGAAGAGGGGGATTATGAAAAGCTGTATACATATCTGGACAGCAGTTCCCAGGAGCTGGTTTCCCAGGAGGACTTTGTTACCAGAAACCAGAATATTTATGAAGGGATCGAAGTTTCCGATATCCAGCTGGATATCCCCAAAGAGCAGGACAGGGGACAGCCCTTGTCTTACAGTGTGACAATGAATACCATCGCAGGTGAGATCTCTTATGATAACAGTACAGCCTTTGAGCGGGAGGACGGAGACTGGAAGATCGTCTGGACGGATTCCATGATCTTCCCTTCACTTGGAGAAACAGACAGGGTAAGCGTAACGACTCTGGAAGCCAAAAGAGGGAGTATCTACGACCGGAACCAGAATCTGCTGGCCGGCCAGGGCACGGTACAGTCCGTAGGCCTGGTGCCGGGAAAAATGGATGTGCAGCCGCAGGAGGAGATCCGGGCCATAGCCCAGATACTGGGAACTACGGAAGATGATATTAATTCCAGTCTGGAGGCTTCCTGGGTCCAGGACGACAGTTTTGTTCCATTAAAGGAAATGACCCAGGAGCAGCTTGATCAGCCTTATACGGACTCAGAGGGCAATGAAACAGGACAGACGGTTCAGGAAGCTCTGCTGTCTTATGGAGGAGTTATGATCTCTGAAACAGAAAGCAGGGTATACCCCTATGGAGAAAGCACTGCGCATTTGCTGGGCTATGTGCAGCAGATCAATGCGGAGGAGCTGGAAGAGATGGCAGACCAGGGCTATAATGACCAGAGCATTATCGGTAAGAGCGGGCTGGAAAGCCTCTATGAAGAGAGACTCAGGGCCAGAGACGGATATAAGATCGCTATTGTAGACTCTGAAGGAAATGAAAAGGAAGCCCTGGCCATGGAGCCTGCCCAGGACGGGGAGGATATTACACTGACCATTGATATAAACTGGCAGACAAAAGTATATGAAGCATACCAGGAAGATGAAAGCTGTTCTGTAGTCATGAACCCCAAGACAGGGGAGGTTTTGGCCCTTGTGTCCACACCTTCCTATAACAGCATGGATTTTGTCCTGGGAATGTCACAGGAACAGTGGGATTCTCTGAACAACGATGCGGCCCAGCCTCTCTATAACCGGTTCCGGCAGACCTGGGTGCCCGGCTCTTCCTTTAAACCTGTGATCGGGGCCATCGGACTGAGCACAGGAACTCTCACAGCAGATGAAGATCTGGGAGCCAGCGGACTGTCCTGGCAGAAGGACAGCAGCTGGGGCGATTACTATGTGACCACCCTTCATGAATACAGCGGAGCAGCTAACCTGAGAAATGCCCTGGTGTATTCCGATAATATTTATTTCGCCAAAGCAGCCCTCCAGATAGGGGCAGATACTCTGGCCGGGCAGTTAGACAAGCTGGGCTTTAACCAGGAGATCCCCTTTGAGATTTCTATGACTTCTTCCCAGTATTCCAATACAGAAGGAATCGATACGGAAATCCAGCTGGCGGATTCCGGTTACGGGCAGGGGCAGATTTTGATAAATCCTCTTCATCTGGCATGTATTTATTCTGCCTTTTTCAATGAAGGAAATATGATCGCTCCTTATCTGGAATACGAAGAAGGAAAGACAGCTTCCTATTGGATAGAGGATGCTTTTACCCCTGAGGCGGCACAGACGATCTATGAGGATCTTCAGGAGGTTGTCAGCGATCCGGGCGGAACAGGTTATGGGGCAGCTTCTGTATCCGGAGCCACCCTTGCCGGAAAGACAGGTACGGCAGAGATCAAGGAATCTCAGGAAGATACAGAAGGTACAGAACTGGGATGGTTTGCAGTTTATAATACAGGGGCCTCCGACGAGGACACAGTATTGATGCTGAATATGGTAGAAGATGTGAAAGGCAGAGGTGGAAGCGGATATGTTGTGGACAAGGATGTGGAAGTCTGGAACCAGATGGCAGCCGCAGAGTAAAAGACTGCCGGCCCTTATCCTGAGCCTGCTCCTGACGGGAGGAATCTTTCTTTCCGGCTGCAGCAGCCAGGGAATACTTCAGGCAGGAGCTCTGGAGAGCGGGACAGAACAGACAGAAGCCATACACACAGAAACTGTACAGGAGGAGATCAGCAGCCCGGAAAATCAGAGGGGAGACAGCCAGGGAGAGCTGTCCGTCACTTATCTGGATGTGGGGCAGGGAAATGCAGTAGTGATCCGCCAAGGAAATCAGACTATGCTCATCGACGGAGGCCCCAGAGAAAGTTCTTCCTTTGTAGTCAGCTATCTGAAACAGCAGGGCATTCAGAAATTGGATTATGTACTGATCTCCCATTTTGACGAGGATCATCTGGCAGGGGCTATCGGTGCTCTCTACAATTTCCCTGTGGGGACCCTGATCACAGCAGACTATGAAACAGATTCTTCTATTTATGATTCTTATAAAGAGGCAGTGGAAGAAAAAGGTTATGAGCCGGTACATCCTTCTCTGGGAGATACCTTTTCCCTGGGAGATGGAAGTTTCCGGATTATTTCTCCGGTAAGCTACGGCCATGAAGATGAGAATCAGGATTCTGTGGGGATCATTCTGGAAATGGGCAGTGACCGTTTCTTCATAGGAGGAGATATCGGCCTGGAGGGCGAAAAGGAGATTCTGGAAGCCGGTGTGGATATACAGGCGGATGTCATGCTGATGAACCACCACGGATCTCATGTGAGCCGGGAATTTTTTCAGGCAGTGAATCCTTCCTGGGCGGTGATCAGCTGCGGAGAAGGAAACAGCTATGGACATCCCCGGCAGGATACCGTAGAGCTGATACAGGAATCCCAGGTGCCCCTGTTTCGTACAGACAGGCAAGGAACCATCACGGCAGTAAGCCAGGGCCAGGGAATCACTTTTGACCAGGATCCCTGTAATGATTACACGCCGGGAGACCGCACACAGGAGAAAGAGGACACTCTGGAGGAAACCAGAACAGCTCTCAGTAATTCCACCAGGGAGGACTGCGACTATATATTGAATATCCATACAAAGAAGATACATCTGCCGGACTGCAGCTCTGTAAAATCCATGGATGAAGACAATATGGCTTTTTATAAAGGAGATGAGGATTCTCTTCTTTCCCAGGGATATACCCCCTGCGGGAACTGTATGAAGCAGTAAAAAATTTATAAAATGATCGAGAACACAGGCTGGAACGCCTAAAAAGAAAGGGTTCCGCCTGTGTTTTTTTGCGCAATACGCTGGTCGGGCGACGGAAAGCAAGATTTTATAAAAAAATAGTTGCCTGCGCTACTAAATTGTGCTATAGTATGAAACGTTGAATTTTTTCATCTATAAAGGAGAGGCCAGAGAAGGAGAATAAAACAATATGTATGACCACTTTTCAGATTTAGGACGATATGTTTCTATTTTAGACAGACTCATGAAAATGTACTATGACCGGGGGCTGTCGGATTATGAGATCGGCTGGGGACAGCAGTTTTATGTGGAGTATATCTACGATCACCCCGGAGCCACTCCTCAGGAAATGGCCCAGTGTATCCGTGTGGATAAAGGAACGCTGACCAAGACCATAAAGAAACTGACAGAAGTAGGATATATCCGTGTGGCGGGAGACGAAAGAGACCGGCGGATGAAACATCTGTATCTGACCGAGAAAGCTCTTCCGGCGGCAGAACAGATCAAAAAAATACACGGCGCTTTTTTTGAAGATCTCCAGGCGGGGATTTCCGGAGAGAATTTGACTGTAACAGAAAACACCCTGCACCGCATGGCAGACAACATTAACAAGAAAGTATGGCACAGAATGGAGGAACATCATGGAAAATAAAGAAAGTGTGGAAATATCCGGCGGGAAGAGGACAATGATATTTATCTGTCTGGTAGTTTCAGGAATCGCCTCTTCTACCTTATCAACAGCTATGACTACAGCACTGCCGAATCTGGTAGAATATTTTGGGGTCAGTACCTCCCTGGGACAGTGGGTTACCAGCGGATATTCTCTGGCTATGGGAGTGATCATGCCTCTCACGGCTTTTCTCATCACCAGGTTTCCTACGAAAAGATTGTATTTATCCGGTATCGGGATTTTTATCCTGGGACTGCTTCTCAGCATCTTTTCCGGTAATTTCGGGATCATGATGGTGGGAAGGGTTCTTCAGGCCTGCGGAAACGGAATCCTTATGGCGGCAGCTCAGGTGGTGATTCTTACGGTTTATCCCATTGAGAAAAAGGGTACCATGATGGGAACTTACGGCCTGGCTACAACAGCGGCGCCTATCATTGCCCCAACTGTTGCGGGACTGTTGATCGATGCTTTTGGCTGGAAATCTATTTTTTATGTGGTCCTGGTGATCATGGCAGTATCCTTTGCACTATCGGCAGCAGTGTTTGAAAATGTACTGGAACTTCAGGACAAGAAGTTCGATGTTCTTTCCTTTGTGGAAAGTATCTTTGCATTCGGGGGCATAACCCTGGGTCTTGGAAATATTACCACTTACGGTCTGATCAGCATTCAGGCAGGAGTGCCTCTGCTGATCGGAATTCTGGTGTGCTTCTTCTTTGTCGCCCGCCAGCGGGGTCTGGACACTCCTTTCCTGGATGTGAAGATCCTCAGCAATAAAAACTATGCAGTAAGTGTCATCGCCAGTATGGTCCTTTATCTGGTCATGATGGGATCCTCGGTCATGATGCCCCTGTATGTCCAGAGTGTTATGGGCTATTCCGCAGTGGTATCCGGGCTGGTTACCCTGCCCGGATCTGCGGCTACGGCTATTGTCAGCCCCTTTGCAGGTAAGATCTACGACAAGATGGGAATCAAAAAGATTTTTGTCCTTGGTTCTGCGGTGCTGCTGATCAGCAATCTGGGCATGTACTTCCTGAGCCTGGAGACCCCTCTCTGGATCGCGGCAGTTTTGAATGTTATAAGGAATATCTCCATAGGCTGTCTGATGATGCCTCTGCTGACCTGGGGAACCAGCAACGTGGACTTCCGTAAAGTGGCAGACGCTTCCTCACTGCTGACTTCTTTCCGTACCATTGCAGGGTCGGTTGGCTCTGCACTGTTTGTGGGAATCATGACGGCAGTGAGCGCAACTTCTGAAGCAGCTTATGGAGACAGGGCCTTAATACATGGCATGAACGTTTCTTTCCTGTGCATGGCAGCTGGAGCCCTGGTTCTTCTTTTAATCTCAGTATTTGCGGTGAGAAAACAAGAGAAGTAACCAGGAAATTATCTGGTGGCATTTTCCTGAAGCCTGTCTTGCGCCTTCTTTCCAGAGGTAGTAAAATGAAACTACCTTGGGAAGGGAGGCGTTTTTTATGGAATGGAAACCATTGCCGGTGGGAATTGATGATTTTGAAAAAATAGTAACAGGGGATTACTTTTAT
>DXFG01000092.1 GCA_019114545.1 Candidatus Blautia pullistercoris | reverse complement strand
GACAAGAGCGTTACAGAGAACACTCGTGTATCTTATCCCATCGATCATATCCAGAACATTGTTCGTCCTGTATCCGCTGCTCCTGCTGCTAAGGAAGTTATCTTCCTGTCTGCAGACGCATTCGGCGTACTGCCTCCGGTATCTATCCTGACACCAGAGCAGACACAGTACTACTTCCTGTCCGGATTTACAGCAAAACTGGCTGGTACAGAGCGTGGTATCACAGAGCCTACACCTACATTCTCCGCTTGCTTCGGCCAGGCATTCCTGGAACTGCATCCTACAAAATATGCAGAAGAGCTGGTTAAGAGAATGGAAAAGAGCGGTGCTAAAGCATACCTGGTAAATACAGGATGGAACGGAAGCGGAAAACGTATCTCCATCAAAGATACCCGTGGAATCATCGACGCTATCTTAAACGGCGACATCTTAAAAGCACCTACAAAGAAGATCCCATACTTCAACATTGAAGTACCTACAGAACTTCCAGGTGTTGATACAAATATCCTTGATCCTCGTGACACTTATGCTGACGCTTCCGAATGGGAAACAAAAGCAAAAGACCTGGCACAGAGATTCATCAAGAACTTCGCAAAATACGAAGGAAACGAAGCAGGAAAAGCTCTGGTATCTGCTGGTCCTCAGTTATAATTCAAAAAGGCAAATTTTTACCGGGTGTGGATTTCCACACCCGGTTTTTTCTTATCATATTCACCTATGCAAAATTAAATAATACGGTTAAAATACAAAAAATCGATTTTTTAACCGTGCAATTACTGCTAATGTACAGTTAAAATTCCAGAAATCCGTTTCCTAACCGTACAATTACCTCTAATGTACGGTCAAGATTCCAAAAATCCATTTCTTAACCGTACAACTGCTACCAAATCTACGGCTCAGATTCCCAAAACTCATTTTTTAACCGTACAGCTGCCACTAAATCTACCTCTCGGATTCCGGAAAATCATTTTTTAACCGTACAATATCAAATATGCAACACAATAAGCTGCCCTATGCCTCTTTCTTCTCTTTTTTACTCTTCGGCAAAAGAAGGCTCAGCAGCAGAGACACCACAAACACCCCTGCCACTGCATTTCCGTTAAATACATCTCCTACCACCTGGGGAAAAGCTGCGAAGAAGTTTCCCGAGGTCTGGGGCAGTCCCACGCCGATACAGAAAGCAAGAGATACAATGATCATGGTCCTGTCGTCAAATTCACATTCCTTCAGCATTTTGATTCCTTCGTACATAATAGAACCAAACATCATAACCGTACAACCGCCCAGCACTGCCTGGGGCAGAGAATTAAAGAAGGCTCCCAAAGGTGGAAAAAGGGAGGCAAGGATTAAAATCAGTGCTCCTGTAAAAATAGTGAAGCGGTTGATCACACCGGTCATGGTCACCAGGCCTACATTCTGGCTGAAAGAAGTCAGAGGAGGACATCCGAAGCAGCCGGAAATAGCACTGGAAAATCCGTCTACTGCCAGAGAGCCCTGAAGCTCTTCCATTTTAATATCCCTTCCCAGAGCCCCTGTACATACCGCTGTAGTGGCTCCCGTAGTCTCTGCTGCTGATACCAGAAAGACTATGGCAATGGTAAAAAAGGCTCCCAGGTCAAATACCGGCTTATGGCTGGTAAAGAAAACCAGCTTGGGAATACTGAAAACTCCCACTTCCTGGATTGTCTGGGAAATTCCGGAAAAGTCTACCATTGAGGCAACTCCCGCTACTGTAAAGATCACAGCCAGAAGATATCCGAAAACCAGACCAACCAGAATATTCAGATTTTTATATACGCCTTTTAAAAGATAGCGGGAAACCAGACATACCACTAAGGTAAAAGTTCCGACCAGGAGATGATACCAGGCACCGAAGTCTTCTACTCCGCTTCCGCCGCCCCAGGAATCCATACCTACAGACAGCAGGGAAAGTCCAATGGCGATTACCACACAGGCAGAAACCACCGGTGTCAAAAAACGTTTCCAATACTTTGCGCTCAGTCCTACAATCCCCTCGAAAATACCTCCCAGGATCACGGCACCCACCATTCCTTCATAGCCAAGGTCAGGATTTGTACAGATTACCAGAAGACTTCCCAGAAAGGTAAAGCTGACGCCCATAACTATGGGAAGCCGGGAACCGATCTTCCAGAAAGGATAAAGCTGCATGCAGGTACCGATGCCTGCCGCAAACATGGCGCACTGCAAAAGCTGAGTAATTTCCGCTGATGTTAAATGTTCCCCGGTACTTCGCACGATTGCTGCGCTGCAGACGATCAGCACAGGGGCCAGATTAGATACAAACATGGCCAGCACATGCTGAAGGCCGAAAGGAATAGCCTTTTGAAGGGGTACCCTCCCGTTCAGCCGGTAAATGTTATCCACACTTATCGGCGGGTTCTTCTCTTCTTTGTTCATGATTTTTTTCTTTTTCTCCTTTATTCCCGTATTCTTAATATCCATTTTCCAGGCAGAACATCCCCTCTGTCCCAGGACTGGTTCAGCTATCCTGCAAAGGCAGAGCATACATATGATTCAGCGGACCGTTTCCCTGACCCAGATTTAATCCGGCTTTCAGCGCGCCTGTAATATAAGCTTTGGCCTCTCTTACGCTGTCTTCCAGACTTTTTCCTGCTGCCAGACCGCAGGCAATGGCAGAGGAAAGGGTGCAGCCGGTGCCGTGGGTATTGGGATTCTCCACTCTCGCCCCTGACAGCCAGGTAGATTTTCCCTGTTCATAGAGAAGGTCATCTGCCCGGTCTGTAAGATGGCCTCCCTTTACAAGGACTGCTCCATCAGTAAAAGAACTGATGATTCTGGCCGCTTCTTCCATATCCTGTCTGCTTTTAATTTCTGTTCCCGAAAGGGCTTCCGCTTCCGGAATATTCGGAGTCAGTATCTTTCCCAGAGGAAAGAGTTCTTCCACCAGAGTTTTTCCTGCCCCTTCCACCATAAGGGCGCTGCCGCTGGTGGCTACCATCACCGGGTCGATCACAATATTTTCTGCTTTATACTCTCTCAGTTTTTCTGCAATGACCTTGATGATCTCCTGATTGGAAACCATGCCGATCTTCACCGCATCCGGATAAATATCCCGGAAAATACAATCCAGCTGTTTCCCCACGAATTCCGGGGAAGCCTCTTCCACTCCATAAACACCGGTTGTGTTCTGGGCTGTAAGGGCGGTTATAGCTGTCATAGCGTACATTTTATGGGCCGTTATGGTTTTGATATCCGCCTGGATCCCGGCCCCTCCACTGGAATCTGAGCCCGCAATACTTAATACTTTTTTCATTTCCATTCACTCCATGTTTTCAAATAAATATCTGCTGTTTTTTTCAGCAGTTCCGGCTGGGGTTCCCAGATGTCATAGATTCCTACCAGGAAAAAACCATCTTTCTTGGCTGTCTGGGCTGCAAAAACCGCATCCTCGAAAACTGCCGTTTTCTCTTTTTTTGTACCCAGCCTTTCTCTGGCGATCTGGTAGATCAGCGGATTCCGCTTGCTTTCCCCTGCCTCCTGGCAGGTGATCATCCCCTGGAAATATCTATCCAGCCCGGTCCGTTTAAGGGCCGCCTCCACCATTGACCTCTGAGTAGCTGTAGCGATATACATGGGGATCTGTCTCTTCTGCAGATCTTCCAGCACCTGCCGGACGCCCTCTTTCTCCGGAATCTCCTCCCGGTAATGGCCGGCCATTAATTGGTCGAAGTCTTTTATCATTTCTTCAGCCTCATCCGTGATCCCATAGTGCTTTTTAAAATATTCTGCCGCCTCCAAAAGGGTCATAGAGGCCAGAAGATTTGCCAGATTTTCCGGGGGCTGAAGCTGCCGGGACAGAAGATACTCATCTCCTAAATGTTCCCAGTATCCCATAGAGTCCAAAAGGGTGCCGTCTACGTCAAAAATAGCCCCCTCTATATCCATCTTTTTCATCTCTCCACCATTTCCTTTGCCAGACTCCGCAGCCGGACACAGGCCTCTCTGATATTTTTCCGGGCAAAGATCCCTGAGACAATGGCAGCTCCTGCCACTCCTGTTCCTTTCAGAGATAAGATATTCTCTTCTTTAATCCCGCCGATGGCTACTACCGGTATAGAGACACTGCTGCAGATGGCTTTCAGAGTTTCCATGGAAAGTGCTCCTGCGTCTCCCTTAGTGGAAGTAGAAAAGACAGCCCCTGCTCCCAGATAATCAGCTCCGCTCTTCTCCGCTTTCACGGCTTCCTCCACAGAATGGGCAGAAACACCGATGATCTTATCCGGTCCCAGCTTTTCCCGGACTTTTCCCGCTTCCATATCCTCCTGTCCCACATGGACACCGTCTGCCCCTATCGCCAGGGCCAGCTCTACGTTATCGTTGATAATGAAAGGAACATGGTATGCCGCAGCCAGAGTCTTCATATCTTCTGCTTCTCTTAAAAATTCTTCCTCACCCAGCTCTTTCTCACGAAGCTGCAGGAAGGTGATTCCTCCATCCAAAGCTTCCTTTACCTGTTCCAGCAAAGTTTTTTCCCCGGTCCAGGCCCGGTCTGTCACTGCATATAAAAGCATATCTTCTTTAGTACAATTCATAGTCTGCTCCTTTCTCAAGTTCCTCTCCTGTAAGGTTATAGATCTCATCAATCATCCAGGTACGGCAGGAAGCATTGCCGGCATGTTCTCTTTCCATCCGTCTGCAGGCTCTTTCCCCGCACAGACCCATGGCCGCCACAGAGGCCGCCGCTGCCTCCAGCGGCTTTGCAGGGTTGGCTGCCATGCAGGCGGTCAGAATAGAGCTGAGCATACAGCCGCAGCCTGTGATCCGGGACATGGCGCTGTGGCCGTTTCGGATCACAAAGGCCCGGGAGGCATCTGCCACAAGATCTATAGCCCCGGTGATTACTACTACCGCCCCGGTATCTTCTGCAAATTTCTTTGCCAGCGGAATATATTGCTCCAGATTTTCCTCTGTTACAGCTTCTCCCAGATCTGCATCTACTCCCCGGGATCCGGACGTTCCTGTGATCAAGGTCCGGACTTCTGAAATATTTCCTTTTACAGCTGTAAATTTCACCTTCTCCATAAGATCCCGGGCAAGGGCCTTTCGATATCGGGAGGCTCCCACTCCTACCGGATCCAGGATCACCGTCTTTTTCCTGACATTATAGGCCTTTCCCGCTGCCAGCATAGTGCCGGCAGTCCTGGGATTTAAGGTGCCCATATTAATATTCAGCCCCATACAGATCCCGGCCATGTCCTCTGTCTCCTCTTCGCAGTCAGACATGATGGGAGAAGCTCCCCAGGCAAGGGTAATATTGGCACAATCATTAGCCGTAACATAATTAGTAATATTCTGGATCAAAGGGGAGGTTTTTCTTACATTGTCCAGCATTTCTTTCAGCATATCTCTCTCCTGTTCCTGAGATTCCCTGAAGACCGCAGCTTCTGTCTCTGCAGGCGTATCCTGATCGTTTCGGTTCCGCCTCACGATTCCTGCGATAACGCACATATCGCACAAGAAACAGGCCGCCGCACATTATGTGTAATCCCGTAGTGCGGCAGCCTGTCTGTGATTTTTTCATGATCCTGGCCGGATTTCTTTTGAGGATCCGGCCAGGATCCCGGCCAGCTTTCGCCGTCCGGCCTGCTTACTCTTCAGAGAGTCCCAGTTTTTCTCTCCATTCTTTTTCTTTAAAGCCTGTAACTACAAAATTCTCACCCACCAGGACCGGACGCTTTACCAGCATTCCGTCAGTGGATAAAAGTTCCATCTGCTCCTCTTCCGTCATAGAGGGCAGCCTGTCCTTTAAATGCAGCTCCTTGTACTTGTTTCCGCTGGTATTAAAGAATCTTTTCAGCGGAAGTCCGCTTTCCCTATACCAGGTTTCCAGCTCTTCCTTTTTCGGATTTTCCTCTACAATATGCCTGTCCTGAAATTCCAGGCCATGGTCTGTCAGCCATTTCTTCGCTTTCTGGCAAGTGCTGCATTTTGGATATTCAACAAATAACAGCATACGCTTTCTCCTTACAGTCTGTCTGTATTGGAAGCCATGAATTTATATTCTGCCACAGACCGGTCGAAGCCTTTAATATGGTCATAAAGCCAGTCTACTACATTCTTCTGTACCTGAGCCACGAAAGCCTCTGTAGGGCCTTCCTCTTCCTCCAGCATCTCCTGGAGTTCCTTTACCGCCTGTTTAAATTCTGCGTGTTTTGCCTTATGTTCCTGGATACCCGGATACTGGATCTCTTCCTGAAGCTTTTCTTCCGCCTCAAAGTGGAAAATCGTGTAATCCAGAAGATAATCCAGCATCTTCACTGCCTTGATCTTTCCCTGACCTTCTTCGCAGCTTTCCAGAAGCTGGTTGATCCTGTCAATAAGTTCTTTATGCTGAGAATCAATCATATCATTTCCTGTAACCAATGTTTCATCAAATTCAGCTCTCATAATCCTGTTCCTCCATTTTTCATAATTTCTTATAGTGTACCACATTTTTTCCGGTTTTCCAATATATTGCCAGATTTCTCTTGCACTGTTTCCGCTTTTATTATAGAATAGGGTCTAATGACCAAAACGGAGGTGTTTTTCATGGTGTCTTTTCTTGCCCGAATATTCATAAAGGATTACCAAAATACTTCTTCTCCTCAGGTCCGGCAGGCCTACGGCATGCTCTGCGGCTCTGTAGGGATCGGGCTGAATATACTGCTTTTTATCGGAAAATTTATTGCAGGGATCATAAGCGGGTCCATTGCCATTACTGCCGACGCAGTAAACAATCTGTCTGATGCCGGCTCTTCCTTTATCACTCTGATCGGCTTTAAAATGGCCGGTCAGAAACCGGACTCTCAGCATCCCTTTGGCCACGGAAGGATCGAATATCTCTCCGGCCTTTTTGTCTCAGCAGCTGTTCTCATCATGGCTTTTGAGCTGGTGAAAACTTCTATAGAAAAGATCCTTCATCCGGAAGCCGTAGAATGCAGCCTACTGATCCTGGTGATCCTGGCTGCCTCTATCCTGGTGAAATGCTACATGGCCTATTATAACAAAAGACTGGGAAAGAAGCTGGACAGCGCTGTTATGAGCGCAACCGCCGCCGACAGTTTCAGCGATATGGTTTCTACCTTCTTTGTTTTTCTGGTAACCATTGCCAGTCTGTTTACAGATTTTAACCTGGACGGCTGGTGCGGGATCCTGGTAGGACTCTTTATCTTCTATACAGGGATTACTGCTATGAAGGAAACCGTAGATCCTCTTCTGGGCCAGCCGCCAACCAAAGAGCTGGTGCAGCAGATCATGGATATTGTAAATTCCCACTCTTCCGTATTAGGAATCCATGACCTTCTGGTCCACGACTATGGCCCGGGAAATCTGATCATCTCTCTTCACGCAGAAGTTTCTGCCAAAGGAGATATCTTGAAGATCCATGATGAGATCGATAATATCGAGCGTGAACTGAAACAGCGCCTGAACTGTACAGCCACTATCCATATGGACCCGGTAGTCACCGATGACGCCTTTTCCAATCAGATGCGGGATAAAATAGATGAACTTTTGAGAGAATTGGATCCTGAATTAAAAATGCATGATTTCCGTATGGTAACAGGACCTTCCCATACCAATCTGATCTTTGATGTAGTGGTACCTTATAACTGTCCCCTTTCTCCTGACGAAGTGGAAAAAATCCTTTGCGAAAAGATACGGAAGCTTCCTGGAAACTTCTATGGAGTGATCTGTATCGATCAGGATTACGGCACAAGATAGTCATAAAAAGAACAGCCCTCATGAACTTATACCAAAAAACTGGTATTCCATAGCGCTGTTCTTTTTTACTGCTCTTCTCTTTCTTTTCTGGTACAGATTTCTGTCCAGCTGCAGCCGCCGCAGATTTTCTCTCTTCTGCCGGCTCTTATGATATTCTTTTCCACCGCCCGGGAAAATTCTCTCCAGGAAACCCGGACACCCTCTGAAAATCCACAGGCCTCCAGTACCATCCGATCATATTTTTCCACTTTATCCCCTGTTGCACAGATTCCGTTCTTCAGGTTTGGACATGCACTGCATATCACGTCTTTTTCCATACAGAGTTCCACCTCTGTCTCATCTTTAAGGCAGTTCTTCACTTTCTCCATATTTGCAGTAGAGCCCCTGCTGTATCCTTTTCCCTCAAAAAATGCCAGGCACATACCATGATGAGCCCGGAGCCTGACTATTTTTTTCATCTTCTTATCACTCCTGACAGTCTTTTCGTCAATATCAACGCCAAAACAATTTTGGCAATATCAGGAATGATAAAAGGAAAGACACACCAGCCCAGCACTGTGAAGATTCCTACTGCGCCGGAGGAAGCAGCGTACACTGCCATAAACCAGAGAGTTCCCACGGCATAGCAGACAGCCAGCCCCAGGATCATGGAACCTGCCAGCACCTTCGTATCTTTTCCGAAAAGTTTTTCCATTCCCCACATAAGGAGCGCCGAAAAAAGAAATCCTACAATATATCCTCCTGTAGTTCCCGCGAGAATGCCGATTCCTCCTGTAAATCCGGAAAATACAGGAATACCTATAGCCCCCATTAAAATATATACCAGGACAGCCAAAGTTCCCCGTTTTCCTCCCAGAAGTCCTACTGCTATAAATACTCCGAAAGTCTGAAGGGTTACCGGCACAGTAAGGGGTATGGAGATCCAGGAGCAGACAGCGATCAGAACCACAAAAATACTGACATAGACCAGATCATAGGTCTTATTTCTTTGTCTTACAGCTTCCATCATTATTTCCTCCCTTTCTGCTTCACAGTGTAACATTTTCGGCTTCCTATTGTCAACCCTTTATTTGAATGCAGGTTAACATTTAAGCAGGAACACAAAAAAAAGAAAAACCCTGAAGCCTTTCCCTCTGTATCGACATACATAAGAAATGCTTCAGGGTTTTTTCCGGATCTTACCACTTTTCTTCACTCCATTTCAGGAAGTTTCCGGTATTGGCATCGATCTCAAACTCGTATTCTTTACCGTCGTAGATAATATCGCCTTCATAAATATACTGGCCGTCGTCAAAGTCCAGCTCCATCTTTATATCTGTGTCTGTTGCCCCCGGCACTCTCTCAAGAGCCGCTGCTCTGGCGTCTGCTTCGCTGACAGCTACATCTGCGCTGCTGTTCTGTCCGGTCTGGCTCTGATTATTTTGTGTCTGGGTATTTTGTGTACTCTGTCCGCTCTGATCATCCTGACTTCCATTACTCTGGGAAGCATCCTGGCTGCCGCTCTGACTTTCCCCTGCTGTATCATTTGCTGTATTGTCTGAGGTACTGCCCTGGACAGTTTCCTGGCTGTTTCCGGTACTTCCCTGAAGTTCTTCTGTCTCAGTGCTGAGAATAGAGCCGTCAGAAGCGTCAATATCATAATTATATTCTCTGTTTCCTGCAGTAAATTCCACTTCATAGATCTGTCTTCCGTCATCCCTGTCCTTGGTCACCCGAAGTCTGCTGGTATCTTCTTCAGCAACCTGGGCATCGGCAAAAGCTGCCTCCTTTGCCGCATCCTGACCGATATCTGTTCCGCTGCCGCAGCCTGTCAGCAGACCGCCTGTAAGAGTAAGTGTAAGAACTGTTAATACGATATATTTCTTCATCATTTTTCATTTCCCCTTTCTGCTTTTCTTTTGTTATTATTAATATAAAGCAGAAAGATTAAAACAAGATTAAAATGGAAATTTATTTTTCACCTTTAGGAATCTGAAAAACGAACCGGCTCCCTTTTCCCTCCTGGCTTTCCACGTTGATCTCTCCTCCGTGCACCTGTACAATCCATTTCACCATAGACAGCCCAAGGCCCGAATGTTCCTGGTCTGTTCTGGAGATATCCACACGATAAAAACGTTCCCAGATCTTTTCTAAACTTTCCCCGGGGATTCCTATCCCATTGTCTTCCACAGCGCCTTTTACCATATTTCCTTCTTCATAGAGAAATATCTTCACATATCCGCCCTTTTTCCCATAACTTACTGCATTGGAAATCAGATTATCCAGCATACGGATATACAGACTCTCATCTGCCTGGGCATAAATCTCCGGCTGGATATCTGTAAGAATCCGGATATCCTGTTCTTCTGCCAAAAGCTCCTGTTCTTCTGCTGCCATCTGCGTCAGTTCACTGAGGTTCAGCCACTCCTTCTGAACCTGCTGTCTCCCCTGATCTGCCCTGGAAAGCATAAGAAGCTGGGAGATCATTCTGGCCATAGACCGGGCTTTTTTTTCAATAATTTCAATCTGTTCCTTTTGTTTTTGCGCAGTTTCCGGATCCTGGAGCATAGCCTCACATTGGGCCAGGATCACTGTTACAGGAGTCCGCAGTTCATGGGATACATCCGATGTAAACTGCTGCTCCCGCTTAAAGGCTCTCTCCAATTCTGCCAGCATCTCATCAAAGGTTTGGGAAAGCTGGTATATCTCATCCTTTCCCTTTTCCAGCCCTACTCTCTGAGAAAGGTCCTCATCCCGGCGGATTTTCTTTACAGTTTCTGTGATTTTTGCAACGGGCAGAAGAGTCCTTCTGGTAAAACGGTATCCCACAATCCCTGTAAGCACTACCAGCAGAGGAAGGAGGATCGCAGCAAAGCGAATGGTGATAGCCATGCTGTTCTCTGCCCGTGTCACAGAAGTGATCCCCCGGAAATACACAGTTCCATATCCTTTTATCCGGTGGCTGATATCATAAATATACCACTCCTCCTGATTATTCCGGATGGTCTGGATCTGCCCCTCCCGAAACTGAGGAGAACTGTCATAACCGTAGGGAAGTCTGCCATAGAGGAATTCCCCGCTCTCACTATATAAAGAAAGATAAACGCTGTCTTCCAGATCATAAAAATCGCTGTCTACTTCCAGCCAGCCGTCTTCAGCCTCCACTTCCTCCAGGCTTTCCTCTACCTGGCGCCGCAGATCTGACTGTACGGAAGAAAGGAGCTCCTGGTTACTCAGAGAAAACAGGATTCCAAGGGCCAGACAGGTGACCAGGGTCATAAAAAAGGTATATAAAACTGTAAGCTTAACTTTTAAGGACCATCTTTTCATTCTTGCTCCTTTAGCACATAGCCGGCTCCCCGGACCGTATGGATCAGTTTCTTCTCCTGTCCCTCGTCGATCTTCTTCCGAAGATAACGGATATACACGTCGATCACATTGGAGCCTCCTGTAAAATCATAATTCCATATATGCTGTTCCAGCTTATCCCTGGAAAGAACAATTCCCACATTCTGTACCATATACCGCAGCAGGGAAAACTCCTTTCCGGAAAGGGTGATCTGTTTTCCTCCCCGATATACCTCATGGGTATCCAGATGAACTTCCAGGTCTCCTACTTTATAGCATGTCTTTGGAGCATCTGCCGGTTTCCGCAGCATTACCCGGATCCTGGCCAGCAGTTCTTCAAAAGCAAAGGGTTTTACCAGATAATCATTGGCTCCGGCATCCAGGCCTCTTACCCGGTCTTCTATGCTGTCTTTCGCCGTAAGGAGAAGGACCGGAATAGGATTTCCCCGACTGCGGATTTTTTTCAGCAGAGTCAGGCCGTCCATAACCGGCATCATAATATCCAGGATCAGAGCGTCATACTCTGCCCCCTCCAGATAATCCAAAGCCTCCTGTCCGTCAAAACAGGCATCTACACTGTAATGTTCCTTCCGAAGCCGTTCTGTAAGAATATGATTCAGATCCCTCTCATCTTCTGCGATCAAGATCCGCATCTTCCATCACTCCTCGTCTCAAATAAGATTCCCAGGGTATTGGGGCCGCAATGACAGGAAATGGTACAGCTTGCCCGGGTCACATAGATATTCTGAAATTTTATTTCTTCCTGTATAGTCTTTCTTACCAGCTCAATATATTCCTGATCGATGCCGGAATGAGTGATAAAGATCTTATCCCGGCTGATCTCCCCATATTCCTGAAGTTTGTCTTTTACATAAAGGGGCAGTACTTTTTTCAGGGATCCCCTGTATTTCTTTCCCACATCCATGGAACCATCCTGATTATTCACTTCAATACAGGGTTTAATATTCAGGAGATTGGCACCCAGAGCCATCACATTGCTGCACCGTCCTCCGGCGCTCATGAATTTCAGGGTGTCCAGGATAAAGCTGGAATGGACCCGGCCTTTTCTTTCCTTCATTTTCTCCGCGATTTCTTTCGCCTCCAAACCTGCTTTTATCATCTCTCCGGCATCCAATACCAGATGACCGATTCCTGTGGACAGATTTCCGGAATCCACCGGATAGACCCCTTCCAGCTCCCGGGCAGCCAGCATACAATTCTGATGGGCGCTTGAAAGGGCACTGCCCAGGTTCAGGTGGATCACTTCGTATCCCTGTTCCACAAAGGGACGAAAATATTCCACATATTCCCTTACATTGATAGCCGCTGTTTTAGGAAGCACTTTCTTCTCATAATATCTCTGAAAAATGTCTTCCGGGGTAATATCCACATTGTCCTGGTAATCCTGTCCTTCCAGAATAATATGGAAAGGATAATAATGTACCTGATATTTTTCTTTCAGCCCCTCTCCCAGGTCGCAGGTACTGTCTGCGCTTAAAATAATCTTTTTCATTTTCTATCTTCTCCCCATAAGTGCCTCAATATCCTCTGCTTTCTTGGGTATCATATAAGAAAGATCTTCACATCCGTTCTCTGTGATCAGACAGTTATCCTCTACCCTGAAACCAATCCCCCACTCTTCACAGTAGATTCCGATATCCACACAGAAAACCATGCCCGGTGCTGTGATCAGATCAGGAGCTACCGCATCATGAACATCAAACCCGATATGATGGGCGCCGCCGTGCCACATATAGGTTCCAATATCCTGGTAGCTTTTGCAAAGGCCAATGTCCTTTAACTGTTCATAATTATATTTTCTGGCAATGAGGTCCACATCCTTCATAGGAATGCCCGGTTTCAGGATTTCAAACATATGCTCTGAGGTCCGGTAAGCGCAGTCGTAGAGAAGCCGCTGTTTCTCCGTAAACTTTCCGTTGCAGGGAAAGGCTCTGGAAATATCGTTGACCTCCAGATCCCAGCCGGATCCCACGTCATTTAAGATCATGTCTCCATCCTGGGCCCGGCCCCGGTAGGAATAATAGTGGATACAGAAGTTATTCTGTCCTGCGGAAATAA
Source organism: Candidatus Blautia pullistercoris (assembly GCA_019114545.1). GTDB lineage: Bacteria > Bacillota > Clostridia > Lachnospirales > Lachnospiraceae > Blautia > Blautia pullistercoris. The sequence goes on along the minus strand of DXFG01000092.1, from coordinate 7,119 downwards.
TGGAAGGAAATCCCGGTGCAAGGATCCCGTGCTGAGCCAGAGCATAGTCAAACTCTGCTTTATACTGGTATTCGTACATCCCCGGTTTAGAGGCCTTCATCATAGCCTCGATGCCTTCTTTTGTCACCCACTCTGCCTTGCGCAGGGCCTCCAGTTCGCAGGGCTTTTTGATCGTGCGAAGCTGACGGATCCAGGGATTCAGATTCTTAATTTGCACATGGGGATATTCTTTCTTCAGCCAGGCCGCCAGACGATAGCTTTCTGTATCTGCCTCAGAGGCCTCCAGCTTTCCAAAATCCATATAGACTGTGGTAAATCCTTTATTCATCAGGCGGTTTTCCAGATCCTTCCGGAAATTCTCTGTACTTGCGCACTCCCGGATTCCGGACTGTTCTTCCACTTCTTCCGGTTTAATCCGCCGTCCTGTCCATCTCTCCGCCATAAGATCAGGAGGAAGGATATAGAGGGCCTCCTCCCACTGTTCTTTACCATAGATCTCCGTCATCAGTATGGTATTTTCCTGATGTACTCCGGTAAAATACATATAGTTGCGGTCTGCAAAAAAAGGATAGTTTTCATCATTGGTTTTTTTTGGTGCATGGCCGCTGAACAAAAGAAGAAGCCCTTTCTCCTCTGTCATATTGTAAAGGGCTTTTCTGTTTTCCATAAAAAATTCTCTGTCCATATTTTTGTGCTCCTTTTTCTGTTCATATAATGTCAGGGACCCGTCTCCCCGGTGTCATGGTACCATTGTATCACCTTTCATGGGGAGTTCCAATACCCAAAAGGAAGCTGTCCGTCCATGCCCTTTTTGCCCTCCTGTATACAAAAAAGAGACCCCCCGTAAAAATCCTCGGCTTTATAAAAGTCTGAATTTTACGGGATGATCTCTTTTTATTCACCAAAGGTCAGAAATCTGTCTGCTTTCTTCTCAGATTCCCAGAGCAGCTCTCTTCTCTTCAATCCTTGCGATAATCGCATCTCCCAATTTGTCGATGTCTTTCTCAACAGTATATGCAGCCTCTACCCAGTCTCTGACACCTTCTGTCAGCCAGTAAGTCATCTCTGAGGAACCGCTAACCTGTGGGTCTACGCCCAGGAAAGTATCGATACCGGTTGCCACTACGTAGTTTCCAATAGATACAGCCTTCTCAGACATCCATTCTGGAGCGCAGCCTACTAATGGAAGCTGGGAAATATTTAATCCGGAATCTTTCGCCAGTGTGGAAGCCAATACCATCATACGGCTGATATCTACACAGGATCCCATATGCAGTACCGGAGGGATGTCCGCCAGTTCGCAGACCCTCTTCAGTCCGTCACCGCAAAGATCTTTAGCCCGCTTGTCCATCAGTCCTGCTCTTGCAGCAGCCTGAGCGGAACATCCGGAAAGAACTACGATAATATCATTTTTGATCAGTTTCTTCATCAGCTCGATATGAGCAGAGTCTGGACGTACCCTTGGATTGTTACATCCAACCATAGCAACTGCCCCTCTTAACACCCCGGAGGTAATGCAGTTGATCAGCGGTTTTGTGGTTCCCAGCTCATCTCCCTGAGAGCTTGCCACTTTATCCAGCTGTTTGATAATGGCTTCTACAGAGTATCCTACAGTTGCTTTCTGTTTTAACTGTGGAATATGTACCAGTTCCTGTTTTCTGTTTACAAAGTTCTCTACCGCCAGTTTCACGATCTGTTTTGCATTTTCTCCTGCTGTCTCTGCATTGAAACGGATAAAATCAGAATCCGGCATCTGAGCGATGGGAGAAGTTGTAATAAATTTGGTATGGAAGCATTTAGAAAGAGGTCCCAGTGCAGGGAAGATGCACTGAACGTCCACAATAATGGCCTCACATGCGCCGGTAAGGACTACATTTTCCTGCTGGAGGAAGTTGCCTGCCATAGGAATTCCTCTTCTCATAGCAACTTCATTTGAAGTACAGCATACGCCGGCTACATTGATTCCTTTTGCACCTAATGATTTTGCCAGAGCGATCATCTCCGGATCTTCTGCATATTCGCAGATCATCTCAGAAAGACTTGGATCATGTCCGTGAACAATGATATTTACCTCGTCTTCTTTCATTACGCCCAGATTCGCTTCTGTATCTACAGGCTTTGGAGTTCCGAACATTACGTCAGAAAATTCTGTACCGCACATGGAACCGCCCCATCCGTCAGACATACCTGCGCGAAGGGCCTGTCTTACCAGAGCTTCCGGTTTGGAAGAACATCCCATATGGGTCATATGCATAGCTGTGGAAACCTCACGGTCAATGGCTCTTGGTTCAATTTCTGCCTTTTTCCACAGTTCTCTTGTATGTTCCGGCGCTCTGGTCAGCCATCTCTGAACGCCGAAAGGTTTTCCGTACTCTAACAATGCCAGCTCGGACATTTCATGGGCCAGATCATAGATATCCTTCCCCTCTGTCTCAACGCCCCACTCTTTTGCAATACGGATCAGTTTCTCCGGATCTTTTACCTTGTAATTTCCATCTGGAGAAACGGTGTGAAGAGTATGGCAGATCTCTCTTCCGTGGTCAGAATGGGTAGCGGCTCCGCCGGCAGTGAAGCGAAGGAAGTTTCTTCCTGCAATCCCGTGGGCATCACATCCGCAGATACCTCTTGGAGCCTTTTTTGTGATACGACAGGGTCCCATGGTACAGATACGGCAGCAGATACCTCCCTCTCCGAATTTACAGTGGGGAGTCTGATTCTTAACACGTGCCTGCCAGGAATCTGCACCTACTTTTGCTCCTGTCTCCAGCAGTCTTTGGGTTGCGGCTTCGAATTCTTCGATCGTCGTAAGTCTGAATGTACTCATATTAACCTCCTATGTTTGCTTGACAATACTTGTTTGTCTATATTATAACAATCCTTTTCCTTTCTTCCCATCAACGTTTTATTGAGTGCCTGCAACGTTTTATTGATAGGGTGGTCAGCTATTCAGCCATGCAGCTCAGATTCGCAGCTAACGCTGCTTTCCCGCTGCTGCCGCAGCTAAATCTTCGCTTATGGCTGAATAGTTACACAAAAAAAGAAACACATCCCACGCCAATCAGATGTGTTTCTTTCTTAAAGAAGATATAATATAAGTGAATTCACTTGTATCATATCATGCTTTTTATTCTCCGGAAATCAACAAAGCTTTGATTCCCTTCAACAATTCTGTGATACTATCTGGATATATTTTTTTCTTTAATATCCTTTAGCCACTTCATTACATGGCTGTGGAAAAGCCGGATATCCGGGTTGGGGGTGCTTCCTTTTCTGGTGAGCATATAAGTTTCCCACTCATAGGGGCCGTCCTCAAAGGGGATCATAACCAGATCTTCCTGTTTCATATCGTCAAAAATAAAATCTACGGTTACAGAAATCCCTTTATTCTGCTGGACCATTTTGTGGCAGAGGCTGAAGCCGCTGGTTTCAAAGACAATATTAGGCTCAAAACCGGCTTTACGGCATTTTTCCACGATCAGACTGTGGATATGGAATTCCGGGCTTTCAATATACAGTCTCTCACCTTCAAGGTCCTTAATAGAAACGGTTTCCTTTTTACTTAAAGGATGGGCCTGGTTCACCAGAAGCTTGATTTCAAACTTTTCCATAAAAGTGGCTTCCATATATTTTAAGCTGTGGTTCCCCACGGTAAAGGCCACGTTTCCCTCCCCGGACAAAAACCTGCTCTCTACCTGATGATCCGGATATTCCCGGTAGTGAAGACTGATCTGGGGATACTTTTCTTTGAAATCTGCAATGCATTCCGGCGTCACCAGACGCAGGATTCCATAGGCAGAAAGAAGGTCAATCTCATGTTTCTCCTGCTGCTCCATACAGCGGATTTCACTGCACACCATCCGGTAAGGCCCTATAAAATCTTTCAGATGCTCATAGAGATATTCTCCTGACCTGGTCAGGCTGATTCCTGAGGCTGTTCTGTTCAGCAAAGTGGCCCCCATCTCATTTTCTACATTCTTTATGATCCTGCTCAGTCCCTGAGGGGTCATATACAGAGCATGGGCCGCTTTGGTAATGCTCTTCTGTTCGCACACGATTTTAAAATATTCCAGTTCCTTCAGATCCATCTTTTATCTTCCCTTTATAACTCCAACTCTATCTTCTGTTCCTTGATATCATGTTTTCTGGCATATCCGGTAAGGATCATGGTCAAAGCTCCGTCTCCGGTAATGTTGCAGGCCGTTCCAAAGCTGTCCTGAAGTGCAAAAATCGTAAGGATCAGAGCTGTCCCCGTCTCGTCAAATCCAACTACCCCTGTGATCAGCCCCAGAGAAGCCATAACCGTACCTCCCGGAACTCCAGGAGCTCCAATGGCAAAAACACCCAGCAGGAAGCAGAACAGTACCATAGTCCCCAGATCCGGAAGACTTCCATAAAGGATTTTGGATACTGTCATTACAAAGAACACTTCCGTCAGCACAGAGCCGCAGAGATGGATATTGGCAAATAGAGGGATCCCGAAATCCACCATATCATCCCGAAGGGCAGGCTCAGACTTCTTTGCACATTTCAGAGCCACTGCCATGGTAGCCGCAGAAGACATGGTTCCTATGGCCGTTATATAGGCCGGGCCGTAATTTTTCAATACCTTCAGAGGATTGGTCCTGCAGTAAATACCGGCAACTCCGTATAAGAGGGCCAGCCAGATATAGTGGCCTATCAACACGATTATGATCACCTGGATAAATACCGGAAGCTGTTTTGTAATGGTCCCCTCATAGGATAAGGTACAGAAGGTTGCCGCAATAAAGAAGGGAAGGATGGGTATCACCACTTTTGTCACGATCAGAAGGATCATCTTCTGAAACTCCTCCAGAAGCCGGATCGTATTTTTCGCTTTGGTCCAGGCAGCGGCCAGACCGATAAGCACCGAGAGCACCAGAGCACTCATTACTTCCATCACGGGAGGAATATCAAGCTGAAATACCATTTCCGGCAGTTCTTTCAGGTCCCCTGCCTGTGAAGCAATAGACAGATGTGGGATCAGTCCATATCCGGCCCCCATGGAAAACAATGCAGCCAGCACCGAGGAAGCATAGGCGCAGACAAGGGCCACACCCAGCATCCGGGAGGCGCTGCTTCCCAGCTTTGTTATAGACGGTGCGATAAAACCGATAATGATCAGCGGAACACAGAAATTGATCACCTGGCTGAGAATATACCGCAGGGACACAATAACATTCATAAAGGTCTCATTTGCTGCCTGTCCTAAGATAATACCGATGACAACTCCCAGAATCAGCCGAAAGGGAAGGCTTTTCCATATTTTTTTCATAGTCGTTTCCTTTCATGTAAGATTTCTAGTTGATTATAGACTATACAGCACGTCAGGTCTATCTTTTTTTCCTTAAGATTTATGGATAAATTTCTCAGACTCACCTGCTGCCGATATTTCATAGTATTCCCTGAGACAGGGCATCTATGTCCATCTCTTCTTTCTGTCTGATCTCCTGAAGCACCCACCGTTCTCCCCGGTAAACAAATTTCCAATATTCAAAGAAAGCTTCCGGCCTGGTATTTCCCCGGATTACCTTTCTGTTTTTTGTATCTATGTAATAACCGATCATTTTCCCATGGATCAGGTACCAGATCATATCATATTCTTCTCCAGGATTGTCTTCTGCATACACGGGCATGGCGCTTAAAAGTTTTACATTTTTCTGGACCACCGCCTCTCCCCGGACCTGCATCCACTGGATCTTGCTGTCAAATTCTTCCATCAGTTCCTGGCTGAGATAAGGGGCTCCATAGGATATGTCCATTCTCCTCCAGCATTCCTGTACCTGAAAATAAGTCTCCTCTACCTGTCGCTGGACCTCCCGGTAATCCCAGTTATCTCCAAGCTGCGCATAAAAAGCCATGGATTTCCGGCTCCTGGCTCTGGCTGCCCTGGCCTTTCGGATCAGCACAATACTTCCTCCGCCTGCTGCAAAGATTACAACACCGGCCTGGAGGATCATTCCTGCAATTCCGGACCCTCTGCCGCCTCTGTAATAGCCGCTGTGGCTGCTGTAGCTGCCGCCCCCTGAAGAGGAGCCGCCCCCTCCGCCGCCGGAACTTCCTCCGCCGCCGGCTCTACCCCAGACAGGAACTGCGAAAAGGATCAGCAAAAGGGTTGCAATAATTAAAATATATTTCTTATTTTTCATTTTTTACCTGCAAATTCTTAGAACTGTTTTTTAAAAATATCAGCTTTTTCTCAACTATATACCGCCAACCCGGGTCTGTCAATCCGAAGGCCCCCCAAAGTTTTCTTCCAGCAGTCTGTTTGCATAACTGTTTAAAGATTCCAAAGGTTCATATTTCCAGGCTTTCTCCGCAGTGCAGATACCGGATTTTCATTTTCCCGGACAGATATTCATAGGCTTCCTGCCCGGTACAGTGGCAGGTGTAGAACCGGGTATGGTATTTTTCCAGTTCTCCCGCGATCCCGTCCAGGACTTCTTTTGGAACTGCTTTTCCTGTGGCAGGAACATTCAGATGAAAGCCTCCGATACACACCTCTGGATTCCATCTGGCAGCTTTTTCCATAATATTTACCACGCCTTTATGACCGCAGCCCATGATCAGCACTGGAGTCTGTCCATGGATCAGAAGATTCTGCTCATGGCTGAAGCAGTCTCGTCCTCTCTCGTCCCAGAGTACGTCATTGGCCTGGGAATGGCATTTTTCCGCTCCTGTCACCGTAAAAAGCCCCAGCTCCTCGTCAATCTGAAAGTCTCCTTCCAGAAGCGTGATCCGGGGATCAGCGGCCAGCTTCGGATTCAGGCCAATGCTTCTGGGCTTTCCCAGGGCAGTGGAATAATAGGGGGCAAAGGCCTTTTTCTGTATGTAGATCCTGGCTTTGGAATTCATGTGCAGAAATTCTTCCAAAGCGCCTCCATGATCGTAATGACCATGGGAAATGATCACTGTATCTACTTTTTCCAGATCAATATCCATTTTTTCCGCATTCTCAAAAAGAGTATGGTCCGGTCCCAGATCAAAGAGCAGCCTGTGACCCGGGGTCTCTATATAAAGAGAAAGCCCGTGGGCGGCCTTACACTCACCCACGGACTGATTTTCTACCAGCATAATTGCTTTCATTGTATTTCTCTTTTG
>DXFG01000091.1 GCA_019114545.1 Candidatus Blautia pullistercoris | reverse complement strand
TTAAATGAAAAATCTTATTGACAGGTTTTGTATCATTGTATACAATGATACAAGCAGTTCTATAATGTAATGTATGAAACCATGATTTTTACAGAAAATGAGGAGTGAGAGAAATGATTGACAGAGCTGTGCGTATGAATTATCACACGAACCTGTTGGAACTGGAGGAGCATATGTATCCTCTGGTGGATGTGGAAAAGCCCAATGTATTCCGAAACCTGTTTCCTTATACGGAAGTGCCGAAGATCGCTTTCAACGATAGGATCGTCCCTCACCACATGCCGGACGAGATCTGGATCACAGATACAACTTTTCGTGACGGACAGCAGTCCAGAGCCCCCTACAGCACAGAACAGATCGTAAGGATCTACGAATATCTCCACCAGCTGGGAGGTCCAAACGGCAAGATCCGGCAGAGTGAATTTTTCCTTTATAGCAAGAAGGACCGGGATGCGGTATACAAGTGTCTGGAAAAAGGATATAAATTTCCTGAAGTAACCAGCTGGATCCGGGCCAGCAAAAAGGATTTCGAGCTGGTAAAGGATATCGGACTGAAGGAAACCGGAATCCTGGTAAGCTGTTCCGACTATCATATTTTTTATAAAATGAAAATGACCCGCCGGGAGGCTATGGAGCATTATCTCAGTGTGATCCGGGACTGTCTGGAAATCGGTATCAGCCCCAGATGCCATCTGGAAGATATTACCAGAGCTGACATATACGGCTATGTAATTCCTTTCTGCCTGGAACTGACAAAGCTTATGGAGGAATATTCCATTCCCATTAAAGTCCGGTGCTGCGATACCATGGGTTATGGCGTAAACTATCCGGGTGCGGTGATCCCCAGATCCATACCGGGAATCATTTATGGTATTATGACCCATGCAGGAATTCCTTCTGAACTCATTGAGTTCCATGGACATAATGATTTTTATAAGGCGGTAAGCAATTCTACCACAGCCTGGCTTTATGGCGCCAGCGGCGTAAACTGTTCTCTGTTTGGCATTGGAGAACGGACAGGAAATACTCCTCTTGAAGCTATGGTATTTGAATACGCTCAGTTAAAAGGAACTTTAGACGGCATGGATACCAGAGTGATCACAGAACTGGCAGAATATTATGAAAAAGAGATTGGTTATAAGATTCCGCCCCAGACTCCTTTTGTAGGGAAAGCCTTTAATGTGACAAGAGCAGGAATCCATGCAGACGGACTGTTGAAAAATGAGGAGATTTATAATATATTTGATACGGAGAAATTCCTGGACCGCCCGCCTCAGGTGGCAGTCTCCAATACTTCCGGTCTGGCAGGCATCGCCCACTGGATCAATAACCATTTCCGGCTGTCCGGAGAAAAACAGATTGATAAGAACAGTGAGCTGGTAGCTATGGTCAAAGCCTGGGTGGACAAGCAGTATGAGGACGGCCGGGTAACGGTACTGACTGATGAAGAACTTTTGACCGTTATTGAGGAATGCTGCGGACGCTTGGGAGTGAAACTGAAATAAGGACGGCGAAAGAAATGGCAGGAGAGTCATTGCGAGAAAAAGTCTTTCAGAAGATCCGGGAGGATATTCTGAAAGGAAGATACAAGAATGGCGACGAGCTGGTGGAGTGTACCATTGGAAAAGAGCTGGGTGTCAGCAGAACTCCGGTAAGAGAGGCTGTACGGCAGTTAGCCCTGGAGGGGTTGGTACAGATCATTCCCAATAAAGGGGCTTTTGTCACCGGTATTTCCGCCAGAGATGTGATGGACATGTACCAGATCAGAGCCCGGCTGGAGAGCCTGTGCGCTTCTATGGCAGCAGAACATGCTTCAGAAGAACAGCTGGAAGGTATGGAGGAAACCATTGTCCTTTCAGATTATCACGCAGGAAAGGGAAACTATGATCAGGTCTGTCAGCAGGACAGCAGATTTCATAAGCTTTTGTATGAAGCTTCCGGCAGCCGGATCCTTGCCCATACCCTTGGAGACTTCCATCAGTATCTTCAGAGAGTACGTATGGCATCGGTGCAGTACAGGATGCGGGTAAGGCCCTCTAACAGCGAACACAGAAAAATCCTGGAAGCAATCCGCCGGGGAGACGGCCGGGAAGCAGAGAAGGCCGCCTACGGCCATATCGCCAACACCATCGAAAACCTGAAGAATTTTGATATAGAGAAGGTTCTCCGGGAAGAAATGAAATAAAGAAATGTAAGAAAGGAGATTCCATTCATGGAAAAAATTAAAATGACTACTCCTCTTGTGGAGATGGACGGAGATGAGATGACAAGAATTCTCTGGAAAATGATCAGAGATGAACTGATCCTTCCTTTTGTGGATCTGAAGACCGAATACTATGATCTGGGTCTGGAACACAGAAATGAGACCAACGATCAGGTGACAATAGACGCTGCTAATGCTACGAAAAAGTATAAAGTGGCTGTAAAATGCGCTACGATTACACCAAATGCTGCACGTATGGATGAGTACCACTTAAAAGAGATGTATAAGAGCCCTAACGGAACTATCCGTTCTATGCTGGACGGTACCGTGTTCCGTGCTCCTATTGTAGTAAAAGGCATCGAACCCTGTGTGAAAAACTGGAAGAAACCCATTACTCTGGCAAGACATGCCTATGGGGATGTATATAAAAATACAGAGATGATCATTCCGGGACCGGGCAAGGTAGAGCTGGTCTATACTGCCCAGGACGGAACAGAGACCAGAGAACTGGTACATGAGTTCCAGGGACCGGGTGTGGCTCAGGGGATGCATAACCTGAACTCTTCTATTGAAAGCTTTGCAAGGAGCTGTTTCTCTTATGCCCTGGATACGAAACAGGATCTGTGGTTTGCCACCAAGGATACCATTTCCAAGAAGTATGACCACCGGTTCAAGGACATTTTCGCGGATCTCTATGAGAACGAATACAAAGAAAAATTTGAGAAAGCCGGCATCACCTATTTCTATACCCTGATTGATGACGCCGTAGCCCGCATCATGAAAGCGGAGGGAGGATTTATCTGGGCCTGCAAGAATTATGACGGCGACGTGATGAGCGATATGATTTCTTCGGCCTTCGGCTCTCTGGCCATGATGACCTCCGTGCTGGT
>DXFG01000090.1 GCA_019114545.1 Candidatus Blautia pullistercoris | reverse complement strand
CTTTTTCAAAATCATAGACCAATATTCTGTTCTTGTCCGGATCCACCAGCCAGTATTCCCAGACTCCTTTCTGTAATAGTGGCATACTCCTACACTCCCTTTTCTTGTCTAATGATGAATATATAAGCAGCAAACGTTAAACAAAAATTATCTCACACAATTCCGTATGTAACATTATCCTGTCATATAACTACTTGTCCAGGATGCTGTTTCATAACAACCCGAAAGTCAACAATAGAATCTTAATTCACCAAATTGACTATACCATTTATCTATAATTTCCTTACTGTTAGCTTCAATAATCCTCATTATTTTTCTCAGCTCCCTCTTCGCTATTTGAGAATTATTATTACACAGCAACGTTTTTCCGGAACTTGTCAGCCATACTTTCGTCGCATTTGCTGATGCCCGTCCCTCTGCAATATGAACATGCACTGGTTCTAATGGATCGTTTTCATTTGACCAGAAATATACTATATATGATCCAATTCTAAAGATTTGAGGCATTCGCAAATCCTCCTTCTTTTGAAAACTCAATCATTAAGTGCGCATTATCTCTCACAAACGATTTAAAATATTCCATTTCTGTTTCTGAGTAACCATTATTTTCCCATTCATAATCAGGCAAATAGCAGGTAGCATTGTGAAAACCGTCTTTTTCATCAGGAGTTTCAATATACACTTTTACTCTTCCATCTGCCATCATTTCGGAATGAGTGATTTCCGTGTCGTCATTTAATGTCATGTATGGATACATCATATTACCAATCCTCCATTAATTTCATTCTGCTTTACTCTATATGTTTTACCCATTTTTAAAATCCAAGCTCCGCAAAGCTCCCTTCTGTCATCCCCAACTGTATATCAAACCTGGTATCTTCTCCTGCTACAAGTTTTATCCTGCTTTTTCCCTTTTCCAGCGAAATGCTTTCTTTGGCATTTTGTTCCCCTGGAGAATCACACTCTGCCAGAGTGGTCAGAGCCCCTTCCGGGTCAATAAGCACTACTTTCAATTTACCGCTGTATAATGTGATTTCATAAGAGAACTCCGCTTCTGTAGTTTCCTGGGCTTCCCAGGACCATACGGTATCCATTCCTTCCAGTCTTTCCACAGAAGCAGTCCACTTATCTTCCTCTATGTTCTGCTGGACTTCGTCCAGATTAAAGGAATTGGAATCTTCACCAGCCTTTCCCTGCTCACTGAGGAGTTTTTATATCTTTACGGAGGACTTCCTTAGGCGGTTCAATCTCATTTGCCAGGGTATGTTCTGTTAATTCCGATAAAACCTTAAATTTTTTATTCAGCATAGGCCGCATACAATTAGGCACATGTTCCTGGTGGGCCCTGTGTATAGCCACACATTCTTTGCAGTTTCCATGATAACGACAGGCCTTCTGGCAGGGACAGTGATCCTTATCCTTATATTCTTCTCTGAACTGGGCTGCAAACTCTTCCTGAAGACGAAGTCCTTCTGCCCGGTTTCCTTTATGAAATTCCTCCATTGCCGCCAACTGTTTCGGATGATTCTCAATGATCATTCTGGTTTCCTCCCTCGTTTTTTTCAGGAATGCCACTCCATGGTGTATTCCTTCTCTCCGGTCTCCTGGTCTGCAGATTCCATTTCTATCTGGAATCCTTTCCGTTTATAGAATTTTACTGCCCGGGTATTTTTCTGATAGACCTTCAGACTTAAATGGGGCTTTTCTGCTTTGATATGATCCAGAAGCTGCCCGCCGATCCCCCTGGACTGTGCCTGTTCCAGGACAAAAATTCCTGCAATATAATCCTCGTACAGGCCCACAAAGCCCTGGATCTGCCCGTTCTCCTCCCAGACATAGACTTCTGCCTGGGGAAGCATTTCTCTTACCGGCTCATAATTATTCTTCCAGTATTGAGACGGTATAAAATCATGGGCTTTTATATTCGTATCCAGCCAGATTTGGGAAACTCTGTCCAGATCTTCTTTTTCCATTTTCCTGATCATGTATGGTCCCTTCTATCAGCTCTGCATTTCATATTTTCCGCCGTTTTTGATCGCCAGGACCGCTCCCGGCTGTACCTGTTCCTTGCTGACGCCTCGAAGAGCGATCCCTACCTGCTCGGTAGCATAGGCGGCACGGTTTGGTTTCCGCTCTTTTGTCCGCAGGTCTATTCCTGTGATCACTACCTCTAAGGCCGTTCCGTTCTGGAGGATAAAGGCAGTCTCTCCTACCCTGCACATACCGGATTCAATCCTTCCTGCCACTACCGTTCCGTTTCCGGCAATAGCAAAAACTCCGCCTACCTTCATGATGAAATCCTGTTGCAGACACTGGGGCACATTGATCCGCTCCATATATTCTGCTTCTTTTTCCTTTTTACTTTTTCCAAATAATCCCATAGAAACCTCCTGAAATCACAAAAAATTTAACATTTCTTTTTAAGCTCGGCCATGGCCCCATAATGCAGGATATCAAATTCTTCCGGTGCGATTTTTTCCAGAAGCCTGCGGTGCTCCTGTTCCCACAAAGCAATTTCTCTTTCAGGAAGGGAAGCCCCGATCCCTCTGCAGGCTTTCATCCTTCCATTCCAGGTTTCTCTGGTAAAATGCACTTTTAAAGGATATTCTCCATGATAAACAAGGTCAAATTTTTCACTGTAGCATTCCGGTATCTGTATCGGCCTCATTGTCTCTCCTCCGCCGCTCCAGCCGGGGTTATATTTTAGCACCAGTTCTTCACTTGCCCCTGCAATTTTATCTTCAAAAGGCAGCCAGGCCATATAGAGGACAAGGATACGTCCCTCTCTGTCCAGTATACGGTAAAGTTTAGGCATAATCTTTTGGTGATCAAAATACCAGAAGCACTGGCAGGCTGTGACCACATCAAAAGACCCTTCTGGGAAATCCAGATCCTCCACCGACACTGTGATATAGTCAATCTCCATGTCCTTTGACAGTCGCTTTGCTTCCCGAATCTGATTTTCTGCAATATCGACTCCTACCCATTTGGCACCGAATTGATACATATTTCTGGGCAGGACTCCGGTTCCCGTACCAAGATCCAATACCCTCTGTCCTTTCACGCACAAGTTTCTTTCCACAATTCTTTCATAAAATTCTTTTGGATAGATATCCCGAAATCTGGCGTAATCCTCCGAAACTTTTCCCCAGTCAAAGGGACGTCCCTGGTCTATGGCTTTATCCGTCATCATTATAAACAGCCCCTTTCTTATATCTGCTTTCATAAACTTCTGTATTTTCTCTATCCTGCTATTTTCAGGAATTTCTGCCGCTAAGTCCATTATAACAGACCCTTACCTGGTCTGCCATCGTATTTTTTCAGCCTTCCCATACTTACCCATAGAAAAATCCTGTATTCTTTGTCCATTCACAAAGAATACAGGATTCCCATTGAAATATAAAGATCATAACATTTTCAGGTATCTCTCAAGTTTTTCTGTATTAAACTGCGGGATATAATTTTTCTTCATAAAGCTTATCTCCCGTGGGCTGGCGATATGAAAATTTTTTCCCGATATCCGTCCTGTGACATCATATATTCCATGATTAAAGGCAACTGCACAGTGCTCCTCCACCCGGTTGATCACGATTTTGGAATCTCTGATCCCCTGGTGCAGAAGTTCCGCCAGCCAGTAGCAGCCTCCTTTCAGAAAAAGGGTCTTCCAGTGTTGATCATGGAAATAACTTTCCAACATCTGCAGGACTCTCAGATAATAGCTCTCTCCACATTTTCCAGAAGAATCCATCCCGCATTGGATTTCAGTCTTCCCCATAATTCCTGTCCTTTTCCCCAGCGCTCTTCAATAATCTCCAGCCGCTGGTCGTCTGATATGGTTCCCATTTTCACATATTCTCTTCCCGGCCCGGCATATAAGGGCAGGAAATCCTCTGACAGCCGGATTCTGTAAGGCAGCCGTGAAACAGGCTCTCTTTTCAAAGTTTCCATGCCGTTTCTGGAATTCTCTCTCTCCATAATGTATGCTCCTCCGCTTTTTCTATTTACAAGTTCAGGAATCTTTCTCCTGCGCTTCTCTTTCAAGTGTTTCAATCTCCCGCCTTATCTTCTGGCATACGCCATAATTGTTTCTGTCATTTACTTCCAGACGGTGAAGTCTGTCTCTTAACAATCGGATTCTCTGTAAATATTCCATGTCTGTTCATCCTTTCTAATCTCCAATATGTGAATAAAAACATATCCCCTTGACCTATGTCCGGGCATAAACATATAAAAAATGCGCCCGGTTATCTTTTACAATAACCGGGCGCACCCGACATCTTCTCGACTCGCAGCTGCGGCTGTCCGTCCTCAGATGATCGTATTCAATTTCCTGATCAGGTACAACTATTATAATACTTATATCTCTGATGTCAACCTTTTTCTTATATATTGCAACAGTTCCGCCCCCACTATTCGCAAAACTGCACTAACGCCCTTACTTTGGCTGAACAATTGCTATATATTTCCTCCACATTTTGTGCTATCATACACTTAACACAACTTCTGTACTGCGTATACAGGAAAAGACAGATTGGAGGAAAAAAAGATGAAGCTTTCACTGGAAGGACTCAAAAATAAAGGGGAATGGGAAGCCGCCGGCATCGCCCTCCCCGGTTATGATGTAGAAAACGCAGCAAAAAAAGCACAGACAGCTCCCAGATGGGCCCATTTGGGGATCGGCAATATTTTCCGTATTTTCATCGGCAGTATCGCTGACGGACTGCTGGAAAACGGAGAACTGGACACGGCTCTCACTTGTGTAGAAACTTTTGACTATGATGTAGTGGACAAGATCTATCGTCCCTTCGATAATCTGGGCCTCAGTGTTGTCCTGAATACAGACGGAACCAGAGATTACAAAGTTCTTGGAGCTTTTGGGGAGGCTGTAAAAGCACAGAGTACAGATCCGGAACAGTGGAACCGTCTGAAAGAAATTTTTGTTTCCCCATCTTTGCAGCTGGTGTCCTTCACCATCACGGAAAAAGGCTATGCCCTGACCAACGCAGATGGGAAATACCTTCCTTATGTCCAGGCAGACATTGATCATGGGCCCGACAGAGCCACAGGGGCCATGGCCATAGTTACATCCATGCTTCTGGAACGGTACAAAAAAGGCGGTACGCCTCTTGCCCTGGTGTCTATGGACAACTGTTCACAAAACGGCAGCCTTCTCCGCAGTTCTGTACTGACCATGACAGAGGAATGGCTGAAAAGAGGGTATGTAGATCAGGGATTTGCCGACTATGTGGAAAATGAAGATAAAGTCTCCTTCCCCTGGACTATGATCGATAAGATCACACCCCGTCCCAATCCGGTCATTGCCGCTGATCTGAAGGCTCTGGGCGTGGAAGATATGGAGCCAGTAGAAACTTCTAAAAGAACCTACATCGCACCGTTTGTAAACGGAGAAGACCCCCAGTATCTGGTCATTGAGGATCATTTTCCCAATGGGCGTCCGGCTCTTGAAAAAGGAAAAGGCGTCTATCTGGGAAGCCGGGACACTGTGAATAAATCCGAGCGTATGAAAGTCACTGCTCTGTTAAACCCGGTTCACTCTGCTGTTGCTCCCCTGGGGGTATTGCTGGTAGAAGAATACTTTGCCACTTTGATCAATCACGATCCAAAACTGATGAAACTGGCAAAAATGGTGGCTTATGACGAGGGTATGCCTATGGTGCCGGATCCCGGTATCCTCAGCCCTAAAAATTTTGCAGATGAGCTGTTCCAGCTTCGCTTTGTAAATGAATACCTTCTGGACACCAACCTGCGTATTGTCACAGATGAATCTCAGGGCCTTGGAGTCCGCTTCGGAGAAACCATCAAAGCTTATACCGCCAAATACGGCAGTGCCGAAAGACTTACTGCCATTCCCCTGGGCATTGCCGGGTGGCTCCGGTATATGCTGGGTGTAGACGACCAGGGAAATTCCTACACCCTGGCCCCTGATCCCATGGCAGAAGAACTCACCCGGGCTTTCCAGGATATTGTGATCGGAAAGCCGGAAACTCTTAAAGACCAGTTAAAACCAATCCTCTCCAACGAGAAAATTTTCTTTGCAAACCTTTATAAAAACGGCCTGGGAGAAAAGATCGAAGGATTTTTCCGGGAAATGATCGCCGGAAAAGGTGCGGTAAAGGCAACCATTTACAAATACATCTAAGACAATAGATACTGCCCTCTGGAAATCATGTATTGTTATAAAAGAGACCATTTCTTAAAACCCTGCCTTTTTATATAAGGCTCCGGATTTTATGGAATGGTCTCTTTTTGTCTCTCTTATTCCATTACCTTCAGCCGCTCCACCACCGGCTGTTTTTCCGTCTTCCTGTACATAGACAGGGGCAGCGCCCCACAGAGGAAAAACAGAAGCCCCAGACAGAGTACTAGAAGCAGCGCCGGATATTGGAAAACAAAGTATGCAAGCCTTTGTTTTATGAGAATCCCTTCCGCCCACAAAAGAAAACTTCCAATAGTCACCACGCCCAGGGTAACAAGGAGCGCAGTGAAGATTCCTTCCAGAAGGAGCATTTTCCGAAGCTGTCTTCTGGTAAGGCCCAGGCTTTCCAGTACTGCCAGCTCTCGTCTGCGCATAGCCAGACTGGTCATGGTCACATTGAAATAGTTGGCAATTCCCATCATGAGAAGAAGGGTGCACAGAGCTCCCATGACAATCCTGCTGGAAGTGATATAGTCTCTCGCTGCCGCCAGCTCATCGGATTTTGCATGATAGGTTAAGGCTTCTGAATTCAGTGCCATTTCTTCTGTCTCTGCCATAACTCCCCTCTCTTTGTTAAACCGGGAAACCATGTCAGCAATCTCTGCCTTCAGCAAAGGTTCCTGCTCTTCTTCTACCTCCAGCTCTACACGGAAAACCTGTTCCCTCAATCCCAGTTTCTGAAATCCCTTTTCACTTGTCAGGAAATAAAGAATTCCTCCTCCGTTCCAGGTGGTAGCCATCCGGTCAAGGCCCTTCTCCCAATAGTCCAGATATCCTGCAAACTTCATAGTCGTAGAGTGCTCTCCTGCCAGATCTGTAACCCTGAATTCCTTTCCCACATCTTCCTTTCCTTTTTCCTCCTGAATTCTGGAAAGCGTATGGTAATGGAAAAGAATCAGGCCATTTCCCTGCCGGACACTTTCCGGATCGATATATAAATCTTTTTCTTTTTTCAGTTTTTCCAGGTTTTTCAGCCACTGGTCACTGACTACCTGGACTACAACCGCATAGTCTCCATTTCTGTTTTCCATATCTCCCGTATATACCTGGAGGGCCTCTTCTCCTAAATCTACCTTTCCATAACCTCCCCATGCAGTGTCATTTTCCACCACGCCTTTCAGACTGATAAATTTTTCCCGCAGTTCTGACGGGAAAAACACTTCATCCGCCGGATAATTTTCTACGATGCCTGTATTCATCTGGCATTGGATCATAAAATCCGGACGGCTCTGGTTAATCTTATTAGTCTGGTCTGTTCCTGCAGAAAGGACCACAGCCCCCAGAGAAATCAGGATTCCCAGGCCCAGAGAAAGAAGGGTAAGAATAAAACGCCTTTTAAACCGGAATAGATTCCTCCAGGCCATAGCCGGAATCCCCCCGGAATACCCCCATGACTTTTCCACAGCAGATTTCTTTGGATTTCTGTCCACTCCTGTCTTTTTGCATTTACGGATCCCTGCTTTTTCCGGATGCGGTTCTTTCTGGCCGGTATATTTTACCGCTTCCACCGGGGACATCTTTACTACCCGGTTCATGGCCCAGAGAGAACTTAACAAGGTCACAAGTCCCCCGAAAACAACGGCCAGGACCAGGATCCAGGGGCGGAAGGCGATCATTGCAGAAGCTTCTCCCCTCCCCTGCAGATACATTCCGGTAAGGAGCCGGGGGATTACCGTTACAGTGATCAGAATTCCTGCTGCCCCTCCAACCACACAGCCTCCAGCCAGGATCCTGCCGGTCTGACGGAGAACAATAGATCTCAACTGCCTTTTGGTGGTGCCCATGGTTTTCAGCAGCCCGTACTGCCGGATATCCCTGCTAAGAGAAATGTACATAACATTATAAAGGAGCATGGCCGCTCCAAACAGGATCAGCCCAGCCATAAGGACAGCCGTATCAAAACCTCCGGCCAGATCATAGACAACCTGCCTGTAAATTGAAATCCCTCCGAAAAACTGCTGGCTGTCATCCCGCATTTCCACATCCCGATACAGCATATCCTCAATGGCTTCATCATCCATGTTATCTTTCTGCTGAATGAGCAAAGTGGTATTTTCTGCTGTATCCATAGACAGTCTCTGGAGAAATTCCTGAGAAAAGTACCCTGCCGGCCTGAATATAGCAGGGTTCAAATAATCTGTATAATATCCAGACAGGATAAAGGTCTTCTCCAGTTTTTCTCCCCCTGGAAGGTTAATGCCGGCTGGGATTTCCATACCAAGCTCTGGCTCATGGATCCCTATCGCTTCCATGGCCCGGACAGGAAGCATGATTTCATCTGTCTTTTGTGGATATTCCCCATGGATATCCGAATAGGCAGGAGCCGTCATTTTCTCCCAGCCGGTCTCATCCAGCACTTCACAGCTGTAGTCTTCTGTATTTCCAATATATACACTGCTCCCTACAGCCCTGATATAAGGAAGGGCTTCTATTTCCTCCTGCTGTTCCTTGCTTCCCCGTTCCAGGGTGGTAGAGGCCGCCGTGCCGCTGTTCCGCATATACAAAAGGATATCTGTTTCCAGTTTCCCCACTGCCAGACTGAAAACCCCGAAAAGCATCATAACGGTAAGGGCCACAGCGGCAGTCAGGAT
>DXFG01000089.1 GCA_019114545.1 Candidatus Blautia pullistercoris | reverse complement strand
GGGAACAGTGTGCACAACCGGGCCAAGGCCATGGCGGCTGCAGGCTCTGACGCCAGAATGAATGGCTGCGATATGCCGGTGGTGATCAACTCCGGAAGCGGAAACCAGGGAATGACAGCTTCTCTTCCTGTGATCGTCTACGGCGAGGATATGAAAGTATCCAGGGAGACGCTGATCCGCGCCCTGGTGGTTTCCAATCTGGTGACCATTCATTTAAAATCCGGGATCGGAACTCTGTCTGCCTACTGCGGTGCTATCAGCGCAGGCTGCGGAGCCGGAGCAGGGATCACCTATCTTTACGGAGGCAGATTCAAAGAAATCGCCCATACGATTGTGAACGCCCTGGCTATTAATTCCGGGGTAGTCTGCGATGGAGCTAAGGCAAGCTGCGCAGCCAAGATCGCCTCTGCAGTAGAAGCCGGCACCCTGGGAATGAAGATGTATCAGTTCGGCAGTGAATTTTACGGAGGGGACGGCATTGTGGCTTCCGGCATCGAGGAAACCATTGAAAACGTAGCCCAGCTTGCCAGAGACGGCATGAGAGAAACTGATAAAAAGATCATTGATATTATGATCCATAATCATGGGAAAGAGACACACAGGGAGTAGTTTGGAGCTGTTTCACCTTTTTTTTTCCTACGCATATATTAGAGAGAGTCAGGAAAAAAGAAGGGATTCCTTTGCGGATCGCCATCTATGTAAGAAAGTCCAAATGGACAGGCAGAGGAGAAAGCATTGAAAATCAGATCCTTATGTGCAGAGAATACATAGAAAAATTCATAGAAGACTCCGGGGAGGCCCAGATCCTGGTTTACAGTGACGAGGGCTTTTCCGGGAAAGACACCAACAGGCCCGAGTTTCAGAAAATGTTAGAAGACATGAAACAGGGGCCTTTTCAGTATCTGGTCTGCTACCGCCTGGACCGTCTGGGGAGGAACCTGGCAGACCTGGCTCTGCTGATTGAAAAGCTGAATAGGGAGCATACAGAATTTGTCAGTATAAAGGAGCATTTTGATACCTCCACGCCTATGGGAAAGGCCATGGTATATTTTTCCGGAGTGCTGGCCCAGATGGAGAGAGAGCAGATCGGGGAGCGGATCCGTGACAATATGTTTCTCCTGGCCCGAAGCGGCAGATGGCTGGGAGGCAGCACTCCTCTGGGATTTCATGTCCGGGAAAAGCTCTATGGAGAGGAAAAGATCCGGAAAGCCTTTTATCTGGAAGTGGAAGAAAAAGAAGCAGAAATCCTCCGCCTGATCTTCCGGGAGTTTTTAAACTCCCATTCTCTTACGAAAACAGCTCAAAAGCTCACGGAGAAAAAAATCTTTACAAGAAGAGGGAGGGCCTATACGCCGGAGACTATTGGAGAGATCCTGGGAAATCCGGTATACTGCCAGAGCGGGAAGCTGTCTTATGATTATTTTCTTTCTCTGGGCTGCCGGATGGGGTTTCCAAGGGAGGAAGCCAGTGAAGAGAAAGGCCTGATCCGATATGGAAAGACAGTTTCTTCCAGATACCGGGGAGAGGAAACTCTGCCCCGGGAGTGGATCATTGCCCAGGGGGAACACAGAGGGCTGATCATCCAGGAGGATTTTCTGAGAGTCCAGGGCCTTCTGGAGAAACACCGTCTGGGAAAACGGGGAGAAGGCAGGATACAAAACGAGATCAGTCTGCTTGCCGGCCTTCTGTACTGTTCCTGCGGCGGCAGGATGAGGCCGAAATATTATGGGAAAAGCCAGGTAAATGAGGAAGGGCAGCGAAAGTTTTCCTATCGGTGTATCTGCCGGGATAAAACCAGAGGCCAGGCTTGCCGAAGCGGCCCATTGCCGGGGAACATGGCCGACAGTCTGGTGTGGGAATTTCTCATGGAGAGGACCAGAGAGGAAATACCGGTAAAAGAGATCTTTTGGGAGATAAGGAGAAAGACGGAAAAGGAAAAAGAACAGGAAGAAGAGAGAGAAAATATCCAGAAAGAGGAGGCAAGGCTGGAACAGGAGGCCCTGCGGCTGGCCCAGAGACTGGCAGAAACCAAAGACCAGGATCTGGCAGGATTCCTGGAAAATGAGATCCGCAGAAGGCTGGAGGAAAGAGAGCGTTTTAGAAAAAGAGAAATGGAGAAAAGAAACGCTTTTAATCAGAAAGAACGGGAACGCCTTGTCTGCCGGTATTCGGATCCGGAATTTTTATCCTCTTTTTTGTCTGTTCCCAACAAACGGATATACATAGAGATTTGGATAAAGAAACTTGTCTGGGAGGAAGAAACAGGGAAACTTTACCTTTTTGTTTCTCCTGGAGTACAGGAGCATTACCGCAGCCCGAGGGACCTACCACAGCCGCAAATTCTCCGGGAAACACCTGGAAGGATACCTGGGAAAGGGCTGGGGTTTCTCCGGATTTTGTGTGATAAGCATAACTGATATCTTTAATTTCCAAAAGAGGTGCAGCCATAAGGCACTTCCTTTCCTATCAGAAAACAAAGTTTCTTTTTATCATATACCATAAGATATGTGGATTTTCGGGTACTTGACAAATATAGTACAAATTATTATAGTATAGAATAGAAAAAAGAGGAAATCCTTTTTTATGATGTCAGGAGTATAAAATACAGAGAAATCCATGACATAATAGAAAATAAGGGAATTACGTACAGGAGGTGCAGAAGATGAAAATCTTATTTTTTGATACAAAAAGCTACGATAAAGAATCTTTTGATAAACAGGTGGTAAATTATCCGGACATTGAGATTGAATATCTGAAGACAGATCTGGCTCCAAAGACAGCCCCTCTGGCTAGGGGATATGATGCAGTATGCGCATTTGTAAGCTCTGACGTGGGAACCAAGACGGTAGAGGCTCTTCACGAAGCAGGGGTAAAGCTGATCCTTATGCGGTGCGCAGGTTTTAACAACGTGGATCTGGATAAGGCAAAAGAATACGGCATTAAGGTTATGCGTGTGCCGGGATATTCTCCGGAAGCTGTGGCAGAGCATGCCATGACTCTGGCTCTGGCAGTCAACCGCCGTATCCACAAGGCCTATGTAAAGGTAAGAGAAAATGACTTCAGCCTGGGCGGCCTGATGGGCTTTAACTTCTATCAGAAGACGGCAGGCATCGTGGGAACCGGTAAGATCGGCGCCGCTATGGCAAGGATCTGCAGAGGCTTCGGAATGAAGGTTATTGCCTATGATGTATATGAGAATCCATCCTTAAAGGATTTTGTCACTTATGTGACCCTGGACGAACTGCTGGCACAGAGCGATCTGATCTCTCTTCACTGCCCGCTGATGGACAGCACTTATCATCTGATCAACAAGGATACCATTGCCAAGATGAAAGATGGGGTGATCCTGGTAAATACTTCCAGAGGCGGTCTGGTTAAGACCAATGACCTGATCGACGGAATCCGTGCCAGAAAATTCTTCGGCGTGGGACTGGACGTATACGAAGAAGAAACCAAGAATGTTTTCGAGGACCGTTCCGATGAGATCCTGGAGCATTCCACAACAGCAAGACTTCTTTCTTTCCCCAATGTTATGATCACTTCCCATCAGGGATTCTTTACCCAGGAGGCTCTGGAAGCCATTTCAAAGACTACCCTGGATAATGCAGTGGCATTTGAGAAAGATGAGACAACAGGCAACGAAGTGGCAGCACAGTAAAAACGGAATAGAACCATACTACAGGGAGCAGGGCCGAAAGATGTCCTGCTCTTTTTACAGGAGAAGAAATGAATAAAAGAAATTATCAGAAAGAACTGGAAAAGATCATAGAGGAAAACCAGAAAGAAGGCAGAGTTCCCCGGCTGTTCCTTCATAGCTGCTGCGCTCCCTGCAGCAGCTATGTGCTGGAATATTTAAGCCAATATTTTCAGATCACGGATTTTTTCTACAATCCGAATATTTCCCCAAAAGAGGAGTATGACAAAAGGACCAGGGAGCTTCAGCGGCTTATTGAAGCAATGCCTTTTCTTCATAAACCTGAGTTTGTGGAAGGAAGATATGATCCCCAGGAGTTTTTTCAGATGGCGAAAGGTCTGGAGGAAGTGCCGGAAGGGGGAGAGCGCTGCTTTAAATGTTACCGTCTCCGGCTGGAAGAGGCGGCGAAAATGGCGGCCCGGGGCGGTTATGACTATTTCACCACCACCCTTACTATCAGCCCCTTAAAAAACGCTCAGAAGCTTAATGAGATCGGAGAGGAGCTGGAGAAGATTTATCATGTAAAACATCTCCCCTCGGATTTTAAGAAGAA
This sequence comes from Candidatus Blautia pullistercoris, assembly GCA_019114545.1. GTDB lineage: Bacteria > Bacillota > Clostridia > Lachnospirales > Lachnospiraceae > Blautia > Blautia pullistercoris. The sequence continues at coordinate 2,734 of DXFG01000089.1, read as the reverse complement.
AAACGGTTACAAACGCTCCACAGAATTGTCCAGGGAATACGGACTTTACCGTCAGGACTACTGCGGCTGTGTTTTTTCAAAGAGAGAGCGGGAAAGGCAGAAAGCTGGCCAGGAGAAAAGCCTTGCGGTTAATACTATAAAGTGATAAAATTTTACAGAAGTTAAAAACGAAAGAAATGAGGATAGGATATGGCACAGTTATGGGGAGGCCGTTTCACTAAGGAAACGGATCAGTTAGTTTATAATTTCAATGCTTCTCTTGGCTTTGACCAGAAGCTTTATAAACAGGATATTACCGGAAGTATGGCCCATGCTTCCATGCTGGCAAAGCAGGGGATCCTTACGGAAGAAGAAAAAGAAGAAATCCTGGATGGACTGAAAGGGATTTTAGAGGATATCCAGAACGGAAAGCTGGAATTTTCTCCGGAGTATGAGGATATCCACAGCTTCGTAGAAGCAAATCTTATTGAACGGAAGGGTGATGTGGGCAAGAAGCTTCATACCGGAAGAAGCCGGAATGACCAGGTAGCCCTGGATATGAAAATGTATGTCCGGGATGAGATCGGCGAGACAGATCTTCTTTTAAAAGAGCTTCTGGAATCTCTTCTCAAGATCATGGAGGAGAACCTCCACACTTATATGCCGGGATTTACTCATCTCCAGAAAGCTCAGCCGGTAACTCTGGCGCATCATTTCGGCGCTTATTTTGAGATGTTCAAAAGAGACAGAAGCCGTCTGACAGATACGAAAAAGCGTCTGAATCTCTGTCCATTGGGAAGCGGCGCCCTGGCAGGGACCACCTATCCTCTGGATCGGGAATATACAGCTAAAGCTCTGGGCTTTAACGGACCTACGCTCAACAGTATGGACTCTGTGTCTGACCGGGACTATCTTATTGAACTGCTGTCAGATCTGTCACTGATTATGATGCATTTAAGTCGGTTCTGCGAGGAGATCATTCTGTGGAATTCCAACGAGTACCAGTTTGTGGAGATCGACGACGGCTACAGTACAGGAAGCAGTATCATGCCCCAGAAGAAAAATCCGGATATAGCAGAGCTGGTAAGAGGAAAGACAGGAAGAGTTTATGGGGCTCTCATGTCTATGCTCACTACCATGAAGGGTATTCCTCTGGCATATAATAAAGATATGCAGGAGGATAAGGAATTTACTTTTGACGCCATTGATACAGTGAAAGGCTGTATCGCCCTGTTTAACGGTATGGTTTCTACCATGGAATTTAAGAAAGAAAACATGGAGAGAAGCGCCAAAAACGGATTTACCAACGCTACAGATGCGGCAGATTATCTGGTAAACCACGGAGTGCCTTTCCGGGATGCCCACGGCATTGTGGGCCAGCTTGTGCTCCACTGTATTGAGAAAAACATTTCTCTGGATGAGATGTCCCTGGAGGAATATAAAGCCATCAGCCCTGTGTTTGAAGAAGACATTTATGAGGCTATCAGCATGAAGAACTGTGTGGAGAAACGAAATACTATCGGGGCCCCGGGTACAGAAGCCATGAAACAGGTAATCGAGCTTCATAAAAAATATTTGAAAGAAAATTCTTGACTTTTCTGAAAAGTTTGATATATTAGAATCTATGAAAAATGTATGCGGAAAGAAGACATATGTCTTTCTGGGAAAGGATAGAGGGCTAAAATATGAGTGAGAAATTAAAAGTTGGAATTTTAGGTGCTACAGGAATGGTGGGACAGAGATTTATTTCTCTTCTGGAGAACCATCCCTGGTTTGAGGTAGTGACTGTGGCAGCCAGTGCCAGAAGCGCAGGAAAGACCTATGAGGAAGCAGTAGGCGGCCGCTGGAAAATGGATACACCTATGCCGGAAGCTGTGAAAAAGCTGGTTGTGATGAACGTATCTGAGGTAGAGAAGGTAGCTTCTACTGTAGATTTTGTATTCTCCGCAGTAGATATGTCCAAAGAAGAGATCAAAGCCATCGAGGAAGAGTACGCAAAGACAGAAACTCCTGTAGTTTCTAATAACAGCGCACACAGATGGACTCCTGACGTGCCTATGGTAGTGCCGGAGATCAATCCGCAGCACTTTGAAGTGATTAAATACCAGAAAGAACGTCTGGGAACCACCAGAGGATTTGTTGCGGTTAAGCCAAATTGCTCCATCCAGAGCTACGCTCCTGTGCTTACTGCATGGAAAGAGTTTGAACCATACGAAGTAGTGGCTACTACATACCAGGCAATTTCCGGAGCTGGCAAGACCTTTAAAGACTGGCCGGAAATGGTGGAAAACATTATCCCTTATATCGGAGGAGAAGAAGAGAAAAGCGAGATGGAGCCTCTTCGCCTCTGGGGTGAGATCAAAGACGGCGTGATCGTTCCTGCTAAAGAGCCGGTGATCACCTGCCAGTGTGTCCGTGTTCCTGTATTAAACGGCCACACCGCCGCTGTTTTTGTAAAGTTCCGGAAGAAACCTACAAAAGAACAGCTGATTGAGAAAATGGTAAACTTCAAAGGCGTTCCTCAGGAACTGGATCTTCCAAGCGCTCCAAAGCAGTTTATCCGCTATATGGAAGAAGATGACCGTCCTCAGGTAAAGGCAGATGTGGATTACGAAAACGGCATGGGAATTTCCGTAGGCCGTCTGAGAGAAGATAAGGTTTACGATTACAAATTTATCGGTTTATCCCACAATACAGTCCGCGGAGCAGCAGGCGGCGCTGTACTGTGTGCAGAGACTCTGAAAGCTCAGGGATA
>DXFG01000088.1 GCA_019114545.1 Candidatus Blautia pullistercoris | reverse complement strand
TATAGATAGCAGATCTTGGTGTTCATGGATATGACCTCCTTTCCTTATAGCTTGTAGGATAGGGGGATTTTTCCCATAAAAAAAGCGACCACTCTCATGGTCGTTCCTACCTTACTCTATACACACTTTTTCTTTCTGTTGTGTTTCCTGTACCTATTCGCCCTCCTTCCTCCACGCAATACACCGCTATACACAGATATAACCCTGCTCCATTTTAGGATATCCTACGAATACAATGTCGTATTCCTCCATGTTTTCTACCTGATCCCTGAGTTCCGGCCTGTCTCCTCTGCGGATTTCCATATTTCCCTGGGTATAAGGGTTGGCATAAGGCTGGCTGGGAGCAATCTCAAAAAGATCCCCTCCGGTCTGGTTGACAAGAGCCTCTGCTACAGCCTTTGTTGTGCCGGAATAAGAAAAATAAGCCACTAATATCTTTTTATCCTCTCTGGCCGCTAGTTCAGCTCTCAGGGCGCTGACCTGTTCCGCCGGAAGAGATTCATCCGACAGATTCCGGAAGGCTGCCGGAAACCGGAACAGGTTATAGGCTCCGAAAAGAAGGAGAATGACCAGCAGGATCACAATTACTGGGAACATACCTTTTAATCTTCTCAATCAGACCTCCTACATGCACTCCATCAGGATCTCATAAATCTCATCTCTGCCAAGTTCCCTGGGACCGCATTTGATGATATTGCTGGTATCTGCTACCTTTCTCAGGATCTCCGGAGTGATCTCCACTTTGGATTTCAGTTCGGTAAGTTTTGTAGGAAGACCGCACTCTTTGATAAATTCTGCCAGGGCCTCTACCCCTTCCTGGGCTGTCTCCACACCGAAGACTTCCTTTCCAAACCGTTCAAATTTTCCCTCAGCGTCTTTTAATATGTGACGGTAATAAGCCGGATGGATCACTGCAAGGCCCTGTCCGTGATTACAGTCTGTATAAGCCCCTAACTGATGCTCCATCTGATGTGCCTGGAAATCTGTAAGACGTCCTACTTTCAGGATACCGTTTTCCGCCATGGCAGAATCCCACATCAGATTTCCCCTTGCTTCCATATCATTAATATCTTTCAGAAGACGGCGCATATTGACTACCGTATTTTTCATAATAGCCAGAGCCACATCATCAGATACATTATCCTGATCAGAATTTCCCAGATAAGTTTCCATGGCATGGCTTAAAGTATCAAAAGCTCCGGAAAGGACCTGCATTCTGGGAACAGAAGCTGTGTAGGCGGGATCCAGAACGGCAAACCGGGCCGGCATTCCCACAATAGGACCTTTCCAGTTTTTATCTTCACAGGTGATCACAGCTCCTGCGTTCATCTCTGCGCCTGTCCCTGATGCGGTTACCACAGCGCCCATGGGAATTCCTTCTGTGGGGAATTTATAGGAGCTATATTCCATCTCCCAGATATCTTCCTGAAGCTTTGCCTGAGCGGAAATTACTTTACAACAGTCGATAACGCTTCCGCCCCCTGCTGCCAGAATAAAGTCCACCTGTTTATCTTTAACCAGGGCTGCACCTTCCTGAACCTTTGCATAAGTTGGGTTGGACATGATGCCGGAGAAATCAACCACTTCTTTTCCCCCTTCTTCCAGAACGGCCTTCAGCTCCTCATAGATACCGTTAGCCTTTATAGAGCCTCCTCCATAGGCCAGCATGACTGTTTTTCCCATAGCTCCCAGATACTCTTTTAAAGCCTTGGGGGCTGCTCCTTCTCCAAAATAGACCTTTGTAGGATAAGTAAAGACAAATTCTTTCATGATAAAATCCTCCTATTTTTCAAATTTTTCTGCTGTCTCGTCAATAATCCCCATAGCGTTAAGACTTCTTGGATAGCCGATATAAGGCATACACTGCTCCACTACGCTGTAGAGTTTTTCCTTGTCATTTCCTGCGCCGAAGTTCCCTGCAGTATGGCCTCTGAGCTGATTCTCACAGCCTCCCTGAGCCAGGATAAAGCAGAAAGTGATCATCTCCCGCTCCTGGTCGTTCAGACCGCCTCTGGTGTAGTAATCCCCGAAACAGTTGTCTGCCAGCCAGCGGTTGATATTTCTCCGCAGTACCGGCCCTTCTGTCTGACGTTTTGCCATGCCCTCTCCAAAGAGAGCCACCTGCTTTTCCAGGCCTTTGTCAAAACGGCTGTTTTCATCGGTAGTTCCCTGGGCTTCCAGAGGCAGGGGAATGTTGTGTTCCTTCATCACCTGATTGGTGATTTCCAGGAAATCATAGGTACGCCCGATTCCCAGATAAGCAGTTCCCTGATAGAGAACTTCTTTCACTGCAATAGGCTTCAGTCCTGTATTCAGGGCTCCATGGAGCATATGGCGGAATTCTCCCTTTCCCTGGCAGCCCAGAAGGACAGACAAAATACAGAGCAGCCGCTCTTTTTCCGTCAGTCTGCTTTTTTCAGGAACTTCTCCCTGGGAAAAATTTAAAAACAATTTTGTAAATTCCGGATCTGTTTCAAAAAGAGAGTTCTCACTTCCTGCAAACATTTCCTTAATCTTTTCCTGCTGCTTTTGATCCATGATAACCATCCTTTCTCTTGTTTTTGTATCTTTTTTCTAGTATACTGTGATTGTATCAACCGGTTGTAACTACCGGTCAAGAGTTTTTTTAAAAAAAGGGAGTGTTTGCCAATGTATACCATGATGCAGGTGTGTAAAGAAACGGGACTTACCTACCAGACCCTGAAATTTTACTGCAACGAAGGGCTGGTTCCCAATGTGAAGCGTGATAAAAATAACCGTAGGGTCTTTGACGAGAGAGATGTAAAATGGATCAAGGATCTGGTCTGTCTGAAAAAATGCGATATGAGTATTCAGGAAATGAAAGAATATCTGGCGCTTTGTCTGCAGGGGCCTTCTACGATTCTCCAGCGAAAAGAAATGCTGTCCAGAAAAAAAGAGGCCCTTCTTTCTTCTATTGAAGAATTAAAGGGCTGTGTAGATTATATTGACTGGAAACAGGATTTTTATGATGACGTGCTTTCCGGAAAGCGTCCTTATATCAGCAATCTGATCCCGGCAGAGTAAATCTATGCCGGGTGGAACCGGTATCCTACGCCCCAGATGGTCTGGATCATCTGGGGATTAGAGGGATCCTCTTCAATCTTATCTCTCAGATTATTGATGTGGACCGTAACCGTAGCCATATCCCCAACAGCTTCCATGCCCCAGACCCGGTCAAAGATACGTTCTCTGGAAAAGGCAATATTCGGATTCCGGGCAAAAAGCACAAGAATCTCAAATTCCTTCCCGGTCAGATCCAGAATTTTTCCCTTCTTAAATGCTTTATAGGAATCCGGATATATCTCCAGATCTCCAGCCTGAAGACAATTTTCCTTTTTCCCTTCTTTCAAAGATTGATGGATCTGCATGTGGGCTTTCACCCTGGCTACCAGTTCTACCGGGCTGAAAGGCTTTACCACATAATCATCGGCTCCCAGTCCTTTGATCTTGTCAATATCTTCCTTTTTTGCAGTGACCAGGACACATTTTTTGATTTTTTTCAAGTCGTTTCACACTGTTGTTTACAATTTGATAAAATATGTATAAATTTTGTCTGTTTCGACACAAAATGTTCATATTTTCCCTTTAAAATCTATTTGAAAAGTATTCGCAGGATTTATATCCTGGAAAGGAGCAAAATTTGAGTTCTTTAGATCACCTGAGTTCCCTTGAGGCAGAGTCTATCTATATCATGCGGGAAGTAGCTGCAGAATGCGAAAAACCCGTTATGCTTTATTCTATTGGAAAGGACAGCTCCGTCATGCTGCATCTCGCCAGAAAAGCCTTTTATCCCGAAAAAATCCCCTTTCCATTTCTCCATATCGACACCACATGGAAGTTTCATGAGATGATCGAATTTCGTGACGCTACAGCAAAAAAATATGATCTGAATATGCTGGTATACACCAACATGGAGGGTGTCAGACAGGGGATCAACCCTTTTGACCATGGCGCCGCCTACACAGATATCATGAAAACCCAGGCACTGAAAGCAGCGCTGAAGCAGTATGGTTTTACAGCCGCTTTCGGGGGCGGCAGACGAGACGAAGAAAAGTCAAGGGCAAAAGAACGTATCTTCTCATTCCGGAGCAAAGAACAGACCTGGGACCCCAAAAACCAGCGGCCGGAAATGTGGAAGCTTTATAACACAAAAATCCATAAAGGGGAAAGTATCCGTGTATTTCCTCTTTCCAACTGGACAGAAGCAGATATCTGGCAGTACATCCAGCGGGAGAATATAGAGATCGTTTCTCTTTATTATGCCAAAGAACGTCCCTGCATTTACCGGGACGGCAATATCATCATGGTAGACGACGACCGTCTGAAGCTTCTTCCCGGCGAAGAAATCCAGTATAAGAAAATACGTTTCCGGACCCTTGGCTGCTATCCCCTTACCGGAGGGATGGAATCCGATGCCGATACTCTTGACAAGATCATTGCAGAGACCCTGGGCGCCGTTTATTCCGAAAGGACCAGCCGGGTCATCGACCATGAAGCGGCCGGCAGCATGGAACGCAGAAAAAGGGAGGGATATTTCTAATGAAGGATCTTTTAAAATTTCTGACCTGTGGAAATGTAGACGATGGAAAATCCACCCTGATCGGTCATTTGTTATATGATACCAAACAGCTTTACGCCGACCAGAAACAGGCGCTGGAACTGGACAGCAGAGTAGGCAGCACCGGAGGCCAGATCGACTACTCTCTTTTGCTGGACGGACTGATGAGCGAAAGAGAACAGGGCATCACCATAGATGTTGCCTACCGGTATTTTAAGACAGAAATGCGCAGCTATATTGTGGCGGACGCTCCGGGCCACGAAGAATACACCCGGAATATGGCTGTAGCGGCATCTTTTGCCCAGCTTGCCATTATTCTTATCGATGCATCCAAAGGGGTACAGATCCAGACCAGACGCCATCTGCGGATCTGTTATCTCATGGGAATCCGTGATTTCTTATTTGCCATCAACAAAATGGATATGGTAGGCTATGACCGTCAAAGGTGCAGAGAAATCGAAAATACCATTCATGGAATGACAGATACATTCACCTTAAACAGTCTGGCAATCATTCCTGTATCTGCAACTGCCGGGGACAATATTACAGAACATTCTGATAAAATGCCCTGGTACAACGGTCCCTCCCTTCTGGAATATCTGGATCAGGTAGAAGTCCGTTCTGACCCTTCCGATACCGATTTTACCATGCCTGTGCAGCGGGTGTGCCGTCCTGATTCCAGTTTCCGTGGTTTCCAGGGACAGATCGAAAGCGGAAGTATAAAAGTAGGAGAAGAGATCAGAAGCCTGCCAAGCGGCGAATCCGCCACAGTTACCGGCATTCTCACCGGCTTTGATGCTGTAGATGAGGCCGTCACCGGCCAGCCGGTAACCTTACAGCTGGACAGGGAGATTGACATTTCCAGAGGCTGCGTACTTGTAACAGGAAAGGGCCATCCTATTTCAGAAAGCTTCGTTGTAACACTTCTTTGGATGGATGAATCCCCTCTCGTTCCAGGCGTAAACTATATCCTGAAACTTGGAACTAAAATGGCCAATGTCACCATAATGGAAATCCAGTATAAAATCGATATTCACAGCGGAAGACATGTACCGGCGGAACGTCTGTATAAAAATGAGATCGGCGTCTGCAGCGTGCTAAGTACAGAAAAGATCATCCTGGATACCTTTGACAAAAGCCAGGCGCTGGGCGGGCTGATCCTTATCGACCAGGTAACAAACCGCACCTGCGCCGGAGGAACCGTACGGGATGTTTTATCAGGCCATGGCGATCTTTTCTGGCAGAATTTTGATCTGACCCGTGAGATCCGGGGCAGAAATATGGGGCAGACCCCTCTTACCATCTGGTTTACCGGCCTGTCAGGTTCCGGAAAATCCACCCTGGCAAATGCTCTGGAAAAACGTCTCTATTCCATGGGCAAGCACACCATGGTCCTGGACGGGGACAATATAAGAATGGGGCTGAACAGAGATCTGGGCTTTTCAGAAGAAGACCGGATAGAAAATATCCGCAGGATCGCTCAGGTAGCTAAGCTGATGAACGATGCCGGTCTGATCGTGCTTACTTCATTTATCTCTCCCTACCACCGAGACCGGGAGAATGCCCGGGCCATTATCGGCTCTTCCTTTGTAGAGGTCTATGTCAGCACTTCCCTGGAGGAATGCGAAAGCCGGGATACCAAACAGCTTTATAAAAAGGCCCGAATGGGAGAAATCCCTGATTTTACCGGTGTCAGCAGTCCATATGAAGTTCCCGTTTCACCGGATATTACGGTGGACACTGCAGGCCGGCAGATAGATGACTGCGTAGCTGATATCCTGGATAAGCTGGCTTCATTTTTAAACTAAATGGTTTTATAAAAAGAAGGAGGATTTATGAAAAAAAATCCGGATTTTGTCTGTATCGGCTTTCAGAAATGCGGGACCACCACCCTCTATGATCTGCTGAAACAGCACGCAAATATATACCTGACCGAAGACGTAAAGGAACCCATGTTTTACCGGGTTCCCGGTTTCAGGCAGATACTGGGGCCTTCCTGGTATGACAAAAGGTACTTCGGCAGATATGAGGCTGCCAAAAATTCCATGGTCTTGGGCCATAGAAAAACCTCAGATTCTGTAGGTCTTCTTACGGGGCGCAGGGGCCGGCAGGCTTTGGGAGAACTGTCTGAACCAAAAAAGGCTCCCATATCTGCCGTTCCCAGGGAATACCGCTCTTCTCCGGAAAAGAATCCCTTATATACCGGGGAAATAAATGCCGGTCTGGGCTTTGGGGGATGCGCCAGATGGCTGGGAAAAGATTTTCCTTCTGATACAAAGCTGATCTTTATGATGCGGGATCCGGCAGACCGGTGTTATTCCGCTTATAAATATTTTCTGGCTCTGGGCTTTCTTCCCATGTCCGTAGTGACTGATGACAAAAAAAGAGGACATGCTGCAGCCTTTGACACGTATGTCCGCTCTGTGCTCCTGAATCCCAGGCGCAGGAAAGAGATCATGAAAAAGCGGCTGAAATACCTTTGCTTTTCCCAGGGAAAATATGCATACTGCATTGAAGAATATCTTCGGTATTTTCCCAGAGAAAATATGGAATTTGTCTTTTTCGAGGATTTTATCCGGAATGAGGAAGCAGTGACAAAAGAGATCCTGGATTTTCTCCACATACCTATGGATCCTGAAATAACCTTTGGAGTAAAAAGCAACGAAACAAATTTCCGGCCGGCAGGGCCTGTCCGTTCCAAGATCATGTATTTCTTTCAGGGAACTTATTACACCCTCTTTGAATTTCTCGCTCTTGGCCGCAGTCATCCCGGTTTTTTCCGAAAATTCACTGATTTTTATGACTGGATCATGGAGACCTGCACCAGACCGGAAACTGACAATTCAAAAATGCTGCCTGCCACCAGAAAACTTTTAAATCATTATTACCAAGGTGAAATCAGAAAAGTAGAAAACCTTGCAGGACGTAAAGTTCCGGAAAGCTGGTCGAGAAATGAAGAAAGAAGCGGACAATAACAAAAGCAAAATTTTCAGACTTATCACAGCCCTGGTCCAGTGCGGTCTCCTGGGCTTCGGCGGAGGAAATGCACTGATACCTGTTTTATACAGAAAAGCAGTGGAAGAATATCATCTGATATCCAAAGATGATTTTGAAGAGGCGGTGGTGGTGGCATCTATCACTCCCGGTGCTCTTCCGGTGGAAATCGCCGCAGGGATCGGCCGTATCACCGGAGGGGATCTGGGAATGCTCTGCGCAGCCGCAGCGATCTCTCTCCCCGGCTGTCTTCTTGTACTCTTTTTTACCGCCCTGCTCAGTTCTTTCGGAAGTCAGCTGGCTCTTCAGATCAACTACCTCTCTGTGGGAGTCACGGCCTATATCCTCTATGTGTTAGGCTGCTATGTGGCCCAGACTCTGGAAAACAGCCGTGCAGACCGGATCCAGAGCCACTGGGAAAAAGGGAAACCTTCCGGCAGGGTTTCTTTCAGTCCTTCCTGTGTACTGATTATCACTGCTGTTTTCCTTGTCACCTGCGGCGATCAGATATATCATATTTTCGGCATCCAGGGGGACCCTCTGCTGGGAATTTCCACCGTCAATGTAATGGCAGTGGCCTTTTTTCTTATTTTCTGGCTGAGAGAAGACTACCGTCTTTCCAAAGTGATCCCCGCTGTTCTCGTTGCATTCTTCTACTGTCTCTGTGTAGGAGGAATGGATCTTTTCTCTGATACTGCCCTGGAGCTTCTCCTGGCCCTTCTTATGCTTGTCATGGCCCTTTGGGGACTTGTGGCGGATCTGAAACAAAATCATATGCGGCTGAATACCAGCATTCTCCCTGCACTGAGGGAATGTGCCGTTGCTTTTGTATTTATGGCCGTTTTTGCTCTGCCTGCTCTTTTTACTTATGAGGAAACCCCGGCCTACCTTTTCCGGGGTGCATTAAGCAGTATCCTGTCCTTTGGGGGAGGGGATGCTTATCTGGCAGTGGCAGGAGGAATGTTTGTCACCTCCGGCCTGATCCTCTACTCTGATTTTTATTCAAATCTGGTCCCGGTAGCAAATGCCGTTCCAGGATCTATCCTATGCAAAATCCTTACAGGAACCGGATATTTCCTGGGATATCGGTCAGATGGAAATATCGTCACCGGTCTGCTGACGGGACTTTGCGGATTCGGATGTGCTGTAGCCATGTCCTGCATTACTTATTCTGTAGGTGCCTATTTCTATGAGCAGTTGGAAAACGCAGCGATCTTCAGTCAGCTGAAAAAATCCACAAGACCTATTATCAGCGGCCTTCTCTTTACCGTAGGACTGGGACTGATCTACAACTGCATCCAGATTGGAACAGGCGCCGGCATTCCATCCTGGTTCCCTGCACTGCTCTGTCTTTTCTGTCTGGCCGGTGAAATTCTGTTTGTAAAAAAATTCCGGTACCGGCCCCTTCTCATGGTGCTGGTTTCTGCCGGGATATCTCTTCTGTTCTGTAACCTGGCTTCTTTATAGCTGCCGGAAATTCCATGCAGATTTCCAGGCCTTCTCTGCTTCTGGCGTAAATGATGCCCTGATGGTCCAGCACGATCCGTTTTACAATGGCCAGACCTAATCCGCTGCCTTCGCTGCAATGGGTCCTGGCCTCGTCCAGGCGGCAGAAACTCTCAAAGATTTTCTCCAGATCCTCTTTCGCCACACCCGGCCCGTCGTCTTTGATACTCCAGAAAACCGTAGCCGGTTTTCTTATGATCGTAATCTGTATGCTGCTGCTTTCTTTTTTTCTGTATCGGATGCTGTTGGTAAGCAGGTTATCTATGATTCGCTTAAAGGCGCCTTTATCCATCTTCATGCGGTTTCCCATCTCTGCCTTTAAAGAAATCTGCAGTTTATTTTCTCTGGCAAATTCTTCATTTTCTGACAGATATTCCAGTACAAACTCCTTTAGATCATACTCTTCCATCTCATACCGAAATGCATGATTCTCCATTCTGTTATAGGAAGAAAGCTGATCTACCAGTTTTTCCAGATCAGCCGTACGGGTTTGGACGGCCAGTAAATATTTCTTTCTCTTTTCCTCCGTATCTGCAATACCGTCAAGTATGCCTCCTACATCCTTCAGATAGACAAAGGGATTGTACTTTGATATAGGATTCAAACAGGCGGTTGTTGATGAGGTAGCGGTAAACTTCTCCGTCACTGCTGATATACACATCAAAGTCTCCGATCATCTCCCGGCCTTCCCAGCCTTTTGTCTGGTGTACCGTATAAATGCCATAAGGCAGGTCTTTCGTCTCGGCATATCCGTTCTCATCACACACCAGCGT
>DXFG01000087.1 GCA_019114545.1 Candidatus Blautia pullistercoris | reverse complement strand
CAGGAAAGATATAATGACGGTATGATGATTTTGAGAAAAGAGGAAACAAAATGATATACGTCAGTCATCTTCTGCCTGACAGAGAAATGGCAGAAGTCCTGGAACAAACGGGAGCAGGAATAGAAAGTATAGATTTTTCTATTGCGGAAAATCTGGATAACCTGAAAGAGAATATTTTGGACTACAGAGGGAGACTGAGGGCCATGGGGGCAGAACATCTTACCATCCATGGCCCGTTTCTGGATCTGAATCCCATGACCTTTGATTCACGGATACGTCAGGCGACTATGCTGCGCTACGCACAGGCATACGAGGCGGCGGCAGAACTGGGAGCAGAAAAAATCGTTTACCATACCTGTTATCACCCGGATATTTATCTTCTTACAGGCTGGGCCCAGCGCACGGCAGAGTTTTATCAGGAGTTTCTGGAAAACAGAAAAGAGCTAAAAGTAGTCCTGGAGAATGTTTTTGACAGAGAGTGGGAGCCGATCCTGGAAGCCATTGAGGAGGTGGACGCTCCCGATTTTGATTTTTGCCTGGATATAGGACATGCCCACTGCTATTCTCCAAGACCGGTTGAGGAATGGGCAAAGGCTATGAAAAAGCATATTTCCCATGTGCATATACATGATAATCTGGGGGATAAGGATTCACATATGGCGCTGGGCCAGGGAAATATTTCCCTGGAAAGAACACTGAACCTTCTTCTTTCGGAAAAACACCCTCTTACCTTTACCATAGAGTGCGGAACAAAAGAGGCCGTGCTGACTTCCTGGGAGACCTTTCAGAAACTGTCCGGGAAGTCACCAGCGCTTATATGAATGACTGCTCATGGTCTATGGCAGGTTTTTCTGTATACGGCGTTTCATACGCCTTTGCCGGAGGGCTTTCTTCAGGGTGAGATACAGCTTTCGGAAACCGTAGGTGATCGGATTACGTCCACGGATAAGTGGAATGGCCAATACCTCCTGGAAAACATGGATCAGGGGCCCTGTGAAAAACATGGTGATCACCGTTCCCAGACCTACCTGGGCCCCGAAGATAAATCCTACCACAACACAGACAACGTCGCTGCCAATGCGGCAGTACTGGAATTTTATGGGGGTACGTTCTGACAGGCACAGGGCTATGGCATCATAGACGGATACCCCCATATTGGCGGTAAAATATAAAGAAGCGGCCAGACACATGATGGTTATGCCGATCAGCAGCATAATGAGCCGGAAGAAAAAGCCTCCGCCTGGAAACAGGGTGGCAAAGAGCCAGGAAAAAAACTCTGTAATATATCCCAGAAGGAACATATTGATCACTGTTCCCAGACCAATCTTTTTACGGTCCATGACCAGGGTAAATACGAAAAGCAGCAGGCTGAATATGGTATAGAAAGTTCCGTAGCCGATTGGCGTCAGGTTCCAAAGTCCGTGGGCCAGGACCTGGAAAGGATCCATACCAAAGGCAGAATAGTTGAAAAATCCCACGGCCACGCCGCTGGCAGTGACCCCCGCCACAGTCATCACCACACGTCTTAATTTCTCTGATGTAAATTCCATTGACATAACAATTCCCCTCAAAATACAAAAATATTTATAATCCGCTTACATCCATGCTAGAATAGAGTAAAGAAAAAAGAAAAAGAAAACTATTACAATACTTTCAAAAAATATTAAAATCGTACCAAAAGGAGGAGACGAAAATGCTTCTGATAAAGCCGGAGGAATTTTCTGTAAATGATTCAATGTTCGAGATCCAGGTCCATGGCACCAGAGATTTTCCTTTTCAGGGCTATATGAATGAGGACAGAACCCTTCAGGGGGAAGGATGGCACTGGCATAAGGAGGCAGAGTTTCTCCTGGTGCTGGAAGGCAATATACGGTGCGGAAGCAACGGAGAGCAGTATGTGCTGGAAAAAGGAGAGGGAATCTTTATAAACTGCGGAGCCCTTCATATGGCCGGAACCCACAGTGGTGACTGCAGGGGACGGTCTGTATCTTTTGTATTTTCTCCCAAATTTATTTCCGGGGAGGAGCGGGGCCTGCTCTATCAGAAATATGTTAAACCCATGGCGGAAGATCCGGATTTTAAGGGCTGTGTGTTAAGATTGGAGACTGACTGGCAGAAAGAGGTCCTGGAGTGTCTGAAACAAGTTTATATTTTCTGTAAAGAAGAAAAATGGGACAGCGAGCTTATGGTGCGGAATGCCCTCAGCAGAGCCTGGGTCATACTGGCCCGTCAGGAGAAACCGGACAGCGGGATCTATGCGGAGAAAGCTTCTGACACCAAGTATGAGCAGAGAGTCAAGAAAATACTGAAGTATATAGAAGTCCATTATGGAGACTATATTACTATAGAAGATATGGCCCGACAGGTGAATATCAGCCGGACAGAATGCTTCCGCTGCTTTCAGAAGATCACAGGTCAGACGCCATTGGAATATCTGACCTTCTACCGACTTTCTCAGGCTGCCTATAAGCTGCACAATACAGACAGCAGCATCACAGAGATCTGTATCAGCAGCGGCTTCAGCCAGCCCAGCTACTTTGGAAAAAAATTTCGGGAATATTATGGGGTATCCCCATTAAAATACAGAAAACAACGTATAAATCAAGGAAAATAAGGAAATGTTAAATCTGAGCCTCGGAATGTAAAGCCCTTTATGTGAAATGTTAAATCTGTATTTTACATACATTTAACAGAAAGAAGATTGGTGATTTTACAAAACTTCTTTATATTTAATCCTGTCAAAAATAAATCAAGAAAGCAAAAAGCAAACACAAGGAGCGAGT
>DXFG01000086.1 GCA_019114545.1 Candidatus Blautia pullistercoris | reverse complement strand
GAAAGGACCATAGCCTGAACTGCGGAAGTGGTCCCTCCCACCATTAAAAATGCGTGGGCCGCTCCAAAGGCCTCTGCTGCCAGCTCTTCCGCCTGACGAATCACCGACACGGGATGGCAGAGATTATCCAGGGGCTTCATAGAATTTACATCCATACTCATGCATTTCTCTCCCAGAAGCCTGGCAAGCTCCGGATTTCCTCTTCCTCTTTTATGTCCGGGTACGTCAAAAGGTACCACCCTCATCTTTCTCAGTCTTTCCAATGCCTCGTAAATCGGGGCGTTTTCCTGGGATATTTCACCCATATGCCCACCTCCTGCTCATACAATACGCTCTCTTTTGAAAGCATGCTTAACTGCTAAAATTAGTAAATATTCCGTCCGCTGAAGATTTCAATCATTTCTCTTCGCAGACTGTTCATAATGTCCAGCCGCTTTTTCGGCGGAAGCTCATAGATGTCCGTATTAAACAGATAGTTCTGGAGATCGATCTCCTTCACCATCATCTTCGTATGGAAAATATTTGCCTCATATACATTAATATCCACTGCGTCATATCTCTCCAGGGTACGGCTGTCAATGTAATCCTGGATAGAAGTGACCTTGTGGTCCATAAATAACTTTTCCCCATTTACGCTTCTGGTAAATCCCCTGACCCGGTAATCCATGGTAATGATATCCGAATCAAAAGAACCGATGAGATAATCCAGGGTGGAAAGAGGGGTGATCTCCCCGCAGGTAGCTACATCAATATCCACCCGGAAGGTAGCCAGACAAGTCTCCGGATGATACTCCGGATAAGTATGGACCGTCACATGGCTTTTATCCAGATGGGCTACCTGAGTGCTTCCCGCCGGGATCATGGATCCCTCTGCGATAAGCAGAGTAACCGAAGCTCCCTGAGGCTCGTAATCCTGCTGGGCGATATTCAGCACCTGAGCCCCGATCATATCTGTAAGAGTTGTCAGTATGGTCCTGAGTCTGTCAGAATTATACTGCTCGTCAATATAGGCAATATAATCCTTCTGCTCTCTGGCCGTCTTGGCGTAACAGACGTCGTAAATGTTAAAGCTCAGCGCCTTCGTTAAATTATTAAATCCATATAACCTTAATTTTTCGCCCATATCAGGAACTCCTTTTAACTTATAGAATCAATACAAGTGCAATCCCTTTTTTATTCTTTCTTACTTAAACCAAAATAGGCAGGCCCGCTTTAACTCCCCCTCTCCTCCGTCTTGAGGGGACAGTCCGAAGGACTTTTCTATAGAATAAAAAAACGCAGGCAATCTGCATTTTAGCACATTACTTGCGTGATCCTTCCACATTCTTCTCATTCTTCTGAAAGTTCCCTTTTCAGGAACTTACCGTCAAAAAAATATGGAACCCAAAAGTTCAGAGTCTATATAGCAAATATCTCACTTTTACTACTCTTATTGACCGTTTCACAAGTTGATGTGCACCTTTCTCATGCACTGGTTGTAAAGTTACCAACTTATAAAATTTGAGCTTCTAACTCAATCAATAATGCAGCCCTTGCTGCTGGCGGCAGTTGACCCGGCTGTCCGTATGGCCTTAACCCAAAGGGTGGTCAAAAATATTTGCATGGAACCTCTGTCGAACTTTGTATCCCATAGCTCTTTAACTATAAATGATTTTCTTGTCTTTGTCAATTCCCAGTTGACAAAACATCCTTCCGGCTGGAAAACAGCGTTAGCTGCAAATCTGATCCCATATAGCTGAATACTTACCTTTTTTCTGTAAAAGGCCCCATATATCCGGCATAATTCTGTTGCCGGCCGCATATGGGGCCCGATATTTCTTATGAATTTTTCATAACAATACTTTCTACTGTGTCTGCCACATGCTCGCAGGCATCTGCACATCTCTCCAGATAAATGTAGATCTCTCTCCATACGATAATGTGGAGAGGATCGCTGCACTCTGTATGAAGCTTTCTCATACT
Source organism: Candidatus Blautia pullistercoris (assembly GCA_019114545.1). Classification (GTDB taxonomy): domain Bacteria; phylum Bacillota; class Clostridia; order Lachnospirales; family Lachnospiraceae; genus Blautia; species Blautia pullistercoris. Next base: position 4,624 of record DXFG01000086.1, on the reverse strand, counting down.
CTTCATAAACAGCCGGTCTGAAGTTTCTTCCAGGGCATTGATCTGAATGATCAGATCTTTCAGGTTCCTGGAACGGCGGAAATCTGCAAAAGCTGTCAAAAGCTCACGGACTTTCTCACAGCACTGGATCACCACATCCGTCATCTCCAGGGCATCCGGCTCGATCTCCTGAGCATTTCCCATATAAATCCGCAGCAGCACATCCTCGACTTTGTCTGTTACCGTATCAATATGCTGACTTAATTCTACAATATCTTCCCGCTCAATAGGGGGAATAAATTCTCTTGCCAGCCGGTCCAGCATTTCATGTTTTTTCCCATCTGCCCGGTTTTCAATCTCATGGATCTCTTCCAGGTATTTTTCCAGCTCCTGAGGCTTGAAATCTCCCAGCACCTTTCGCAGAAGACTGGCTGCATGGCAGGATTCTTCTGCACATGCTATAAAATTATCAAAATAATAAGCATCCTGTTTTCTTGCCATTGTTTATCCTCCTAAAAAAACATCATAAATATTTTTGCCATAATAAAGCTGATCAGTCCACAACCCGGAAAGGTAAAGATCCATGTCAGCATCATGTCCTTTACCACGCCAAAATTAATCGCAGACAGACGTTTCACCGCTCCAACTCCCATGATTGCACTGGTCTTTGTATGGGTAGTGGATACAGGAATACCGGATACGCTGGCAAGCAGCAGGCAGAAAGCCCCTGCCAGGTCTGCAGAAAATCCCTGGAATTTTTCCAGTTTTACCATATCCATTCCCACAGATTTGATGATCTTCTCACCACCTACGCTGGTGCCTACCCCCATAACCACAGAGCAAAGCACCATCAGCCATACCGGGATCACCATGCCTTCCACACTGTTCTGTCCGTTGCAGAAGGCAACACCCAGGAATAAAACGCCGATGAACTTCTGTCCATCCTGGGCTCCATGCATGAAGCTCATAAATGCGGCTCCAAAGATCTGTCCTTTCTGGAAAAAGGAATTGGTCCTCCTCCGGTCCATCCTTCCACAGATCAGAGCAATCCCTTTGCAGATCACCCAGCCCACAACAAATCCCAAAACAAGGCTTAATACCAGTCCATACAGGACTTTTACCCACTCGCTGAAATTGATGCCGCCGATACCGCCCTGCACCGCAATAGCCGCTCCAGAAAGACCTGCAATCAGACTGTGGCTTTCACTGGTAGGAATACCGAATACGGATGCCGCTACGCTGTATACTACAATGGAAAACAGTGCGGCACACAAAGCCACCAGGGCCTGGTCTGTCCTTCCGCCGAAATCTACCATATTGCTGATGGTAGAAGCTACGGAACTGTTGATATGGGTCATAACCAGCACTCCCAGAAAATTAAAAACCGCACTCATCCAGATGGCATGCCGTACATTCATGCTGCGTGTGCCGATACAGGTTGCTATAGCGTTTGGTGCATCGGTCCAGCCATTTACAAAAATAACTCCCAAGGTCAGCGCTACGGTAACAAGCATTACCGGATTTGAGAGGACCGCCTGGCAAAAATAAGAAAATGAAATGTCCATATATGCTCCTTTTCTCTCTTTTGTCTTTTAATTTTTCCAGCAAAAAATGACAGCCGGAAAACCAACTATGCCGTATTTTATAAGTTCGGCATTTTTTTACTTTCTTTTGTTTTCCTCCTGTCACTTAGATTTTACATAGATTTAATCCAAATATAACATTCCAGTATTCTATTGTCAACGGGTGTATCCTTCTTTTATTTTACATGTATATTTCTTTTTATATGTATAAGAAATCCTCAGGCACATTACACAAAAAAACCTGCTCCGTTTCACACCTTTTAAAAGGTTTTCACGGAACAGGTTTCTGACTGAAATATTTCTCTTCGGTATCAGATAACCACTATGATCCCTCCGTCATTGGCATACATAGTACTGACTCCCGCCGTATCCAGCAGTACCACATCCTTTACGGGGATCCGTTTTAATATGGCTTCTTTTACGATCTCTGCTCTTGCCGGGCAGTTGCAGTGAGTAATCCCCAAAACTTTGTTTTTGCTGTCTGCTGCGCCTTTTGCCACATAATCTACCATCTTTACCAAAGCTTTATTGATCCCCCTGGCCTGGTCAAGCTGGGCGATGGTTCCCTCAGGAGTGGAACCCATCACCGGTTTGATCTTCAGAGCAGTAGCCACAAAGGCTTTCAGGTTGCTGAGTCTGCCATTTTTTCTCAATGTCTCCAGATTTTCAAGAACAAAGTAGGTATGCTGAGACTCAATATATTTATCCACAGTCTCTACCACTTTTTCAAACTCCATACCTGCCTGTTCGCATTCCTCAATCTTCAGAGCGATAAGCGTTTCTCCCACAGAGGCAGAACAGGAATCAAACACATGAACCTTCTTCTCCGGCTTATGCTCCAGCAGAAGGTTTCTTCCCAGCACCGCACTGTTATATGAACCGCTGAGATTAGCGGAAAGAGTTACTGCATATACATGCTCTGCCTCACAGTCGAATGCCTCCATATATTTTTCCGGAGAAGGACATGAAGACTTGGGACAGTTGGGACTGGCTGCAACTTTCTTCAGAAAATAGGCCTGATCAAAAGTCTCGTCATCTACAATATCTTCTCCATCTACTATCAATGTAAGGGGCGCCCGCTCAATACGTTCATCTGTCTTCCATCTCTCCAAAAGCTCCCCACAGCTGTCTATAATAATTTTATAACTCATTTTTCACAACCTCTTTATGTAGTTTTTAATACCATGTCTTATCATAACACACCAAATTCTATTTGAAAAGGTTTTTCATGGAAAACTCTAGGATTTTTTTTACTTTTCGTTTATACTGTTATTGGTTCGGTACCAAAAGAACTTTTTTTCTTTGGACCGTCCTGCAAACTTATCAGAAATGAGGCCTGTATTTATATGATCGCTGTAAAAATTCAGGATATTAAAGATTTTATGGCAAAGCTTTTGATCGGCAATGCCTTTGACTCTTTCTGGCTCAGTGAAGCCTCTGTGACCACTTCTGTGACCTACTCCATTGAAGGGAATCTTCATGAAGGATTTTTTGACACAGAGGAAAACCGGCAGCTTCAGGAAGAAGGACGAAATTACGCTCTATGGAGAGATATAAAGCCTTTCTGCTTTTCCATAATAAAAGGGAAAAAAACTCCTCTCCACTTTAAAATCATATTCCGCCTTTCCAGAAAAAACACGGAAAAACTCCTTCAGGGAAACGGTCTGTCTTATAAGGCTGAGGAAATCTTCGGTCTGTTTTTGAATTTTCAGTATGACGGATCTCATCTCACCTGCACTACAGGCACATCTCTGAAGACCTTTACTCTGGACAAGTCCCTGGACCATGCCTGGGATGATCTTGTTCTGAAGTATTTTAAACAACAACAGATCCTCTGGGAATCTGTGTAGAAAACGGAGGTTATATTTATGATCCAGGATCTTGGCAGCCACTGCTATCACAATGAATATCATCCGGTGCCGCCAAAGGCCGGGGACTGTATTCTTTTTTTTCAGGGCAGGAAAGTACTGGTAAAAGTTACGGAAGATACTTTTTCTTTCCCTGATTTTCAGTATGCCGGGGAATATTATCCCCAGATTTATACATCCTATACCTATTTATTTTCCATCGACCAGACAAATTATTATCTTATCCGGGATGAATCTCTGACCCTACTTTCCGGATATACTATGGAGGACATTATCATCTTCCGGAACCTGGGACCTCAGGTAAACGGCTTCGCTCTGATCACCGGCTATCAGCTCTATAACTGGTATGAGACCCGGAAATTCTGCGGAAAATGCGGCCACCCTCTGGTGCCGGACACCAGGGAAAGGATGATGTACTGCCCTCACTGCAAAAACACCGAGTATCCCAAGATCACTCCTGCGGTGATCGTAGGAGTGAGAAACGGAAACCGGCTTCTCATGTCCAAATATGCCGGAGGCACAGCAAGACGCTATGCATTGATTGCTGGCTTTGCGGAAATCGGAGAAACCCTGGAAGAAACCGTAAAGCGTGAGGTAATGGAAGAAGTAGGACTGAAAGTAAAAAATATTCAGTACTATAAAAGCCAGCCCTGGTCCCTGTCCAGCAGTCTTCTTATGGGCTTCTACTGTGACCTGGAGGGCAGCGACCACATTATCCTGGAAGAGGATGAACTGTCCGAGGCCCAATGGTTTGAAAGAGAGGATATTCCTTATGATGACTACGATGTCAGCCTGACCAGGGAGATGATGATCCGCTTTAAGAAGGGACTGGCGTGAAACGGAGGAATTTATTATGGACTACGATATCATTATAATAGGAGCCGGGCCAGGAGGTATTTACTCCGCCTATGAGCTTACAAAAGAACCAACGGATCTGAAGATTGCTGTATTTGAGGCTGGGAATCCTCTGGAAAAACGCAGGTGTCCCATTGACGGAGAAAAGATCACTTCCTGTGTCCGCTGCAAGACCTGCGCCATTATGAGCGGATTCGGCGGTGCCGGAGGAGTCTGTATGCCGGCAGCTATCCATTCCCACCCTGTCCAACCGGGTGGATCTTGGAGTCCGGGTAGAACTTCCGGCAGTAATCTTTTCTCACCTTACAGATGAGTTGTACGAGAGCAAGATCGTATACA
>DXFG01000006.1 GCA_019114545.1 Candidatus Blautia pullistercoris | reverse complement strand
CTCCGTCATCAGGGAGACGGGGCCCGGGCTATGACAGAGTTTATTAAAAATTCCTTTTCGTAACCGTACTTTCAGGAAGCTGTTATTCTCTTTTTGTTTTTACAGATTGTTCCAGCTCTCGTGCATATAGATTCCTCTTCTCTCCAGCTCTTTGAAGATCAGTTCCGGCTCAAAAGCGTCTTCCGGGATCAGGATGCCAGTTCCTTTTACATTGCCTTTTGCAAGCTGTTCTGCTGCTATAGCAAGAGGAATTCCCACATTTCTGGTATATGCCCGGAGACCTTCCCAGCCTTCTACGCTGCCGTCAGAAGCCGGATGGGTGTGGTAAATAATCCCCTGTTTTTTCACCCCGTCTTTGTAACCCACCACTTCTACATGAAGGGCATATCCGTATAATTCTGTGGTCTTTCCTTCCTCACTGTTCACCAGATAATCGCCGATAATACTCATCAGTCCCTTCTCTGTATCCCCTACTTTTACCACCGGATTTTTCAGGATACCGTAGTCATAAAGACCTCTTACCAGGGTCATGTTCTGCTTTGGCCAGGTACCTCTCACCTCGATGAGACGTACTCCTTTATCCTTTAATGCCTGAGCTAAAGTAACAGTTTCTGAATGGGGAATGATATACTGGGTAGTCTTTCCATATGGCTGGGGCAGATCGATCTCTCTTGGCCGGGCAAAAGGAGGAACCTGGATAAATTTTCCGTCTTCAAATACCACACGGCTTTTCAGGTTAGGATCATATTCATAAGTGGTAGTCTCTGTAATGGACTTTGAAAAAGCAAAGGGACGGAAGGCGCCGTGAGACACATAAACTTCTTCCACTGTATCCAGCTGGTTGGCAAGATGCATAGCCATCATCTGGGTAGTTCCGGGAGTCATGCCAAAACCGGGAACACAGGCTTTTCCTGCGTCTTTAAAAAGCTGATCCCACTGGTTCTCTTCTCCGAATCCGTTGAGGTTTACCCCATGGCATCCTGCCTTGGCGATACATTCTGTGGAAATGCCGTTTAAGGTGATCTGAGTGCCGTCCATGACCACATCATAACCTTTCATCATTTCTGCGGCCTCATCCACTTTGGTGACATCGATCTTCACTGCATCTACCCTGTCATCGTTCAGCCACCGGGCAACTTTACATGCCTCTTCATAATTGTAGTCTCCAATAGTAATCTTCTCAAAATCTGAATACTGGACCAGATCCAGTGCAGATTCTCTGCTGATTCTTCCTGCTGCTCCTAAGCAAAATACTTTCATTACATTTTCCTCCATTATGTTTATAATTCACAGACTGCTCTGTGTTCTTGTTTTTAAGAAATGGATCCTGGCTTTTCCTGCTGCAGACCGGGCAGTCCTTTCCCGGCTGCTGATCTTCCTGCATGCCTCGTAGATTCCTCTTGCCGCCACATTAATAAACAGGATCAGAAGACTCATAGCCGCAGCCTGGGCAATGTCCCCTGCCTCTTCCATATGGGTAATGGCAATGGAAGCAATCTTAAACTGGGCGCTGTACAGGAATACCACAGCAGACACCGTCACCATAGAATTCATAAAATAGTACATGAAAATCTCCAGCACTGCCGGCAGTGACAGGGGAACTACCACTTTGCAGAAGGTTTTCCACCCGGGGATCTTCAGGCTGTCCGCCACATTTTCATACTCTCTGTCCAGCTTTTTCAGTGCACTGCTGGCGGTTACAAAGGGCACCGAGTAGAAGTGGACCATATTGGCCAGGACCAGGATCATCACCGTTCCGTAGATAAAATTCAGGGGATTCTCCTTCTGGTTAAAGAAGAATATAAAGCCCAGACCGATTACCATTCCCGGCAGTGCCAGAGGCAGAGAGGATAACATCCGTCCCGTATTTTTGAAAACTCCGGTACACTTTCCCCGCTCAATAAAATAAGCGTAGATAAAAACGAAAATTGTCCCTAAAACAGCTGTCAGCAGACTCATCTCAATAGAATTCAGATAGCTCTGGATCCCTCCTGTAGAAGGATTAAACCGGAAATTTTCCAGGGTAAATCCCAGATCATAGGGATAGTATTTCGTAAAGGCTCCCACAAATAAAACCGCCACAAGGCTGAGCAGGCACAGGGAAATCCCTCCGCATATCAGATAGAAAACACCGTCCCTTGTCCCGCATTTCTTAATCTTCAGCGCCTGGGCTTTGGAGCTGATCCCGTCATTGTTTTTTCCTGACACCACCCGGTCCACGCCAAAGCTGATCACCGCCGGTATCAACAGGAGAGTTCCCACTACAGCCCCCATATTCATATTAAACTGCCCGGCTACCTGCTTATAGATATCAGTAGCCAGAACGTTGTAATTTCCTCCCAGCACCTTGGGCGCACCAAAGTCTGTAAAGGCCAGGGTAAAGCATACAAACAGACTGTTGATCAGGGTATAGCGCACCGAAGGAAGGGTAATGTGGGTAAACTTTTTCAGAGAGCTGCAGCCCATGCTGTCCGCTGCCTCATACAGCCTGCCGTCTGCATAGTTCAGGGCAATGGAAAACATGAGAAAGGCCTGGGGGAAGGTGTAGATGATCTCTGACAGAATGATTCCTGTCCTTCCGTAAAGGCTGATGTCCCAGCCCAGCCCGGTAATGATTCCCTGGTTTCCGAAAAGGTAGACCAGACTCAGTCCGTGTACCACTGTAGGGAGAAACAGCGGGATCATGGCCACATACCGGAAAAAAATTTTTCCCTTTATCCCTGTTCTGGTCAGACCGTAAGCGTAAAGGAATCCCAGCAGGGTTCCCATCACAGCGGCGGCCAGAGACACCACCATGGTATTTTTAATAGATACGGACAGGGCCGGAGTAGAAAAGTATTTCATATAATTTTCCAGCCCTGCAAACTCTCCGGAAGCTGTGAGAAAAGCCTTGGAAAACAATGCAAACAGGGGACAGATCAGAATGACCACAAAGGCCAGGGTCATACAAAACATCAGGATATTTCCCGGGTTTCGATACAGTTTCCAATCTCTTATTCTCTTCATGCCGTATTCCTTTCTGCTCCTTTCTGACCCGGATACCGGATGATTCCGGACTGGGGAATATGGAAAAATACCTCTTCTTTTTCCTTCAGACAGAGGGTTTCCTCCAGGTGGGAATCCATATCCGCACAGACGGTTTCCCCGCTCTCTTCCAATCTTCCATAAATCCGGGTAAGGGCTCCCCGAAACTCAATTTCCTCCACAGTTCCTTTTAAATATGCCGGATCTCCCGCTTTGGCAGTCCTGGTAATCCCGATCAGTTCCGGACGGACGCCCCAGGCGGTTCTGTCCTGCTGATACAGATTCATGGTGCCGATAAAGTTGGCGGTAAAGGCCGTCTTTGGAGCATTGTAGATCTCTTTCGGCGTACCGATCTGTTCCACTACTGCATTATTCATGACCACGATCTTATCCGCCATCGTCAGGGCTTCTTCCTGGTCATGGGTGACCAGGATAGTGGTAATCCCCAGCTTTTTCTGGATCCTGCGTATCTCGGCCCGAAGTTTTACCCGGACCTTGGCGTCCAGGGCAGACAGGGGCTCGTCCAGAAGGAGAAAGGCCGGTTTCAGAGAGATGGCTCTGGCCAGAGCGATCCTCTGCTGCTGTCCTCCGGAAAGCTGAGAGGGATATTTTTTCCGATGGTCATAAAGATCCACCATTTCCAGTACCTCCCTGGCCCGTTCTTTCCGCTCCTCTTTTGACAGATGCTTCTGCTGGTTCAATCCAAACATCAGATTCTGCTCCACGGTCATATGAGGAAACAGGGCGTAAGACTGAAAGACAATGCCGAAGTTTCTTTTGGAAGGAGGCAGTTGGGTACAGTCCTTTCCATCAATAAATACCTGTCCCATATCGGGAGTCTCCAGCCCTGCAATAATCCGCAGAAGGGTGGTCTTTCCGCAGCCCGAGGGTCCCAGGATACTGACCAGCTCCCCTTTTTCTATGTCCACGTTTACATTATTCAGAGCAGTCTGTGTATCGAATTTTTTCACGATATTTTTCACAGATAAAAATGCCATCTTTCAATCCCCTTCCTATGATTCTGCTTCCGATTTGCTGTCGTATTTCTCCATCCACTCATTTAAGATATTCTCGCGATTCTCTGCAGCCCAGGAAAAGTCATTATCAATCAGCTGGTCCAGAGGGTTGCTGTCATAGCCTTCATAGGTGCCTGTATTCTCTACGGTGACAATGGGGTAATTCACCCGGTACAGGTCCATAGCCTCGTCAGAAATAGCCCAGTCCAGGAAAGTATAAGCTGCCGGATTAATCTCCTCTTTTTTCATCAGGGCATTGGCCTCCAGGTCCCATCCGGAGCCTTCCTCAGGAAAGATCACTTCCACCGGAGCGCCTTTGTCTCTCTGGCTGATTCCTGCATATCCAAAGCTGATTCCTACTGCACATTCTCCGGAAGCCGCCATCTTGGCCGGTTTGGAACCGGAATGTACATACTGGGCAATATTTTCATGAAGCTGATCCAGGTAATCCCAGCCTGCTTCTGAATCCTTTCCCTTTAGCTGAAGGATGGCAGATACAGTTAAAAATCCCGTTCCCGAAGAGTTGGGGTTGGACATAACGATCTGGCCTTTCAGTCTTGGATCCAGCAGGTCCTCGTAAGATTTGATCTCCTCCGGCTCCATACCAAGCTTCTTCAGCTCTTCTGTATTTACCACAAAGGCGGTTTCCCATGCGTCGATTCCCACCCAGGTAGGCACTTCTTTGTCGGATTTAAACTGGGGCAGGATCCGGTCACAGCCTTCCGGCTCATAGGGTTCCAGAGCTCCCATATCGTCCAATACCATCATAGAGGAAGCTGCTGTGCCCCATACCAGATCTGCCTGAGGGTTATCCTTCTCCGCTATCAGCTTTGCTGTAATGATTCCCGTAGATTCCCGGACTACGTTTACCGTAATGTCCGGATATGTTTCATTAAACTTTGCCAGATAATCTGACACCTGCTCGTCTTCCAGTGCTGTATACACTGTGATCTCACCGGAATCCGCCTTCTGGGCGCTTCCGCCTTCAGAGGTTTCTGTGCCGGCCTCCTGGGAACCTGCAGTCTCTGCTGTAGTCTCGCCGCTCTGGCTGCTTCCTCCCCCAGAACAGCCTGCAAAAGCAGCTGCCGTCAAAGCTCCGATCAGGGCAATACAGATTTTTTTCTTCATAACACACTCTCCTTTTCATCATTTACTTTTCATGTTTCATTCTTCAGATTTCTGATCCGGCAGTTCCCTTTCCAGAATTTTCTCCGGAAGTTCCCGCCTTGTTCCTTGCACCTCGGATTATAGGTGTCTGCTGTAAAAACAAAAATCACAGGGAAGTTAAGATTCCTCAAAGAATCCTCTTCTCTGTGATTTTCGTCTTGTAGTTTTTCTACCCGTCTTTTAAAACCGGCTGTCTCTTTCATAGACCAGATCCTGTATGTTTTTCCAGCTGTTATTCAGCTTCTCTGCATAATAGTCGTAATTCTTCAGGAAAACCCCCAGATACAGCATATCCACCAGGGAGATCTGGGCGCTTCTGGAAAAAATAGCATTGCCGTACATATACTGGGTATTTTCTGTGCATAAAATAATATCTGCATACTTGTTGATCAGGGCCTGCTGATAATTGGTGATAGCTATGGTCATGGCCCCCGATTCTTTTGCGCAGCGCAGAGCATCCACTGTATGCCGGGACTGGCCGGTATGGGAAATCCCTATGGCCACGTCCCGCTCTGTCAGGTTCTTGGCGTTGACCTTCTGCATATAGCCGTCTTTGTTAAAATATACCTGCTTTCCGATATAAGTCATTTTTGTAGCAAAATCCTCAGCTGTGCAGGAGGAATTTTCTACTGCATACACGGAAATGTTCTCTGCCTTTTCCAGGGCATTTACCGCCCGGACAAATTCATAGGAAGACAAAGCCTTTAAGACCTCCTCCAGGTGTCGGATATTGGTCATGATCACTTTTGCCGGGATATCCACGATCCGGTCTTCCTTCTGCACCGGATAATTCAGGATTTCCGCCGGATCCGGCTCTTCCTTTTTTCTGGCATATTCCTCCAGGACCTTATTCTTCAGCTCCCGATAGCCTTTAAGTCCCAGGGCCCTTGCAAACCGGATCACCGTAGGCTGGCTGACTCCCGCTGCCTGGGCGAACTCCTCAATGGTCCAATCCAGGATCCTCTTATCTTCATTCAGAATAATATCTGCCGCTTTCTGTTCCGAAGGTCGGAATTCCCTGTATCTGCTCCGCACTTCAAAAATAAAACTCTTATATTCCATTTCCGATCTCTTCCTTCGTAGTTTCTCTACATTTCCCTGGTTTCCCTTTTGATTTTTTCCATACAGATATTTTTCATTTTTACAAAAAAGATATGGAAAAATCTCTTTTCTCCGTTCTCACGGTATGTTGAAAGACATTTTACCATATCTTTATTTAAATCCTATAAATACTGGGTAAAATCTACATAAAATGCAGAAAAACTACTCGCCCTGGAATCTATATATAATGAACCTTTCTGTCTTATCAATCAGCTGAACCTTTTTTCTCATCAGATATACTGCCGTCCAGCAACTGTAGTTTCAAAAGTAAAGTCTTCTTTTGCCTGAATGGATTCATATCTTTTTCGGTCTACAAATCTTGCCGCTTCTTCATTCGTCATTCCGGTAGCAGATACAACCTCATCCGCATTGGTATAGCTGCCCGCAATTTCAAAATATTGCGTGATTGTACTCTTTCCGGATCCATTTGGCCCTGCCAGCACTAAAAGCATCGGTTTTTTATTCAACATACTTTCTCTTCCCATCTGCAAACTCAATGTACGCTTTCTTGTTTTTCACATCATATTTTGCAACTGGTTTTTTACAAAACTGTGCTTTATCTACTGCCGCTTTCACTGCTCTTTTCGCTCTTGCATCCATCTCTAAATCATTTGAAGATACAGATTCTTTTCTCTCTGTACCAGTTATTACTTTTACACGGGCCTTCTTTATAGAAAAATTTTTACTTCTGGGCATAACATTGCTCCTTTCTTCCGGATTTCCCCTTTTCTACTCTTTTATTTTTTCTTATATCTTCAGTATTCAAAAAATACGCTCTCTTTTATACATTAAGAATAAGAACGTAATAAAAATCTTTTAATTTCCCAGAAGCTTTCTCACCATCTCCCCGTCAAAAGCCACTGACTTCACATGGTCTACTTCTATCTGGTACAGGGCGTTCGCCGCAATGTGCTCCGCCGCCTGCTCCAGGTCACGGATGCCGCTGGTGTTCTTATGCAGCTCAATCACTGTGTCCAGTCCGTCCGGTGTCAGGATACACTCTTTCTCCTCCATGCCGATTCGCTTCAGCACCTTTGGAAGGGCATATCTGGAGAAGATCACCTTTTTCTCCTCTGCCGTATAATCCGGGATCTCAATCACTGCAAACCTGGACATAAGAGGGGCGCTGATCTGATCCTTATCATTAGCTGTGGCAATAGGATAAACTCCTGATGTGGGGATCATACACTCCATATAGTTGTCTGTAAATCCCAGATTATCCAAAAGGGTCAGAAGCACATCCGCCGGATTGCCGTTTCCTTTTCCGGAAGCCGCCTTATCCAGCTCATTGATAATAAAGACCAGATTAGATTCTCCGGCCATGGAAAAAGCCTCCATGATGATCCCCGGCTTTGCATTGGCGTAGATCCTGGAACTTCCAGTAAGCTGTTCCGGGTCATTGATGGAACTCATATCCAGGGTAGTCCAGGGCAGCTTCAGGATACGGGCCACTGCATAAGCGATCTGAGATTTTCCCGTTCCTGCGGGACCGATAAGCAGGAGGCCATAGGCAGGCAGGGTGTGGGTACGGTTAATCTGGATAATCGTCTCAATGATCCTCTGTTTTACAGTTTCCATGCCGTAAAGCTCTTCATCCAGGATCCTCCTGGCTTCCTCGGGATCAATGGCCTCAAAATAATTTCCTTTCCACTGAATATTCATCATAATGGAAAGGGCTCTCTGGGCGTGGCGCCGCTCCTCGGGAGATACTTCATTGGACTTGGCAACCGCCAGGTTCCTTCTGGCCCAGAGACGGATATTGTCCGGCAGCGTCCTTCCTGCACAGTTCATAAAATCCGTAATACTCTGGATACTGGTCAGTTTCATGCTGTCCCCTGTTTCTTCCTCATCTTCATCCGGGATTTCCTGAGATGGAGGGTCGCTGGACAGCAGCCGCTCGATCATAAACTGAAGGAATCCATCCTCTGCGGAGAGCTTTGCCCCTCCCCCGAAGGCTGTCTCCCGTATCTTGTATACTGCATACTTGCCTTCTTTTACGGCCCCCGAAAGCCGTACATGAATATGGTTTTCTCCCAGCCATTTCAGAAGGCTGACAAACCGGGCATCGATCTCCAGGATATCCTCGCTGACAGTCCCTTCCTCTCCTTTAAACTCAAAGGCTGTCCGCCGTATGGGATTGGTAAAGATACCGTTGGAATGATGGACAAGTTTTCCCGCCTTGTTGTCCAGGACCAGGATAGGATGCTCCGGAGAACTCTCCGGGCTGCTGGTGTAGAAAACTTTATAGGTACATTCAGGAATCCTGGAGTCCTGTGGTGAATTATTAAAATCAAAAACTGGCATAGTCTGCTCCTTATCTTCCGCATAAGATTTGGTACCAGTTTATCATAAAATCCCGTTTAGGACAATCATTCCTTCTTTTCCTCTGTATCGGCTGTAATCGTCAGAAAAATATTTTTCACCTGTTTCTTCAGTTCATCCGGAGAAATCATAAACACAATTGCTGCCAGATTGATATGGATCCGAGTGCTTTCCGGACTGTGGCACCGGACCTTTCGGTCAGTAATGGAAAAGGACTCTGTACATTCCGTAGAAAAACCGGCTTTTATATGTCCGATATATCCTTCCTTTTCATTAACCCAGTCTCCCAGCCGCTGCATTTGTTCCGCCAGCATAGTCCGGACAGTTTCCGGATCCTCTACAGACAGTATGCATTCTCCGCTGACTATAGAAGCCCCGTCATGAGAATGGCTTTCTAG
>DXFG01000085.1 GCA_019114545.1 Candidatus Blautia pullistercoris | reverse complement strand
GGCTTGATAAGGCAGACCACCTGTCCCTGCTCCTTCAACAGTTCATAAACAGGCGGAAGAACTTTGGTCAGAGAAATAAAAGACACGTCAATGGAAGAGAAATCTGCTTTTTCCCCGATGTCCTCCGGAGTCACATACCGGATATTGGTCTTCTCCATACAGACTACTCTGGGGTCATTGCGCAGCCTCCAGTCTAACTGCCCGTGCCCCACGTCTATGGCATAGACCTTCACCGCCCCGTTCTGAAGCATGCAGTCAGTAAAGCCCCCTGTAGAAGACCCCACGTCCATACAGACACAGCCTTCCAGACTCAGTCCGAAATGGGTCATGGCCTTTTCCAGCTTCAGGCCTCCCCGGCTTACATATTTTAAAGTATTTCCTCTAACCTCGATCTGTACCGTATCAGGAAACATAGTGCCTGCTTTATCTTCCTTCTGATTATCTACAAATACGCTTCCTGCCATGATCACCGCCTTGGCCTTCTCTCTGGAAGCTGCCAGGCCGCGCTTCACCAACAGGACGTCCAGACGTTCCTTCATTTATCTGGCCTCCTTGATCTTCTCGAAAATAGATACCGGGTCCAGTCCCAGTTTTTCTTTGAGTTTTTCCGGATTTCCATGTTCTATAAACTGATCCGGCACTGCAAAAAGAAGCACCCGGACATTGGGATGGTTCCTTCTCATGTAATCCGCTACTGCCATGCCGAAGCCTCCCGACTTCACATTCTCTTCCATGGTCACCAGAAGTCTGTGTTTTTCTGCCAGACGATCCAGCATCTTTTCATCCAGCGGCTTTACAAACCTGGCGTTGATCAAGGTGGGATCTTCTCCCTCCTCTTTCAGCAGCCGGTATACCTCTTCCCCTGTCTTTACCATACTTCCCACAGGAAAAAGAGCAATCTTTTCTCCTTCAAAGAGGATCTCGCTGCGTCCCAGAACAATGGGTGCCCGGAATTCCTCCAGGCCGTCATAGGCCTCTCCCTTAGGATAACGGATAGCCACAGGACCCTGATATTTTACTGCAAATTTCAACATATCGGAAAGCTCCCATTTATTTTTGGGGGCCATCACAGTCATATTGGGGATCATAGACAGATAAGTCAGATCAAAGCAGCCCTGATGGGTCTCCCCGTCGCTGCCCACCAGTCCTGCCCGGTCCACCGCAAAGATCACATGGAGGTTCTGGATACATACATCTTCGATGATCTGATCAATAGCTCTTTGGAGAAAAGAAGAATACACTGCCACCACCGGGATCATCCCTCCCAGGGCCAATCCTGCAGCAAAGGTTACAGCGTGTTCCTCAGCGATGCCCACATCAAAGAAACGGTCCGGAAACATATTCCGGAATCTTTTCAGTCCGGTTCCGTCGGGCATTGCCGCTGTGATAGCCACTACTTTTTCCTCCCGGTCTCCGAACTTCCGCATGACCGTGGAAAAGATATCTGTATAATTAGCTTTTCCATGATTATTCAAGGGGATCCCATGTTCCAGGTCGAAAGCCGCTGTACCGTGGAATCTGGCCGGATGCCGCATAGCCGGCTCATATCCCCTGCCCTTTTCGGTTTTGACATGGACCAGCACCGGTCCCTGGATCCTTCTGGCCTCCTGAAACACCTGGATCATCCTGCCACAGTCGTGTCCGTTCACCGGTCCCAGATAAGTAATGCCCATATCCTCGAAAAACATCCCCGGAATGATCAGACGTTTCATGCTATCCTTGGCTTTATGGATCTTTTTCACCGTAGCCGGACCAATGCCGGGAATTTTATTCAGTCCTTTTTTCACTCCTGTTTTCAGATCATTATAGCTGTCTGCGGTCCGCAGATTTCCCAGATAACTGGAAATTCCTCCCACATTTTTGGAAATGGACATCTCATTATCATTCAGTACAATAATAAAATTTGATTTTAACTGAGAGGCATTGTTTAAAGCCTCGTAAGCCATCCCTCCGGTCAGGGCTCCGTCCCCGATTACAGAGACCACCTGATAATTTTCTTTATTCAGTTCCCTGGCACATACATATCCCATTCCTGCAGAGATAGAAGTAGAACTGTGACCTGTGTCAAAAGCATCGCAGGGACTCTCGCTCCTTTTAGGGAAACCGCTCATCCCTCCCAGCATACGCAGATGGTCAAAACCCTCTTTTCTTCCGGTCAGGATCTTATGGGTGTAGGACTGATGGCCCACATCCCAGATGATCTTATCCTGTGGAAGCTGGAACACGTAGTGAAGGGCCATAGTCAGTTCTACCGCTCCCAGATTGGAGGCCAGATGTCCTCCGGTCCTGCTTAAATGTTCCAGAAGAAAGGTACGGATCTCCCCTGCCAGCTGGGGCAGCTCCTCCACAGGGATATTCTTTATATCGTTTTCTTTCTTGATCTCATCTAACAGCATCCGCTATGCACCTCTATTTTCTGCGGGTACAAAGGAAGAGGAACAGTTCCCTTAAAAATTCCTTGTCCCCCGGAAAACCGGAGAGCAGTTCCAGGGCCTCCCCTGTAAGTCTCTCTACCTCCTGTCCCGCTTTTTCCATTCCTTCCAGCGTAACATACGTTGTCTTGTGATTTTTCTCATCGCTTCCCACAGGCTTTCCAAGCTCTTCCTGGTCCCCTGTAACATCCAGGATATCGTCCTGGATCTGAAAGGCCAGACCGATATACCTGCCCATGGTCTCAATCTCTTTCAATTCTTCGGCTCCCGCCAGAACCGCTCCCGCCATAAGGGAAGCTTCTATAAGGGCCGAGGTCTTATTCACATAAATATAATCCAGCCGTTCTCTTTTCAAAGGCCTGCCGTCATTTTCCACATCTACGCTCTGTCCCCCCAGCATGCCCCGGATCCCGGTCTTTTTGGCCAGGATCTGGAGGGCTTTGGCTGTTCTCTCCATCTCCCGGGCATTTTTTGCCAGAGAAAAACCTTTAAGCGCCGTCTCATATGCATAATTCAGCAGAGCGTCTCCTGCCAGGATCGCTGCGGATTCTCCGAATACGATATGGGTGGTCTTCTTTCCCCTGCGGTATTCGTCATTGTCAATAGCAGGAAGATCGTCATGGATCAGGGAATGGGTATGAATCATCTCAATGGCTGCCATAAAAGGCTCCGCCAGTTCTTCCTGTCCCCCGAAGATGTGATACATCTCTCCCAGGAAAACAGGCCGCAGACGTTTCCCCCCTGCTTCCATACTGTAATTCATGGCTTTTATGAGATTTTTTGAAAATCCCTCTTCTGCAGGAAGATATTTCCGGATCACCTGTTCTGCCCTGCAGGTTCTCTTTTCCAATTCTTCTTTAAAATTCACTTAGTTCACCATCTTCATTTACTTTCAACATTTTTTTCTCAACGGTATCGATCTTTTTGCTGCACTGCTTTAAAAGATCCATGCCTTTCTGGTACATGGCAAAGGACTCTTCCAGAGAAATATCCCTGCTCTCCAGCTTTTCCACAATACCATCCAGCTCCTTTAAGGATTCCTCAATGGTGGTTTCCTGCCCGTTATTTTCTGTCCGGTCCATTTCCTGTATTCCTCTCTTCTCTTTTTTTGCTCTTTACTTCTGTCTCCAGTGTTCCGTCTGTAACACGGATCAGCAGTCTGTCCCCGATCTCAGCCTGAGAAATGCTGGTGACTCCATGACCCTGTCCGTCTTCCACATAGGAAAATCCCTGATTCAGCTTATCCAGAGGGGACAGTCCCTTCATCCGCTCAATATAAATGTTCAGCCGCTGTCTTGCCAGATAGATCTGATTTCTCATGGCGTTTTCCAGTTTTCCCTCACAGTCCATCAGGTGGGTCCGCATCTCCTGGATCCTGTAGCTGGGGCTTCCATGTTCCAGCCGGGTCTGATAATATTTCAGATTCTGCCGCAGGATCAGCAGACGGTTTTCCATGGCCCGGTCCATTTTCTGCCGGTAATTTCCCAGGGTATCAAAAAAGGTCCGGATATCCGCTACCGCCAGCTCCGCCGCTCCGGAAGGAGTAGGCGCCCGCAGATCCGCCACATAATCTGCAATGGTGGTATCTGTCTCATGCCCTACAGCAGAGATCACCGGCGTTTGGCACTGGAAAATAGCCCGGGCTACTGCTTCTTCGTTAAAGGCCCAGAGATCTTCTATGGAGCCTCCGCCTCTTCCTACAATTATAACATCTACGCCCAGTCTGTCCAGGGTCTGAATTCCCCTTACAATGCTCTGTACGGCCCCTTCTCCCTGGACAAGGGCCGGATAAAGGATCAGCTGCACATAGGGATTCCGCCTGCCTGCAATGTTCCGGATGTCCTGGATGGCCGCCCCGGTAGGCGCAGTGACCACGCCGATCTTCCCGGCGTATTTCGGGATAGGCTGCTTATATTCCTGGGCGAACATGCCCATCTCCTCCAGCTCTTTTTTCAGCGCCAGAAAGCGCTCATAAAGAAGCCCTGCCCCTTCCAGGGTGATCTCCCTGGCATAAAGCTGGTATTTCCCGTCCCGCTCATAGACACTGATACTTCCCCCGGCCACCACCCGGTCTCCGTTTTTCATGGGAAAAGCCAGGCCTTTTCTCTGGCCGGCAAACATCACACAGGCAATGGTCCCGGTCTCATCTTTCAGAGAGAAATAAATATGCCCTGAAGTATGATACTTACAGTTAGATACCTCCCCCTTCACATAGATCCGGTTCAGCATAAAGTCCTGATTAAACATGTTTTTGATGTAGGCGTTTACCTGTCCTACGGAATAAATGCTGTTCATAGGGCTTCTCTTGCCACTTTTCCCAGGATTCCGTTAATAAAAGAAGCGGAATCCTCTCCTCCGAAGGTCTTTCCGATCTCTACAGCTTCGTTGATTGCCACTTTCACCGGAACGTCTTCATCATATTTCATTTCATACACTGCCAGGCGAAGGATGTTCAGATCCACTCTGCCCATTCTTTTTGTCTTCCAGCCAGTGGATATTTCATTTAACAGCTGGTCGATCTCCTCCAGATGTTCCTGGATTTTATTATATTTATCTTCCATATAGGCCTGTTCAGCCGGCGCAAGCTCCTCCATATTGTCGAAATATAATTTTATCTGCTCCGGCATCTCCGCCGCTTCATTAAACTCTCTTAAAAAAAGGAGTTTAAAGATATGTTCTCTCATCTCTCTTCTTCCCATAGTTTCCTCCTTAAAAAGAAAAGGTGCCTCTAAAAAAGACACCTTACCTCTCTGCTCTTTTAGATGTTTACTTGTCAATGAACTAATTATTTGGTCTTTTCGATCTCCACGCTGGCAATGCGCACGTTTACATCGGAGACAGTCAGACCTGTCATATTTTCAATGGCCGCCTTCACTCTCTCCTGGACAGTCTTGCTGGTCTCCAGAATGTTGTATCCGTATTTAATATTTAAAGCCAGATCCACACATACCACATCCTCCAGCACGTCTACTTTCACGCCTTTGGAAAGGTTCTTCATACCCAGCTTGCCTACCAGTTCGTTGGTAATATTTCCAGCCATGGAATCCACGCCCTCTACTTCTGTAGCAGCCAGTCCGGCGATGATAGCCACTACCTCGTCAGCGATCTGTACTTCCCCCAGAGAGCCGTTGTCATGGATCTTATATACGTTTCTGTCTTCCGCCATAATTTTACCTCCTAACAGGAAATATCCTGTTTTATATTATACCAAAAGCCATATGAAATTAAAAGCGGTTTTTTGCTTTTCCCGCAAAAAACCGCTTTTCTTTCCTGGATTCAGTTTTTAGAAAATTCCGCAAGTCTTAAACCTTCATTTCTGTCAAGAGTCATTCCAATACTCCAGCTGTTGATAAACAGCAGCAGCGGATTGCCCTTTAAGTCCATCACTTTCTTCATATCGGAGGTGCCTGTGAGTTTCTTCACATCTACTTCTTCTTTATTTTCGATCCACCGGATATGCTCATAAGGCAGAGATTCCAGACGGATATCCACATTGTACTCATTCTCCAGACGGTATTTCAGCACATCGAACTGAAGGACACCTACCACTCCTACAATGATCTCTTCCATACCACCCATGATCTCCTGGAATATCTGGATAGCGCCTTCCTGGGCGATCTGGTTGATTCCTTTTACAAACTGTTTTCTCTTCATGCTGTCCAGAAGTCTTACTCTGGCAAAATGTTCCGGTGCAAAAGTAGGGATTCCTTCATACCGGATCTTTCTTCCCGGAGCGCAGACTGTATCGCCGATGGAGAAAATACCCGGATCGAACACGCCGATAATATCTCCTGCATAGGCCTCGTCAACCACATGCCGGTCCTGAGCCATCATCTGCTGGGGCTGGGAAAGACGCATCTTCTTATTCCCCTGGACATGATATACCTCTGCAGAGGCTTCAAATTTTCCGGAACAGATCCGCATAAAAGCGATCCTGTCTCTGTGGTTCTTGTTCATATTAGCCTGGATCTTAAAAACAAAAGCAGAAAAATCCGGATCCATAGGATCAACCTCTCCCTCATCGGACATTCTGGGAAGCGGAGAAGAAGTCATTTTCAGGAAATGTTTCAGGAAAGTCTCCACACCAAAGTTGGTCAGGGCGGATCCGAAGAACACCGGAGATAATTCTCCTTTGTCTACTTTTTCCTGATCAAATTCTGCGCTGGCCCCGTCTAAAAGTTCGATCTCTTCTAAGAGCTGTTCCTTCTGATCAGGATCGATCACCTGATCCAGTCTTTCTTCCTCAACGCCTATTTCTTCCTCAATCCCTTCCCTGGTACCTTTCATGGTATCGGAAAAGGTCAGCACCTTCCTGGTCTCCCGGTCATAAACGCCACGGAATTTCTTTCCGGAACCGATGGGCCAGTTAATAGGACAGGTTGGGATCCCCAGCTCTTTTTCAATATCGTCTAACAGATCAAAGGTATCGTTGGCGTCCCGGTCCATCTTATTGATAAAGGTAAAGATGGGGATATGCCGCATGGCGCATACCTTGAAAAGTTTTCTGGTCTGGGCCTCCACGCCTTTGGAAGCATCAATGACCATGACCGCAGAGTCTGCGGCCATAAGGGTACGGTAGGTATCTTCTGAGAAGTCCTGATGTCCCGGAGTATCCAATATGTTTATGCAGTAGCCGTCATAGTTAAACTGCAGCACAGAGGAGGTTACAGAAATACCTCTCTCCTTTTCAATCTCCATCCAGTCGGAAACCGCATGGCGGGCAGTAGCCTTTCCTTTCACGCTTCCCGCCAGGTTGATGGCTCCTCCGTAGAGGAGGAATTTCTCCGTCAACGTGGTCTTTCCCGCATCCGGGTGGGAAATAATTGCAAATGTACGTCTTTTTGATATTTCTTTCGTATAGTCAGCCACAGTTGGCCCTCCTTCTCTATATTAAGGGTGATATGATCTCCAAAATTGCACACTGACGCTATTGTAGTATACCCTTTTAGAGGTTGTCAAGGGGCTTTTATTCATTTCCCTGGGTTCCCTCTTCCAGAGGAGTGATTACGATATTCTCCACAGGAACGCTGGTTTTCCGTTTTACAATATCTTCAATCTGGGCTCTGCTGGCGTCCTCCATGTAAGCCTGAGGTACGATCACATCAGCGCTGTCCCCGGTAAGGTTCACCACTACGTCTGTAAATCCCTGGGCCTCTAAAAGGAGCTCTGCTGCTTCTTCCTGCTCCGCCATATCCGTCATATTCACCATGGAGTTTACCGCTTCCTGTTTCTGATCGTCACCTAAGTTTTCATTATTAATGATTTCCAAAAGCGTCTCCTTGTTGGCAGAGCGGACCTGCTCTCTGCTGACCTTTGCCTGTGCAGCAAAATTGGAAGCCCCGGTAAGGACTGCCTCTCCTGGAGTCTCTGTCTGAGAAGCATCTGTCTGGGAAGCATCTGCGGTATCTGTTCCCTCCTGGGCCTCTACATTCTGGCTTTCTGTTTCACTGGCCTCTGTTTCCTGGGCAGCTTCTTCATCGTCCGTTCCCTGGGTCTGGTCCCCTTCTTTTCCTGCCTGGCTGTTTTCTTCCAAAAGAGCCGTCTCGTCTGTCAGGTCGTAGTCCAGGCTGTCGATTTCTTCTACGATCCCTTCTGTGTCGGAAGCTGCAGCGGCAGTGTCCTCCCCGTTACTTCCCAGGTCTTCCAGTGCGCTGTCCATTCCCAGATGGTTATCTGAATAATTAATGTATCCCGCCACAGCGATCATAATAGCCAGAGCCGTAATGATAACCTGATTTTTCTTGAAGATTTTTTTCATAGACATTCTCTCCTAATTCATTTTCATTACTTTAATTTTATGGGCTTCCACCTGAAATAATACCTGAACAGCTTCCTGAATATTCTGGACCACCACAGGGTCGTCCCCTCCCTGGGCTACCACCAGGACACCTGTGACCTTTGGATAGATCTCTGAGGATACATACGGGGTCTGATTTCCCCTGGAATCCCGCTCATAAACCGTTTCTGTCTCGTCTTTTTCCACCACCTTTTCCTGAGTGCCCTCGCAGGTAAGGAAAACCTCTGCCTTCCCCACCCCCTGGACCTGTTCCAGTACCTGGATCAACCGGTTCTCCATTTTTGTCTGCCAGTCCTGAGCTGGAAGGCCCTGGTCTGTTTCGGCATCGTTTTCTTCTGTTCCTGTGTTTTCTTCATTCCTCCTTACCGGAAGTGCTATGACCAGGAGCAGAAGTCCCACTAAGAGCAGTACTCCCAGGTTTTCCTTTTTCATCCATTTTTCCAAAGGCTTCACGGCGTCACCTCCTGCCCCTTTATGGCTTCTTCCCCGCTGGCCTCCCAGGTGGCTTCCCAGTCTTCCGCCTTTTTCTCCCATTCTTCCCGCTGGGTCTGGGTGTCCTGAAATTCCCGTACAAACCCCTGGATCTTATCCTCCAGACCGGTAAACTGAAAAACCGGAGAAAGAATCACCAGGATCAGCAGCAGCCCCATATAAAACTGCACATATTTCTTATAACTGTTTTCCGGAAGGAAATGCATCACTGCCGATGCCAGTATAAAAAAACAAGCCAGATTCTGTATCCAGGAGTAAATACTTTCCGCCATCTTCCCGCCTCCTAGTGAGAGATAAAAGATACCGCCAAAACAGCAATGGTGATCAGCAGAAGGAGCTCCACTGTGATCAATACTTTTAAAAGCAGCCTGCAGCCCTCTCCCATTGCCCAGAGACAGCCGGTCATCCGCTTATCGGACACCGGCTGGAGCAGGGCCGCCAGAAGTTTATAGGCCAGCACCGTCGCAGCCAGCTTGATGATGGGAGGAAGTCCCAGGAGCACCAGGACAACAATGCCTGTGACCCCCAGGCAGTTGCGGATGAGCACGGCTGTTCCCAGAGCTACTTCCGTGGCACCGTCAATGACATTTCCGATGCCGGGAATGGCCGCCGCCGTTTTTCCCAGGGCGTCCCGCTTCAGGGAATCCAGAGCCGGGCTGATCATGTTCTGGATCAGCTCCATGCCAATGACCACCGCAGTAATGGTCTTCAGCGTCCACTCCAGGACTGTTCTCAGAAGATCCGCCAGTTTTGAAAGGAAATCCTCCTTGTGCAGATAATTGATCAGCTGAATGATCACATAAGCCTGGATACCGGGGATCACTGCTTTTAAAAGAAGAGTCTGAATCAAAAAGATGACACCCAGAACCATTTCATAGAAAACCATAGCGGTAGCTGCGCCGGAAGCCGCTGTTACCGCCAGAAAATAAGAAGGCATCAAAGCCTGCATAAAGGCAGTCAGATCCCCCAGGCTTCCCGACAGGTCTGCGCTTAAGCTTCCAAAAGAATGGATCAGAAGCGCCAGAAGGAGCATATACACCAGGTAAAAGCTGGCCTCTCCCGCCTGGCTGCCGGAAAACATATTGGTAAAATTGGCAAACAAAGCTGCCAGGATCACCAGCAGCACCACCTGAAAAAGCACCTCCCGGTCTGCCAGCAGATGATCGTATATAAAATTTTTTCCTGTCTCCAGGAGAAAATCCATGGAAAAAAGCTCCTCTCCGGAAAGTATCCGCTCCAATGCTTCCCGGACACTGAAAGTCTCTTCCCCCAGCAGTTCATTTACCGCCTCCTGCATCTCTCCCAGTTCCAGTCCTTCCAGGAGAGACTCCTGGCTTTTCTTCTGTTCCCGAAGGAGCTCCTCTTCCTGGTCCTCTCCCTGGTTTGACCTCTGCTTTTCTGTCGCGCCGGTTACTTCGCCATCCGGGGTAGTTCCGGCCTCTTCTCCTGTGGATTTTCCGATCTCCCCTGCAGCCAGGGCAGGTTCTGTCAGAAACAGGATCCCCAAAAGAAGCAGAAAGGCCAAAAGGGCTGTTTTCTTTTGTCTGTCCTTACCCCTCATGACAGGAAACCGTGTATGGTTTCCATAAGGGCCAGGAGCACCGGCATGGACAGGACCATAATATAGAGCTTGGTAAAGATCTCGATCTGGGCTCCAATAGAACCATAACCTGCATCCTTGCAGATCCCGGAAGAAAACTGTCCGATATAGGTAATCCCTATGATCTTTAAAAGAGTAGACAGATATTCTACGTCCAGAGGCAGGTAATCCTGGATCTTCATCACAGAAGAAAAAAGGTAGGAAAGCTTGTCAGTCATATAAAAAAAGATCAGGACTCCTGCGGCCAAACTGAGATAAACCGAATACTCCGGCCTTGTGCCTTTCAGGAAAAGCCCCAGGAGCACCCCTGTCATTCCCAGCATAACAATTCTTACCACTTCCATGCCCTCTCCCTCCTTACAATGCAAACAGTTCCTGGATCGTCCGGAACAGGTCATAAATATAAGGCAGGATCCAGAACAATACCAGGATCAGTCCTGCCAGACTGGTAAGAAAAGCCAGCTCCTCCCTCTGGCTGTGTTTCAGGATCTGGCAGAGCACAGATACCAGGATTCCCACCGCTCCGATTTTAAACAGTAAACTAACCTCCACCTGATCTCCTCCCTGCTTTTTCCGCCTTTACGCCTTCTTTCATTTCAGACCAGCAGGATCGCCAGAAACATTCCTGTCATAAGGCCCAGAGCCTGATACAGCTTTTTCCTGGCCGGAGCCTCCTGCTGTGTCCGTCTGATCTCTCCCTTCAGTTCTTCCAGATATAGATTTATGGTGTTTTCCTGCATGGTAATATCCATATACCCAAGATCCTCTCCCAGCCGGGCCAGTTCTTCCAGATCCCCTTTGGTCAGGCTTGTATCCTTCAGATATTCTTGTGCTTTCAGGGAAAAGATCCTAGAAAAGCGTTCTCCCTGATACTCTTTGGCTGCTTTCGAAACTTCCCGTAGAAACTTGGACAGCGGAGGCCGGACCTTGTCCGCTACCCGGACCATAGCCTCAGGCAGAGCTTCTCTTCGGTAAGTGATCTCCCCTAACAGGAAGTATACCATTTTCTGTATCTCCTCCAGCTCCCGCAGTCTTTTGGAATAATTCAGACTTTTCCCGTATCCCATAGCTGTACAGGAAAGGATCACCAGCAAAGCCCCTGCCGCCTTCAGCATAAAATTCCCTGTTTCCGTTTCCAGTCAAAGAGGCTGGTGCCTCTCTCGTCAAAGATCGCCTTTACCCTGCCTGCCCGGTCCTGGTGGTGGAGAACAATATAACGCTCAAAGATCCGCTCACGGACCAGCCTCTGCATCAGAGGTTTTCGCTTAATATCCTCTATGGAGCTGCCGTGAACTGTGGCAAAAAGTTTGCAGCCGCAGTGAATCACCGACTCTATGGCATGGATATCCTCATAGTCTCCCAGCTCATCTACTGCTACCACTTCGGGAGACATGGAACGGATCAGCATCATCATGCCTTCTGCTTTTGGACAGCAGTCCAGTACATCGGTACGGATTCCCAGGTCATTCTGAGGAATCCCCTGATAGGAGCCTCCGATCTCTGATCTTTCATCTACTACCCCGACAGATACCCCCGGCATATAGGAGCTGCCGCTGCTTATCTGGCGGATCAGGTCCCGAAGAAGGGTGGTTTTCCCGCATCTAGGGGGAGAAATGATCAGTGTATGGCAGATCCTGCCGTTTTTGATAATATAGGGAAGTATTGGCGAAGCACAGCCTTTTATCTGGTGTGACAGCCTGAGATTCATATAAGATATGTATTTTACGCTTTTAATCCTGTCCCCTTCCAGGACAGTCTTTCCCGCAATGCCCACCCGGTGTCCACCCTGAATCGTGATGAACCCCTGGCGGATTTCCTCTTCAAAGGCATACATGGAATAACTGCTCACATATTCCATGGTTTCCTTTAAGTCCTCTGCTCTTACGAAACATCCCTGGGATTCTTCCCGGGAAAATTCTCCCTCTCTGGTCAGAAAATACTCTTTTCCCTGATAGATCACGATCAGGGGAGCATTGACACGGAGACGGATTTCATAGACCTGGTCCATGTCAAAATGAGCCGCCAGAAGAGCCTGCCGGATGTGGGCAGGGAATAGCTTTGCGATTTCGTCCTGTTTCATTGTCCTCACCTCTTTTTAAGATATATATATGAGGACAATCTTTTTTTATGATATTTTTCTTCTGCATATACAGCACATAATTTGAGATAACAGAACCACTGATTTAAGAAAGGAGCTACCATATGTATCTGAAACGATCTATTTACAGCCAGCTTCTGGAATGGAAAAATGATACCGGTCACAGCATCCGAAGACCAGATTCATCAGCAGCTCACTGAGGCCTATGATATTTACACTCAGATTGGCGGCTATCCAAAAGTGGTGGAGATCTATCTGGAGACAGGTCAACTTAATACAGTTCCTCTTTATATGCTGGAACGATACTCTTTTGAATAATGGATTTCTATCTGAAAAGCTTCTTCCGCAGCCACGCAGCCAGCCAGATCTTTTTCCAGCCAGAAGAATTGATGGCAGACAGGCGCTTTGATGGTTTTCATGTCCTGATGAAGGCCTTCCCCGGACAGCTTGATACAGCTTTCCTTATAAGTCCAGAGTTTGATAAACTCTGCAGTGCTGTCCTCTGCCTCCAGAATCTGCCGCTGCTCCCTTGCGTTCATGGTCCTTTCCACCATTCTCCGGGATCTTATGGGCCGTCTTTCCTGGATATCCACCCCGCAGGGCATGGAAGCCAGGGCGCAGACTGCCCATCTCCCGGAATGACTGATGTTAAAATGGATCTCCGGATACTCTGTCAGGTAAGGCTTGCCGTAGAGACCCTTTCCCAATGAAGCCTCCAGGACTTCCAGCAGTTGTTCCGGATCCTTATTCTGGGGAAACAGCCAGTCATACCCCAGTTCCTGAAGCCCCTGAATGAGAAGGAGACGGCCCCAGAGACTCTCCCGGTGCTTCTCCTCCTGCCAGTCTTTGGTCCACTCTTCGATTTTGCCTGCATAGAGATAAATGATCCCCGGCTTCACAATCTCTCTCTCCTTTCCACCAGACCAGCTTCCAGGAGAAATCTAGAAGGCTCCAGCTTCTTTTCATGACGCTCTCCTACGCAAAAAAGAGACAATTCCTTTCTGGCTCTGGTCATTCCTACATAGAGAAGCCGCCGCTCTTCCTCCAGATCTCCTTCTCCTGCCGCTTTCCGGTAGGGAATGATTCCTTCATTTACATCCATAATAAAGACCCGGTCAAATTCCAGGCCTTTGGCGCTGTGAAGGGTGGAGATCACCACTCCTTCCTTTTCTGTGTTCTGCTGTCTGGCCTGTTCCTTCAGTTTCTCTGTATACCGGGCAATATGAGAAAACCATTCGGCAAAGGTCTTAAATCCTCTGGCGCTTTCCGCCAGTTCCTCCATTACCTCGTAAAGCTCTTCCGTGCGCAGCTTCCGATAGGCGGCATAGTCCTTCAGATATTCCTCATAGCCCACCCCGTGGCGGATATAATTAATGGCTCCGTAAGGAGTCATATCTCTTAAAGTCTTCAGATCTTCCTCCATCTGATCGATCCGATCGCACATCCATTCCTTTCCCTCATAGAACCACCGCAGCTCTTCAAAAGAGACAGTCTCCGACTCCAGAGCCTCTCTGGATATGTAACGGTTCGGCCGGTTCATCACCTGGAGAAACTCTTTCCGGCTCCTGTCCCCCATAGCCAGCCTCATATAGGAGATCATATTTCTGGCGATCCAGTGATCGAAAAGATTCGGGAGACTGTCCCGCATCTGGAAAGGGATCTGGTACTCCATAAGAATCTCCACCAGGAATCTGGCTCCGGAATTCGTCCGGTAAAGCACTGCCATCTCTTCGTAGGGACACCCTTCCTTCCTGGCTTTTTGGATACAGTCTTTCACATAAAGCTCTTCCTCCCGGCCCTTTTCAAACATTTTAATCACTGGTGTCGGTCCCGGGGGATTCTCTGTGTAAATTTTCTTCCGGAACCTTCTTTTATTTCCGGCGATGACCTTTCCCGCTGCCTCCAGAATCTGAGGTGTGGAACGGTAATTACAGGAAAGAAGCTCCGTCTGAACCTTTGGAAAATCCTTTGGGAAATTCATCATGATCTCCGGTCTGGCTCCCCGGAAAGCGTAGATAGACTGGTCGTCATCCCCAACAATGAAAAGGTTATTCTGAGGCGCCGCTAGCATTTTCACAATGTCATACTGGATCTTATTGATATCCTGGAACTCATCTACCAGAATAAACTGGAACTTTTCCTGCCAGCCCCGGCGGATGTCTGCTCTCTGGTCCAGCAAGTCGTAACAGTAAAGGAGCATGTCGTCAAAATCCAGTAGTCTGGCATGGCGGCATCGATTTACATACGTTATATAAATACTCCGGAAAACCTCGTCAGGACAGTTTGCGGAATAATAATGCTCCAGAGGAATCCTGGTATTTTTCACCTGGCTGATCTCCTGGGAAAGGCCCTGAAAAAACTCTTTTTCATCTTCGATCTCCAGCCGCTTTCCATAGGCGATCTCTTTGAGCATCTCATACTTCCTCTCTTCGCTGAGGATATTCTTTCCTGTAAGATGATAGGCATGACGGAGGATTCCGTAAAAAACTCCGTGAAAGGTGCCAAAAGTCACCCGGCGGTAATCCGCCTTCAGCCCGGCCTCTTCACAGAGTTTTTCAAATCTTGTCTTCATTTCCCTGGCGGCGGCCTTGGTAAAGGTTACCACCAGGATGTTTCCCGGATTTACATGATATGTTTCCAGAAGGTTCTCCACTCTTCTTGTCATGGTGGCGGTCTTCCCGGACCCGGGACCTGCCAGAAGCATCATAGGTCCTTTAAAATGCCTGACCGCCTTTTCCTGGGCACTGTTCATCTTCATAGTCTGTGGTTTTTTGCCTCCTTACGCCTGGCGGAGCTTTTCCACAGCAGCCTGAAGTCTCAGAAGGCTCTCCTCTTTTCCCAGAACCTCAAGGATTTCCGTTGCTCCCGCAGGGGTCATCTGTTTGCCGGAAAGAGCTGTACGGATAGGCCACAGGATCTGGCCGTTCTTGTATCCGTTTTCCTTGGCAAAGCCGCAGAGCAGTTCATAGAGGGCATCGTTGCTGTAATCCTCCTGGTTTTCCAGCACAGGAAGGATCTTTTCCAGCACCTCTAAAGAAAGTTCCGGATTGGTCTTCATTTTCTTATGGGTATACATAGCTGCATCATATTCCGGCACCTGCTCAAAGAAGTCAATAAGATCCGGAATATCCGGGAATACCTCGATCCTGGTCTTCACCATAGCGGCAATTTTCTTCAGATCAATATCCCTGGTAATGGTCCTCTGGATATAAGGCAGAGCCATTTCATAAAACTTGTCAAAGTCCATGGCTTTCATATATTCCCCGTTCATCCAGCGAAGTTTCTGAACGTCAAATACTGCCGGAGATTTGCTCATGTGATGATAGTCAAACACTTTCACCAGTTCTTCCAGAGAAAAGATCTCCCGGTTGTCCTCAGGGCACCAGCCCAGGAGAGCCACATAGTTTACAATGGCCTCTGTCAGGAATCCCTGCTCTACCAGATCTTCATAAGAAGAATGGCCGGAACGTTTGCTCAGTTTTTTGTGCTCTTCGTTGGTGATCAGAGGGCAATGTACATAAGTAGGCACTTCCCAGCCGAAAGCCTCGTAAATACGGTTGTATTTTGGAGAAGAAGACAGATACTCATTTCCTCTTACCACATGAGTGATCCCCATAAGGTGATCATCTACTACATTAGCGAAGTTATAGGTAGGATAGCCGTCAGACTTGATCAGGATCAGATCGTCCAGCTCGTTGTTTGGCACGGTAATGTCTCCGTAAATATCGTCGTGGAAAGTGGTGGTTCCCTCTGTAGGCATGTTAAAACGGATTACATGGGGTTCTCCTGCAGCCAGTTTTGCCTCTACCTCCTCTTTGCTCAGATGAAGGCAGTGCTTATCGTACATAGCTACTTCCTTACCCTCGATATCGGTCTTTAAGGATTCCAGCCGCTCTTTGGTACAGAAGCAGTAATAGGCGTCTCCCTGGTCAATAAGCTGCTTGGCATATTTCAGATAAATCCCCTGGGCGTTTCTCTCACTCTGGACATAGGGACCGTATCCTCCGTCTTTATCCGGACCTTCGTCATGTTTCAGTCCTGTCTCCTCCAGGGTATGGTAAATGATATCCAGGGCCCCTTCTACAAAACGTACCTGGTCCGTGTCTTCAATACGCAGGATGAAATCTCCTCCTTCATGCTTTGCAATGAGATAGGCGTACAATGCTGTCCTTAAATTTCCCACATGCATTCTCCCGGTAGGGCTTGGGGCAAATCTTGTTCTTACTTTACTCATTCTTCTCTCTCCTTATCTATGGAATACTGCAAGGCGCTCATGCCTTGTGGATAAACATGGAAAGGGGGTATGCGGTCTGCAACCATATACCCCACTGCACAAATTATACATAACCTATATTTCTTTTGCAAGGTCAAAAGAGAGAAAAATCCCTTCCTGCCCACCTATCTCACCGGAGCAAACAATACCTTTCCCGTACCCCGGTAAACATTCACCAGTCCTTCTCCGGACACAGCGGAACCCATCAGGGATCTTCCTGACCTCTCCACAGTAAAGTCCAGGCTGCCGCTCCAGGCCACTGCCATGTTGCCGTCGATCTTGATCACATCATCCCGAAGGGTCACTTCCACCAGTTCTTCCTTGGGACAGGG
>DXFG01000084.1 GCA_019114545.1 Candidatus Blautia pullistercoris | reverse complement strand
TCACAGTCATTGCCGCTGGAATGACTGTGAAGAAGGATCCTGGGAATTTTCTTTTTTCTGGCAGCCCAGGCTGCAATACAATCAATTGCTGTGGAAATATTCAGATATACGATGTCATAGTTCCCTTTATCCAAAATTTTCTGGACCTGACGGTACTGGGCCCGGGGATGACGGAGATTAGCGATGGGAAAGATACTGGAACCATATCTTTTAAGATATATTTCCAGTTCTTTGTCGACCTCATTGGTAAGGAAGTCCACCTGTACATTTTCATTGTTTACGTTTTTTAAGAAATTCAGAAGATATTTGTCGATTCCCCCGCTGTGCCCGTCCATGATAAAGCCCGCCAGTATTTTTTTCATTTTTCTGTCTCTGCCTTTTCCTTTCTTGAAAAATATTGCATCAGGTATCCCAGGAAAGTCCATAAGATAAAGGTTCCCGGAGAATTGGTATACAGCCCTTCCATCAGAAAGACCATGGTAACCAGCACCACCAGGACGCATCCGGTCAACACACAGATATAATCCCGGTCCTCTTGTTTAACCAGATGAAGATTTCTGCACCATTTAATCAGGGTCAGAATTCCGAAAGCTGCAAAAAGCCCGAACCCCAGAACTCCCTGATATACCAGTATATTTATGTATTCATTGTGCAGGCTGACGTATTCGCCCTGACTGTTATTGATCACATAAGATTGTGGAACATGTTCCTTCACAAAGGGGAGGAAAGAATTATATCCGGTTCCCCAGATCGGTGAGGCAGACCAGATTTCCACACTGCTCTCCCACAGGGCAAGCCGTCCATTGCTTACATCTTCTACCAGATCTGCCTGCCTTCCTACTTTCTGGGCAGAGGTCGTCTTTTTCTGTGTCTGTGTCTGCGTCTGCTGCTGAGCCTGGATCTGGGCCTGGATCTTTACATTATACTCTGACTTGATCAGAGAAGTTGCACCTACAAACGCTCCAGCAAAAACAACTGCTGCCGCAATACCGGCCAGAGCTCTTTTTCCACTCTTCTTTTTCCACAGAACACTGAGAACAATCCAAAAAGCCACGGATACTGCCATGGTTACTTCTGCAGTTCTGGAATCACTGAATGTAATGTAGAGGTAATCCACAAGAATGGCAATACCATAGGGGATCTTTCCCCATTTTTTCCGCTTTTTGAAAAAGTAAACGCACAGCAATACTGCTGCTACTGAAAAGGTACTTCCATAGTTTGGATCTGTATAGACTCCCCAGAGCCTCCCCCACTGGAATCCTGCGATCATCAGCTCGCCGCCGGCTGTATACCACATTGCATGATATAACTGAAACATAAGATATATACTGGCTGCTGCCGCAATCGCACTGTAAATGATCAGAATATGGGACAAGACTGTAAATTCTTTCTTATAAGCCCCGGTATCCCGGCTGGTATCGCACACATATAACAAAAAAAACAGCAGGCCGGTCCAGATCAGCCATTTAAAGTCCGCAGTAAAGGCCCCGTACTGATAGTTTACTGCCATAGAAAGCAGAAAGCTGAGGCAAAAGAATGCCAGCACGATCCAGTGAGGTGTCTTCCAGTAATCCCGGAAAAAGAAAAGTCTTCCCAGCAAAGCCAGGGCCCCCAGTACCAGGCATATCCGCACCAACATGGGCTGTACCTGAGAGTCGTAGAGGAATGTATTAAAAGTGGCAAATCCCAAAAAAAGATATGCAATTTTAAACGCCCACTCCAGGACCTTCACATATTCCTTTTTTACTAATTTCATGGACTCCTCTCTCCTTATAATTCCTTTTCAACCAGCTTAAAGGCTGACTCAATCACCTTATCCATGTCATAATATTTATACTCTGCCAGTCTTCCGCCGAAGAGTACAC
Source organism: Candidatus Blautia pullistercoris (assembly GCA_019114545.1). Taxonomy (GTDB): domain Bacteria; phylum Bacillota; class Clostridia; order Lachnospirales; family Lachnospiraceae; genus Blautia; species Blautia pullistercoris. The sequence continues at coordinate 22,659 of DXFG01000084.1, read as the reverse complement.
GCTCCTCTTTATCTGCCAGCTCTTTATACTGCTGATACAGATTCTGATTTCTTTCATCATTGATAGGATAGTATGGTTCCATGCCTTCCTTCCAGTCCGCCGGATATTCTCTTGTGATCACCGTTTTCGGCTGGGTTCCGAACTCAAAATGTTTGTGTTCGATAATCCTGGTATAAGGAGTTTCTCTGTCGGTATAGTTTACCACTGCCACGCCCTGATGATTTTCCTCATCCAGCACTTCTGTCTCGAATTTCAGGCTTCTGTATTCCAGTTTTCCGAAGCAGTAATCGTAGAAGGAGTCGATAGTTCCTGTATAGAGGATCTTTTCTCCCAGCCCATTATACTTTTCTCTGTTCTCATTGTAGTCCACGCCGGTCTCTATGTCGCAGCCTTCAAAGAGCTTCTGGATCAGTACATTGTAGCCTCCGATGGGGATTCCCTGATACAGATCGTTAAAGTAATTATTGTCATAGGTGAATCTTACCGGCAGTCTCTTGATGATAAATGCCGGCAGATCTTTACAGTCTCTTCCCCACTGTTTTTCTGTATAGCCTTTTACCAGCTTCTTATAGATATCTTCTCCCACCAGGCTGATGGCCTGCTCTTCCAGGTTTTGGGGCTCCCCTTTGATACTGGCTTTCTGTTTATCAATGATAGCTTTTGCTTCCGCCGGTGTACTGATATTCCACATTTTACTGAAAGTATTCATGTTAAAAGGCATGTTATACATCTCTCCGTGAAAATTCGCCACAGGAGAGTTGGTATAACGGTTGAATTCCACCAGGGAATTTACAAACTGCCATACTTTCCGGTTGCTTGTGTGGAAAATGTGAGCCCCGTACTTGTGCACATGAATTCCTTCCATATCTTCACAGTACAGATTTCCCCCTACAGTATCTCTTTTTTCAATAACCAGGCATTTTTTTCCTGCCTTTACCGCATGATAGGCAAATACTCCGGAAAACAGACCGCTTCCCACTAACACATAATCATATTTTTTCATTTCATTTACCTGCACTTTCTTAACTTGATTTTTTATATTGCCCTGCCATATCTTTTTGTCAGCATAAGGCTTTTATTATCTTTCTGATTTTACTTTAGAGTACAGCATAGGAAGGCTTCCTCTTACCAGATGGACCGCCCTTCCAAAGGCCAGGCACAAAAACACAGACCTTGCTTTCATACAGGCCAGGGCCAGCTTTAATGCCCTGCTGTCTCTGGCTTCTGCCGGCGGCAGCAATTTCTGAAACAACGGATCTGCAAAGACTTCCCGACAGAACACTTTCCGCTCTGTGTGGCTCATTTTAGCCCGCTTATCACAGTTTCTCTCCAGGGCAGAAAGGATATATCTTCCGTATAGGCCGCCAAGTACAGAACAAACCTTTCGGGTATCTTTTCCCCAGTATTTCTGCTGCTCATAAAGCATTGAAATCCTCCTTCTGTGAAGAGGATAATAATCCGGCACAAACTTTGTGGTGAGACTGCCTTCCATACGTTTGGCATAATGATATGGGGTGATCTCCAGAAGATTCATGGTATCAATATCCATACAGTACTGGATATTAAACACAATGTCTTCGATAAGCCGGACAGTTTCATATTCTAATTTCTTGTCCCGGATATAGTCCAGATCGTAAACTTTATTCCAGGCATACCCGTAAAGAGTCTCCTGCTCCAGGGGAAGGATTTCCTCCCGGACCTGATCCCGGTTTTGGCAGAGCCGTCCATGGGGCTTTACCGGATGGGCATAGGAAAAACTGCCGTCTTTCTCATAATACTCTTCCACATGTCCGAATACTGTCAAACGTGCCGGGTTTTCCTGCTGGGCCTTCCACACATCCTGAAGAAGGCTTTTTTCTACAGAATCATCCGGATCCATAAACCAGATATATTTTCCTTTTGCATGGCGGATGCCGGTATTTCTGGCCTCGCTGAGTCCTTTATTTTTCTCATGGTGGACCGCCTGGATCCGGGAATCTTTCCCCGCCAGACGATCGGCCAGTTCCCCGGTCCGGTCCGGGGAGCCGTCTTCCACAATGATCAGTTCCCAGTCCTCAAAAGTCTGGTTCCGGATACTGTCCACTGCTTTTTTTAAATATTTTTCCACTCCATAGGCCGGCATCACAACTGTAAAAAATGGTCTTTCCATATCAAGTCAACTCCTCGATCAACTCAATGATCTTTTTATAAGATTCCGGCCGGTCAAACTGTTCTTTGGCGATCTTTCTGGCTTTTTCCCCCATAATCCTGCAGCCTTCTTTGTCCTTATACAGATCCAGAATGGCGTCGGTCAGGATTTTCACATCTTCCGGAAGAATGTTAATGCCAAATCCGTCTGTTTCCACCTTCTGACGGAACTCCGGGCTCATACAGGTATTGATCATAGGCTTTCCTGCCGCCAGATAGTCGCCGATCTTTGTCACAATACTCTGCGGTGCTTTTTTCACAAAGGAGTTCACCAGAATATCAGACTTGGCAAGATAAGCAGCCATCTTGGGATAGGGGGCATAGCCTGCAAATTCCACATTGACGCAGCCCTGTTCTTTTGCCAGATTTTCCAGTTCCTCTTTCAGCGGGCCTCCTCCGAGGATCTTTATTTTTATCTGGTCCATTCCCCGGTTCAGAAGCTCTTTCCCTGCCAGCACCATAGTCCGGATATCGTAGCTGGTGCCAATGGTTCCTGCATAGGAAACCCAGAACTCTCCTGACGGTTTCCGGATTTCCGGCCCGTATTTTTCTACCCCTCTGTCAAACTCTGCGATCTCATTTCCCACATAAACGGTTTTTCTGGGAACCTCCAGTTTCTGATTCTTCAGAGGTCTGTCCCGGTATTCGTCCGAGGTTCCGATGATACCGGATACCAGAGCGTAGACTTTTTCTGCATCCCTTTTAAGCGGATAAAAAAGGATATCGCTGACCACCGGAATATCCAACACCATCCGCATGGCTTCCGGCCACAGATCGTTTACATCAGGGACAAAGGGAATTCCTTTCTTTTTTGCATACTCTGCTGCTGCCAGAGCCACATCATTGGGAGGGATCTCGCAGTAGATCAGATCATAATCTCCTTCCTGCTCCAGCAGTCTTGTCAGATTCTTTGCTGCAATATGATGGCTCCAGATCCTTCTGGGATCTATGTTTTTCCGGTAACCAGGTTCATAAATGAACTTCAGACGGAATTTATAATCTTCTTTTTTTATGGTGTCAATATCTCTCTGAGCTTTCTCCCAGTGCTGAAAGGTAGTGGTGATCAGGTCTACCTGGTACCCTGCTTCCGAAAGAAAGTCCCCGATATAGCGGAAACGGCTGTAGCCTTTTTCGCCGTTGAGCTTTACGCCCATAGAAATCACTGCTATTTTTTTCTTCATGTCTTTCTCCTGTTACTCTAACTCTCATTCAACGGATCACTGCAAGAGCTGTGTCTATCATGATTTTTAAATCCCCCAGCACACTGAAAGACCGGATATACTCCAGATTATATTTCATCTTTTCCGGCAGGATGTATTGCATGTAGATTTCTTCGGTCTCTTTGCCTGTCTCTTTTTTATAGCGGTCGATTTCCGCCTCTTCGTCTTTATAGGCAATACTGGTTCTGGAAGTAATTCCTGCAGGCAGGAGAAGGGTAGCCATCATCTCGGGGGTATAGCTGTCCACATATTTTTGTACTTCCGGTCTGGTCCCTACAAAACTCATGTCACCCTTCAGCACATTAAAAAGCTGAGGGATTTCATCCAGACGGCAGCTTCTGAGTTTTCTTCCCATTCTGGTAATCCGGGAGTCTCCTCCTCTGGTAACCAGGGGGCCTTTTTTATCTGCATCCGCCACCATCGTGCGGAATTTAAAGATCCTGTAAGGCCTGCCGTACTGGGTAATTCTCTCCTGACGATAAAAAACCGGCCCCTTGCTGTCCAGCTTGATACATATTGCAAGTATAAGCATTACGGGCGACAAAAGAACCGTTAAGATCAGTGCCAGAATCACGTCCAGAAAACGCTTGGCACCAAGTGCCAAACGCTTTCCGGAAAGTTCTTTATAATATTTTTTTACTTCTTCCTTTTTCATACATTCCGGAAGGCTGTTCCAATTCTTCAGCATGGTCTACAGCTCCTTGATCATTTTTCTATAGTTTTCTATGATGTATTCTACCTGTTCATCTGTTAAGCAGGTATGAAGGGGCAGCGTGATCTCGTTTTCAAACATATGGCGGGCATTGGGAAAATCCTTGATATCAAATCCAAGATTTTTATAAGCTGTCATCATGGGCAGAGGCTTATAATGGACATTTGTGGCAATTCCTGCCTCTGCCATTTTCTCGATCACTTCGTTGCACTGCTCTCTGTTCTTTCCAATCAGCCGGGTAAGATACAAATGACCGCTGGATACATGATCCTCTCCATAATGTTCCAGTACCTGGATACCCAGATCCTGAAATCCCTCATTGTATCTTTCTATGATTTTTCTGCGCCTTTTCAGAAGTTCCGGATATCTCCGAAACTGTGCCAGTCCCAGAGAAGCCATGATATCTGTCATATTGTATTTATAATAGGGCGCAACAATATCATATTCCCAGCTTCCCGGTTTTGTTTTAGCCAGAGCGTCTTTCGTCTGTCCATGAAGGGAGTAATCCATAAACTGTTTGTAAAGGTGGTCGCTGGAGATTCCCGGGATTTCTCTCCATACAGCGGCTCCTCCTTCTGCGGTAGTGAGATTTTTAACCGCATGGAAAGAAAAGCTGGTAAAGTCTGCAATTTCCCCGCACATCTTCCCTTTATGTCTGGCGCCGAAAGCATGGGCTCCGTCTGCCAGCACGGCGATCCTGCCCAGGGCCTCCTGAATGGGACCGGAAGGTTTAAAGAATTCTTTGCTCTCTTCTGCGATCTGATAGATTTTGTCATAGTAAGGATAAACAATCCCGCCCAGATCCACACAGATCACGGCCTTTGTTCTCTCCGTCACTGCTTCCCGTACTTTCTCGGGATCCATATCATAAGAATCGGGGATCGTATCTACCAGTACCGGCGTAGCCCCCACATGACAGATCACACTGCAGCTGGCCGTATAGGTATAAGCTGTAGTGATCACTTCATCTCCCGGTCCTACACCCAGGATTCTCAGGCACAGTTCCAGAGATGCCGTAGCGGAATTGAGACAGACCGCCTTCTCTGTATGGCAGAAAGCCCCAATCTCTCTTTCAAATTTCTTGGTCTTTGGTCCAGTGGTGATCCAGCCGCTTCTTAATGTATCTACTACTTCATTTATTTCTTCTTCCGTAATATCCGGAGGTGAAAATGGTATATTCATCATAGACTATCTCCTGAAATTTTGCATACTTAAATACATTATACCTTTTTTCTTTATAAAAGCAAGGCTATTGAAAAAATACTTGGGCCGGATTGTTATCGTTCTCCTATATATCTTTTTAAAAATTCATAAATCTCTTCTTCTGTAGGGGGACATCCTTTCAAAAAATGCCGGAATTTCCTGGTACACTGTCCGATTCCCAGTTCTCCGGTCTTTCCTCTGAATCCCTGGCCAATGCAGATTTTCCCTTTTAGTTCTTTCAACAGCCCCTCTTCCTTCAGTTTCTGAAGGGCCGGGATCAGGTATCCGTAGCATGCGCTACAGGACTCTACTTCCTCCACAGCGTCCTGGAGTTCCACAATCTTTCTCTCTTTGGGGAGTATGGCTTTTTCCTTCGGAAGATTCAGTTCCCGAAATTCTGCCAGTTCCCAGTCCTCCAGACCGGCCCCCAGATCGGCAGCCATCTGTATATAAGGGATCTCTTCTAATTCGTATCCCATAAGATGAGCCACGTAAGCGTCACACAATACCGGATCCGCTGCAGCCATGATCCGGTTCATTACTACCGGATTACCTCCGTCTTCAAAGTCCCAGTCTCCGCAGATATTGTCTACCACAATAAAGTCCTGGTGGATCCCTGTGGCCAGATGGGCGATAGGTTTGTGAAGTCCCATAGCGTGGAACCGGCGTTTTTCAGAATTTGGGATCAATCCCTTCATATTTTTCAGGGCACAGGTGATCTTTGTCTGGCAGTGGCCTTTCATTACCGGCACGTTGACCAGGAAATCCAGCTTCATTGCTTCATCGCAGATTTTCAATTCCAGCCCCTCACAGTCATAGGTTTCATAGTTGTCCTTCTGCATATCCAGAAATTCCACGCCGTATTTTTCTGAGAGATCATAGTATCCGCAGAGTCTGGCCGTATCTTCTGTCTTGTCCCCTACCCAGGAGCCTTCCAGTATGACCAGCTCTTTAAAGCCTCTCTCCTGAAGATATTCTATGATCCCTGCCACGATTTCCGGATGGGTGGTGGCTCCCCAGGAAGGTTCTGAAGGAGAAACCAGGTTGGGTTTAATCCCGATACGGCACTCTTTATCCGGTATCCGGGAATCCAGCTCTGCCTCCTCTAAAAGTCTTTTTGTCATTTCCTTATATTCTGTTCCATAGATGGCCAGGATTTCTGTATTTTCCATAGTTTACCGCCTTTCTGCCTATCATTCTATATCAGCTTCAGGAATCCCTCCGGTTATCTGTAAATCCTCGGAGATTCTCTTGTTTCTGGTACTATAATCATAACGAAAACCCCGGAACCTGTAAAGAAAAAGTATTTTTTCTCTTTACAACCCCACATAAGATTGTGTAAAGTAGTATCGATATTAATTACATATTATCCAGGAGGATTCTACTTATGTCAAAACCCAAAGCTTCTATCTTTGAAATGGATGGCGTGCCGGAATTCGGCCAGGCCCTTCCTCTGGCTCTGCAGCATGTAGTAGCTATGATCGTCGGCTGTGTAACCCCTTCCATTATTGTGGCAGGCGTAGCAGATCTGAATGCTTCTGACCGGGTGATCCTGATCCAGGCAGCCCTGTTTGTCTCTGCTATCAGTACTCTGCTGCAGCTTTTTCCTGTAATCAGAGGAAAGAGTTTTCAGCTTGGGGCAAAGCTTCCCGTGATCATGGGTATCAGCTTTGCTTACGTACCCAGTATGCAGGCGATTGCCGGCCAATATGATGTGGGTACCATTCTGGGAGCTCAGATTGTCGGAGGTATCGTAGCCATTCTTGTAGGTCTTACGGTTAAAAAAATCCGTATCCTGTTCCCCCCTATTGTTACCGGAACCGTAGTATTTACCATTGGTCTTTCTCTGTATCCCACAGCGGTCAATTATATGGCCGGGGGAACTTCCAGCGAAAACTACGGTTCCTGGCAGAACTGGCTGGTAGCTATTTTCACCCTGGCAGTAGTAACAGGACTGAATCATTTTGCCAAAGGATTTTTAAAACTTGCTTCGATACTGATCGGTATTATCGCAGGCTATATCCTGGCTGCATGCTTCGGTATGATCGACTTTTCCGGTATTGGCTCTTCAGGTTTCTTCCAACTCCCGCAGCCTCTGCATTTCGGCGTGAGTTTTGAGCCTTCTGCCTGTATTGCCATAGGCGTTTTATTTGCCATTAACTCTATTCAGGCAATCGGGGATCTGTCCGCCACTACTGTAGGAAGTATGGACCGGGAGCCTACTACGAAAGAGCTTCAGGGCGGAATTGTCATGTACGGAATTGAAAATATCATCGGAGCTTTCTTTGGGGGCCTTCCTACTGCTACTTACAGTCAGAACGTAGGTATCGTAACCACCACCAAAGTTATCAACCGCTGTGTGCTGGGACTGGCTGCAATCGTTCTGATCATAGCCGGTCTGGTACCGAAATTTTCCGCTTTGCTGACTACCATTCCCCAGTGTGTGCTGGGCGGGGCAACCATCTCTGTATTTGCCTCCATTGCCATGACCGGGATCAAGCTGGTCATGCAGCAGGAAATGAATTTCCGGAACACTTCCATTGTAGGGCTGGCTGTAGCCCTGGGAATGGGCGTGACCCAGGCTCCCGCCTCTTTAGCCGCTTTCCCGGACTGGGTAACCACCATTTTCGGTTCTTCACCGGTAGTTCTGGCAACCATCGTGGCAATTCTTTTAAATGTCATTCTGCCAAAAGAAGAGAAAAGGCAGAGCACTGCCGGCAAATAACAAACGGTACTTTTACCTCTTATCTATTGTCACATATAACAAAAGAAACTGTTCCGCCAAAGGGAAAGCTTTCTCAGTGCTGTCGCATTAGCCCTATTCTCGATTCTGATTAATGCGGCAGCTCTGACAAGTTCATGGATTCCTTTTGGGATAGAACAGTTTTTTCTTTCCTCTATATTTATAACCCAGCTCTTTTTTCAAATACAGCAGGTACTTATACAAATGGTACATAAAAATATGATATCCTGGCCTTTTCCCGTAAAGCACAGCACTTCCCTCATACCAGGGACTTTCTTTGACATAGCCGGATCTGAGGCCGCTCATTTTCCACACTTTTCTCCAAATATGATTTGCCTTTAGTTCTTCTTCCGTCATTCTTCCCGCCGCAGTCTGGTCCCCTGTATCAAAGATATCATCGGAAAAAGGCTGATTTCCAAATATCTGTGCCTCCTGGAATTTCGGCTTTCCCATAAAACGTCCCAGGGCTTTCTCTGCTTCCTGTCTGCTTCTGTTTACATGAAAATCTCCCATGCTTCTCATGGACGTGGCCTGTTTTTTTCCATATTCCAGCAGTATTTTTTCCATCTCTTCCAGGAATCCTCTTCTCTCTTCATCTGTCTGGGCAAATATAGGTCTCCACCGCCCATGTACCTTCTCATAGCCTGTGGTCATACCGTGGGGAGCGCTGAAAATACTCTCAAACAGACTGTTGCTGAAATAAACTTTTTTCTTCAGACCTGCTTCCGGAGAAAAATAGTAGCAGTGATAATCCTCTCTTTTCACTCCTTCCGGCAGTTCATAAAGCCCCCAATAATATCCTGTCAGATTCTCCTTTTTTCCCAGGATTCTGAGGGCATGGCAGATCTCTTTCTGCATGGACCCTATCCATCCGCTGTCTGCCAGAGCCATGGAGCTTTCCTCCATAAGCCCCTCCTGTTCCAGATACCCCAAAAGGCCGGGCAGTTTTTCCCTGGAATTTATTTCCATTGCTTTCAGAAAAAAAGGACAGCCTTCCAGTTTCTGGCGGATTTCCTTTAAACAGGGATAGGGAACTGGCTCCTTTCTTTGTTCTGTCATTCCCAGCAGTCTCAATGTAATCTCCTTTTCTTTCTCTGGAATGCCGGAACGGTCAAGAATCTTGTCCAGAGTCACTTCCGTGCCGCTTCTGCATATATAGTCCAAAGCCGCCTCTATATCCCTGTGATACAAGGGCAGTCTGAGAGAGTACCGGGAACAGCACAGGTATCTGCATTCTATGGGAAGCTGAAATCTCTCCACATAGATCCGGGCACAGCGGTACATCAGATATCCGTCTCTCGCAAGAAAATACAGCCGCCGGATCCCACTGCGCTGTGCCTTGCGTAAAATCCACAGTACAAAGCCATTTAAGGCCGGGGCCAGGATTTCCCTTGAGGTTTTATTAAAAACGTCTTCTTTCTTCATATTAAACACACCCTGCTGTTTTCTTTAGTATGTCCCAAATTTGAAAATGTCAGACAGTCATTGCCACCACTTCTGGCGGTTTTTCTATGCAGACAGCACTACTTCAAAAACGTAAAAAAGAATGTCAGCAATGCAAGAGCAAACATATCAAAGGCCATAAGGTCTTTAAAGAAAACGTTTTTTTGTCCATCAGCACCACCCCATTCTATGTATGAATAGAAGCCAGCTACCCTGTAGCACGATAAATGAGCCTTCGCTTTATCCCTCGCAGGTTGCTGCACTCACAAAAATGCCCTATCTCCAACATAAGCCGGAGATAGGGCAGATTTTATTTCGGGACAATATTCAACAAATGATTATTTATTATTCAATGCTGCCTGTGCGGCTGCCAGTCTTGCGATCGGCACACGGAATGGTGAGCAGGAAACATAGTTCAGACCTACTTTGTGGCAGAACTCTACGGAAGAAGGATCTCCGCCGTGCTCTCCACAGATACCCATCTTCAGAGTTGGGTTTGTAGAACGTCCTTTTTCTGCTGCCATCTTAACCAGCTGGCCAACACCCTTCTGATCCAGTTTTGCAAATGGGTCAGACTCGTAAATCTTGTTCTCATAGTAAGAACCTAAGAATTTACCAGCGTCGTCACGGGAGAAACCGAAGGTCATCTGTGTTAAGTCGTTTGTACCGAAGGAGAAGAACTCAGCTTCTTCAGCAATTTCATCTGCTGTCAGAGCTGCACGAGGAATCTCGATCATAGTACCAACATGATAGTTGATGTACTCGCCTTTTTCCTTCATAACTTCTTCTGCTGTAGCAACTACAACATCTTTTACATATTTCAGCTCTTTCTTTTCGCCTACTAATGGGATCATAATCTCAGGAACGATATCATAACCCATTTCATCTTTTACTTCGATAGCAGCTTCGATGACAGCTCTTGTCTGCATCTTAGCGATTTCCGGATATGTTACAGCCAGACGGCATCCACGATGTCCCATCATTGGGTTGAACTCATGGAGTTCATCGCAGCGAGCCTGTACTTCTTCTGCTGTAAGACCCATGTCTTTTGCCAGAGCTGCAATGTCTTCAGGATCTGTAGGAACGAACTCATGCAGAGGCGGATCCAGATAACGAACGGTCATTGGACGACCTTTCAGAGCTTTGTACATAGCTTTGAAGTCTTCTTTCTGGAATGGGATCAGCTCGTTAAGAGCTTCTTCTCTCTGCTCTACTGTATCGGAAAGGATCATCTTACGGATCTTCGGAATACGGTCTTCGTTGAAGAACATATGCTCTGTACGGCAAAGTCCGATACCTTCAGCGCCTAATTTCACAGCGTTTTCTGTATCAGCAGGTGTATCGGCATTTGTACGAACCTGTAATTTACGGAACTGGTCAGCCCATCTCATGATACGGCCGAAGTTTCCGCCTACAGAAGCTTCTACAGTCTTGATGTCGCCTTTGTAGATCTTACCTGTTGTACCATCTAAGGAAATGTAATCACCTTCGTGGAAGGTATAGCCCCCTAATGTGAACCATTTTTCTTCTTCGTTGATCTTGATCTCGCCGCATCCGGATACACAGCAAGTTCCCATACCACGAGCAACAACGGCTGCGTGAGATGTCATACCGCCGCGAACTGTCAGGATACCTTCGGAAGCATGCATACCTTCGATATCTTCCGGAGATGTCTCAAGACGAACCAGAACAACTCTTTCTCCTGCTTCGTGAGCAGCTTTTGCTTCTTCAGCTGTAAAGTAAACTTTACCTGCAGCAGCACCTGGAGATGCCGGAAGAGCAGAACCGATTACTTCTCCTGCTTTCAGAGACTCCGCATCAAAGGTTGGATGCAGTAACTGATCCAGAGATTTTGCTTCGATACGGCAAACAGCTTCTTCTGGTGTGATCATGCCTTCGTCTACAAGGTCGCAGGCAATCTGGATAGCAGCCGGAGCTGTTCTCTTTCCGTTACGTGTCTGTAAGAAGTATAATTTACCTTCCTGGATGGTGAACTCCATATCCTGCATATCACGGTAGTGGTTCTCCAGCTTCATAGCCAGTTCCATGAACTGTTTGTAGCATTTTGGAAGGTCTTCAGCTAATTTGCTGATTGGCTGAGGTGTACGAACACCGGCAACTACGTCTTCACCCTGAGCGTTGATCAGGTATTCACCGTAGATACCTTTTTCACCGGTAGATGGGTTACGTGTAAATGCAACACCTGTACCTGATGTTTCGCCCATGTTACCGAATACCATAGCCTGTACGTTTACAGCGGTACCCCAGTCGCCTGGAATATCGTTCATACGACGGTATACGATAGCACGCGGGTTGTCCCAGGAACGGAATACGGCTTTTACTGCTCCCATTAACTGCTCCTTAGGATCCTGTGGGAATTCTTCACCGTTCATCTCTTCAGAGTAAACAGCTTTGAATCTCTTAACTAACTCTTTTAAATCATCTACAGTTAATTCTGTATCGTAGTGAACGCCCTTAGCTTCTTTTACTTCGTCGATGATCTTCTCGAAGAAAGATTTAGGAACTTCCATAACTACGTCAGAATACATCTGGATAAAACGTCTGTAAGAATCATATGCGAATCTTGGATTGCCTGTCTTTTTAGCAAAGCCTTCAACTGCCACATCGTTCAGACCCAGGTTCAGGATAGTATCCATCATACCAGGCATGGAAGCTCTTGCTCCGGAACGAACAGAAACCAGCAACGGATCTTCTGTGTCACCGAATTTTTTGCCCTGGATTTCTTCCAGCTCTGCTAATGCATCGAAAATCTGTCCCTGAATCTCTTCAGAAATCTTCTTGCCGTTATTGTAGTAGTCTGTGCAAGCTTCTGTTGTTACTGTGAATCCCTGAGGAATGGGCATGCCTAAATTGGTCATTTCTGCCAGGTTGGCTCCCTTTCCACCCAGGAGTTCTCTCATGTTGGCGTTTCCTTCACTAAATAAGTAAACCCATTTTGCCATTTGAACATTCCTCCTAAAAGTAGATACTAGAAAACATACTGTTCATAATATATTTCCCACGGTGCAGGCAGAGTTTGCCTGCACAGTATTATTTTAACATAAGACCTCTGATAGTCAAGCAAGTTTTTTGAAGTTTTTCCTTATTTTCTCTTCATTTTCAGCACCAGATGTCTCGGCAGACCGTTTACCATGATAGGCTGATAATCTCCCTGTATCAGCGGTTTAATGTAATCCACAAAATCTTTTGTAACATTGTTGGCTTCTTTGTTCATCCAGGAACGGGGAACCAGTTTTTCTTCATTAGCGATCCTGTGAACATCATAGATACCGGTAGCACTCATGTAAGGATCATCGGATATACGGTCAATGACCACCATTTTCCCTGTATCTCCTTCATCTGCTGCTTTCACTGCGGCGCCTCCTACCATAAAGGCCTCGTCAATATCCACTCTGGAGGCCATATGGGAAGCACTCCTCTGAAGAGTTGAGAGCTCCACGGCTCTGGTCTTGCAGCCGCACTCTGCCGCCAGGAAGTTTGCCAGATAGGTGGCTGTCCCCTGAAGCTGCTTGTGTCCGAAAGCATCCACATAGTCCCCTACACTTCCCAGTTCGCATACATAACGTCCGTTTTCCAGTTTAATCCCCTCAGAAACAGCAATCACAATGGATGATTTCTTCTTAAGCAGCTCCTTTACTTTTTTCAGGAATCTGTCAATATCAAAGGGAACTTCCGGGAGATAGATCAGGTCCGGTCCGTCACAGTCCTCTGCTTTTGCCAGGGCGGTAGCCCCTGTAAGCCACCCTGCATTTCTTCCCATAATTTCCATGATAGTGATCATGTTCTTTTTGTAAGTCAGGCCCTGGGCATCACGAATCACCTCTTTGGTAGAGGCTCCGATGTATTTTGCTGCGCTTCCGAATCCCGGCGTATGGTCTGTTAGAGCCAGATCATTATCAATGGTCTTAGGCACTCCCAGGAACTTCTGGGGCTGCCCTGTCAGAATCGCATAATCTGACAGCTTCTTGATCGTATCCATGGAATCATTTCCGCCGATGTAAATAAAAGTGTCAATATCCAGTTTATTTAAAATCCCGAAAATTTTCTCATAAATCTCTCTGTCTTCATGGATCTCCGGCAGTTTAAAACGGCAGGATCCCAGAAAAGCCGAGGGTGTTCTTTTCAAAAGCTCGATATCCAGCTCCGAATGTATCTGGGTTGACAGGTCCACATACTGCTCGTCCAAAAGTCCCTGAATGCCGTGAAGCATGCCGTACACCTTGTCAAATCCACGCTCGATGGCATTTTTATACACACCTGCAAGGCTTGAGTTAATTACAGCAGTAGGTCCGCCTGACTGCCCAACAATAATATTTCTTTTCTTAGCCATTCTGTCATCTCCTCCTTCTGAATCAACAGGCCTTTCCTATGGCCCCATGAGCCATATTATAGCAAAAAAAATCCATGCCAGCAATAGCGACATGGATTTTTGCATATTCTTTTCCGTAATATTTAAAATTTTTTATATATTTTGCACAATTAAAACAATTCCACCGTTGCCTTATGTTCTTCCTATTCCTGCCATAACCTTTTAGATTTCTTCATCGTTTCCCTTTGCCTTTGTCTCTTCAAAGAGCTTCCGGTAATATTCCAGGGAAAACTCATCAGGATTATCCTGATATACAAAATGGTCTTCTATAAGTTCCTGGGGATACTCTTCCAGCTTATAGACGGCGGCTTCCGGAATCTCCTTGTTGTAATACATGAGCAGAGGGATAAACTCATGCTCCGGAATCTCAATCTGGCCGGTCTCAATATTCTTCCGCACCGTGATCTTTGCCATGGCCCCCATCAGACTGGGAAGATCTGTCTGTGTGGAAGTGAAATTTCCCAGAGAGTAGTATACCAGCATTTTGTGTCCATCTTCTCCGGTAAGGGTCTCCATGGTCCGGACCACATGGGGATGGGAACCGATCACAATATCCACTCCTTCTTCCAGGAAAACATCTGTCCAGTCCCGGGTCTCCTCGTCTACGTCCTGATCATATTCCACACCTACATGCATAACCACAACTACCACGTCTGCCAGCTCTTTTGCCTGGCGGATATCTTCCCTGGCCTGTTCCTCGTCATAAACATCCACCATATATTCTTTCCCCCGCGGCAATTCCAGGCCGTTCAGTCCATATGTATAGTCCAGTATAGCCAGTTTCAACTCTTTGCAGGAAATAACCGGGATCTCCTCCGATGTTTCTTGACTGTCATAAAGTCCCAGTACAGAGATATCCGGATAATTTTGTTTCCACCAGTCCAGCGTATATTCTATGGAATCTGTGCCTTTATCCAGGGCATGATTGGTAGCGCTTGCGATTACATCAAATCCTGTATTTACCAAGGCTTCTCCAAACTCCGGCGGCGTGCCGAAACTGGGATACCCGGACACATCTTCCCGGTCTTCCACAAAAATGGTTTCCTGGGTAACTAACGCCAGATCCGCAGCTTCCACATCTTCTTTCACATACTGATAGACATCGTCATAATTCCAGGGGCCGTCTTCTCTCATACCTGTTTCCCGGATAGTTTCATGGGCAATGTTATCTCCCACCGCCAAAAGTTCTATGGTATGGTCCTCCTGTTCCTGTTCCAGGGCCAGTCTTTCCTGCTCAGCCTTTTCTTTTGCAGCTTTTTCCTTGGCTTTTTGGGAAAAATGCATTCCCACGGCAATGCTGATCGTCAGAACCACGATCAAAGCTGCCAGCATCCCCGCCCCTGCCAGCATTCGTTTTTTCAATTCTTTTTCTCTCTGGAGCCGCCGCTGTTCCCGTCTTTTTTCCTTTTCCCGGTCTCTCCTGAGAAGCTCTTCTCTTTCGTCCATTCCTTTTCTCCTTCTTTTCTCCTCCTCGGGGCTGTTTATAAAACTGTCCTGCAAAAGGGGCTGCCGCATTAATCATATGTCAGGGATATTTATACATTTTATGCGAATTTGTCCGGCATAGCTTTGAGACCATAGGCTCAAAGCGGCACAGACTGAGCAATAAAATGTATAAATATTCTCGATTTTGATTAATGCGGCAGCCCACCTGTCTTTTCCTATTCTGCTATCTATGTCTGCTGCCCGATAGGATCAAAAATCAAATTTCTCCTCAAAATAAGCTTTCAGGTCTTCAATTTTTACTCTTTCCTGTTCCATGGTATCACGGTCTCTTACTGTAACGGCTCCATCGTTTTCTGAGTCAAAATCATAAGTAATGCAGAAAGGAGTACCGATCTCATCCTGACGGCGGTAGCGTTTTCCGATATTTCCTCTGTCGTCATATTCACAGTTATATTTCTTGGAAAGCTGCTGGTAGATCTTCTGTGCGCCATCTGCCAGTTTCTTGGAAAGAGGCAGAACGCCGATCTTCACCGGTGCCAGAGCCGGATGGAAGTGAAGGACTGTCCGGACATCGTTCTTTTCCGCATCCAGAACTTCTTCATCATAAGCACTGCACAGGAAAGCCAGAACCATACGGTCTGCGCCAAGAGAAGGCTCGATCACATATGGAATATACTTTTCTTTTGTCTCATCATCAAAGTAAGTGAGATCCTGTCCGGATACTTCCTGATGACGGGACAGATCATAGTCGGTCCTGTCTGCGATTCCCCACAGCTCACCCCAGCCGAACGGGAAAAGGAATTCCACGTCTGTGGTGGCCTTGCTGTAGAAGCTGAGCTCTTCTTTATCATGATCACGGTAACGGACTTCTTCTTTCTTCAGTCCCAGGCTGTACAGCCAGTCCAGACAGAACTGCTTCCAGTAGGCAAACCATTCCAGGTCAGTGTCCGGTTTGCAGAAGAACTCCAGCTCCATCTGCTCAAATTCACGGGTACGGAAAGTAAAGTTTCCTGGAGTGATTTCATTACGGAAGGATTTTCCGATCTGAGCAATACCAAATGGCAGTTTCTTTCTGGAAGTTCTCTGTACATTTTTAAAGTTTACAAAGATTCCCTGAGCCGTCTCAGGTCTTAAGTAGACAGTATTCTTAGCGTCCTCTGTAACCCCCTGGAAAGTTTTGAACATCAGGTTAAACTGACGAATATCTGTAAAATTGTGTTTTCCGCAGCTTGGACAGGGAACCTTGTGCTCTTCGATAAAGTTTTTCATTTCCTCCTGGCTCCAGGCGTCTACGCTTCCTTCCAGCTTGATATCATTTTCTGCACAGTAATCTTCAATCAGCTTATCTGCACGGAATCTTTCATGACACTCCCTGCAGTCCATAAGAGGATCAGAAAAGCCTCCCAGATGACCGGAAGCCACCCAGGTCTGAGGGTTCATCAAAATGGCACAGTCCACGCCTACATTGTAGGGACTCTCCATAACAAACTTCTGCCACCAGGCTTTTTTTACATTATTCTTTAACTCCACCCCCAGGTTTCCATAATCCCAGGTATTTGCCAGGCCGCCGTAAATCTCAGAACCCGGATACACAAAACCTCTGGATTTTGCCAGGGCAACGATTTTTTCCATTGTCTTTTCCATTGTATGATCTCCTCTGCTACAACATATTTCCACAGAAATCCTCCTGGATCCCCGGGATTATCTCACCAATAAGCCATATTATAACTGCTGCAGACGCTCTTTTCAACCACTAAAAGGCTGTTTTTCCCGGTTAATCCATGATTTTCAGGATTTCCAGGCTCTTAAATTCCCGGTCTATGTACCTTTTCATATAGGCCCGCATCACTCTTCCCACTTCCTCCCGGACCTCTTTGGTCACCGTAAAGGAATAAAGCTTTTCCAGTTTTGCGGCAATAATAAACTGAAGGGTATACAAGGCGGCAGGGCTTATATGGATCAGCCCTTTTTCATTTCTTCCGCAGGCAGAGCAGAAAACGCAGGAGTTTTCCACAGAAAACCACTGGATATTCTCTGTAGTGCCGCAGGATGCGCAGGTAAACACCGAAGGATATTCTCCATTCACTGTCATGATCTTCAGCTCAAAAATATACCGGATCAGTCCATTGTCCACCTGACCTTTTACCAAGGCTTTTAAAGTGACATACAGCAGGTTCAGCATTTCTTTTCCGTCTGCATTCTCTCTGGCATAATAATCTGCCAGCTCCAGGAAATAAAATCCGTAATATACTCCCGGCTGGATCCCTGCCAGCTCCGAAAAGTAATGCAGCACTGAGGCAGAACGCATCTGATAGGCAGTCCTGCCCTCATAGAGAAAGAAGGATCCAAAGACAAAGGGATTGGCTGCGGCCAGAAGAGAGCTGTTCTGCCGTCTGGCCCCTTTTGCAAAAGCCGTGATCTTCCCTCGTTCTCTGGTAAGGAGCACCAGCCTCTTGTCATAGTCTCCCACCGGCATGGCTGATAACACCATACCGGTCACAGTGATCAGATCGCTCATCAGACTTCCTTCTTATCATATCCGAAATTTTTTATAAGAAAATCACTGTCTCTCCAGTCTTTCTTAACCTTCACCCACAGCTTGAGGTTTACTTTTTCCTCCAGCATTTTCTCAATCTCGGTCCTGGCCTGGCTGCCGATCTTCTTCAGCATAGCTCCCTGTTTTCCTATGATGATCCCTTTATGGGAATCCCTCTCACAGATAATGGTAGCGTCAATATCCACCAGACCTCCCTCCGGCCGTTCCTTCATCCGTTCTATGGTCACCGCAATGCCATGGGGGATCTCTTCTTCCAGACAGCGGAGAGCCTTCTCACGGATCAGCTCTGCTACGATCTGCCTCTGGGGCTGGTCTGTCACCATATCCTCATCATAAAACTGAGGCCCGTAGGGAAGATATTTGAAAATACATTCCAAAAGGGTATCCAGATTTACAGACCGCAGAGCAGACACCGGTACAATCTCTGCAAAATCCAGGATCTTCCGATAGGCATCGATAAATCCCGGGAGATCCTTTTTTTCCACCTTATCTACTTTATTCATTACCAGGATCACCGGAAGTTTCGTCCTCTTAAGCTGCTGGGCGATATGCTGCTCTCCTGTTCCGATATAATCCGAAGCTTCCACCAGCCACAGGATCACATCTGCATCCTGAAAAGTTCTCTGGGCTACATTTACCATGTATTCTCCCAGTTTATTTTTGGCTTTGTGGATCCCCGGCGTATCCAGAAACACGATCTGTCCTCTTTCACTGGTGTATACAGTCTGGATCCTGTTTCTGGTGGTCTGGGGCTTTCTGGAAGTTATGGCGATCTTCTGCCCGATCAGATGGTTCATCAAGGTAGATTTCCCCACATTTGGCCTGCCGATGATCGCCGCAAATCCTGATTTAAAATCTTCCTTCATATACGCTCCTTTTTCTATAATAAGTGCTTGATTTCCTTAAATACTTCTTTATCCTGCTGGATCTTCTCCTCGCTTCCGATCACGCAGATCCGATTCTGTCCCACGATAGCGTCCACGATTCCGGCCAGGTTCCGAATATCCGCAGGCTGGGCATCCAGGATCTCATCTCTTTCTTTCTGCATGTCTTCTCTGGTAATTCCGGAAAACCAGGCGTTTAAAGACACAGATCCTTTTGCAGAAGGTGTCAGCGGCGCATCCAGCTCACTGATGGTTCCGATAATATACTTGGTCATTTCCCGCTCCTCTGCGTCAAAGGACCGGATAAAGTCTCCGGTCTTTTGGAACACCTCCAGGGTGTTCTTCAGATGAGGATCCCGGTAAGATACCAAAAATCCGTCTCCCGTTCTGCGGAAGCCGCTCATACAGCCGTAAGCCCCTCCTTTTACCCGGATATTGGTCCAGAGATACTCATAGCTGAGCATTACCTTTAAGATCCTCAGCGCGCCTGTATATTCATATCCCTCATCTGCAAAATTTCCGGCTACAGCTACATACTGTACCTGACCGGAGGTCTGGAACCCTTCATTCTTATCTTCAAATGCCGGATCCAGCTTCACATCTTCCGTCTCCTGGCTGTGCAGAACGGCTTTGAGACTTTCTACTTCTTTCTCCAGAAGGCTGTATCCCTCCTGATCCGCTGTATAGCTGACGATGAGATTTTCTCTCCGGAATACCAGGCCCATCAGTTCCTTCAGGTTGTCAATGATCTCTTCTTTTTTCTCCTGGAAGTTTTTCTCCAGGTCATTGATCAGATCATAAAAATCAATTCCGGCGATCTTTTCCTGGAAATAAGCATTCTCGGAAAAATAGGAGAGGGCCCTGTTCACTGCCGTTGAATGTCCTGCAGAAACCATGTTCATCTGCATTCTGGATTTCATCTTGGCAATGATTTCGTACAGCCTCTTTTCATCATCCAGCCTGGATGTACAGAGGATCTCCCTGATCATCCGGAAGACAAAAGGCAGATCCTGATATAATGCTTTTGCCTTGATCCCCATCATATGAGTGGTCAGCCGGTTGTCTCTGGCATTGCCGAAAACCTGGATTCCAAAAAGGATCCCCCCGGTCCTGGCGTTGATCTCGTTAAACAGCTCTCCATAGGTATAATGTTCTGTATCCACATAACCCAGGACTGATTTCAGGATCCCCAGATAAGGAACCAGCCTGGATGGTACTTTCCTGGTGTTAAACAGCAGGTTCAGATAGCCGATACCATTTGTATACAGATCGTGATGGAGGATCAGAGTCTCCCCTGCGTGTTTTTCCGTATTATAGAATTTTCCGGTTTCCCTGGCAATATCTTCCCGTTTCAAAAGAGGAATGGTCTTAAGAGCTTCTTCTGTTTCCGGCGCATCCTGGTACTCTTTCAAATGAGCTGTGGCTTTCACCAGATTTTCCTGCTCCTCCCGGGAAAGAGAGGCTTTGTACTGAGCCAGCTTTTTCTCCAGCTGAGCGTCTCTCTGAGCTGCCAGTCCTCTTTTTGGATTTACTACTACTACGGAAGCATGGGTATTGTCCAGAAGATACTTCCGGATCAGGTCTTCAAAATATCCGGTGCCGGCTTTTTCTTTTAATTTTTTGTATATATCCAGCCGCATGAGCTGATCAAAGGGTTTACTCTCGTCATAAAGCCAGCTGTCAAACACATCAATGCCATACATCAGGCCCTTGGGGAAGGAGGAATAGTCTGCTTCCCGGAACCGGAACTCCATATAATTGATCCCGGCAGCCACAGCTTTCTGATCAATGCCTTCCTTCACGATCTTTTCCAGGGTTTCCCGGATCATGGAAAGAAACTTCTCTTTACTCTCCGGTCTGGCATTCTTGGCCACAATGGAAAAGAAAGGCTGATAGATCCCGTCCTCATAGGAGCCCAGAATGTCCTTGCCGATCCCCGCATCCAGGAGCACCTGCTTCAGGGGAGCTCCCGGAGCGCTTAAAAGCACATAGTCCAGAACTTCAAAGGCAATGCATTGTTCCACATCCAGGCTGTCTCCCACCACAAGATTATAGGAAAGGTAAGAGTTCTCCTCCACAGGTTCGCTTTCAGAAACCGGATATTCCATTTCGATCTCTTTCACCTGATTAAAAGGCTTCTGCAGGGGGATCCGGGAGTCTACCGGTATCGCATCGTATTTGGAAAGATACTCCTGGTCCATCCAGTTGAGACGTTCCTCCATATCCATATCTCCGTAAAGATAGATATAGCTGTTGGCCGGATGATAATAACGGCTGTGGAAAGAAAGGAACTGAGAGTATTTCAGCTCCGGAATGCAGTTAGGATCCCCTCCTGACTCTACTCCGTATGGTGTATCTGGAAACAGAGAATTAAAAATTTCCCGGTCCAGTACATCTTCCGGAGAGGAGAAGGCTCCTTTCATTTCATTATAAACCACACCGTTTATGGTAACAGGACTGTCCAGATCCTTCATCTCGTAATGCCAGCCCTCCTGGCGGAAGATTTCTTCTTTTTCATATATATTGGGGAAAAACACAGCGTCCAGATAGACATGCATTAAATTTTTAAAATCCTGGTCATTGCAGCTGGCCACCGGATACATGGTCTTATCCGGATAGGTCATGGCATTTAAAAAAGTATTCAGAGATCCCTTTACCAATTCGACAAAAGGATCTTTTAAAGGAAAATGTTTGGAACCGCACAATACGCTGTGTTCCAGAATATGGGCCACCCCTGTGCTGTCTGCCGGGGGAGTCCTGAAAGCAATGTTAAAGACCTTATTATTATCATCATTTTCCAGCACCATGACTCTGGCGCCGCTTTTTTTGTGTTTCAACAGATATCCTTTGGAATGGATATCGGAAATTTCCTGCTCCATGATCAGCTCATATGCAGGTATTCCTTCCAATCGCATAGTCATTCCTCCTAAGTTTGTATTTTTATCCGGTCTGCCCTGGAAGCACTCTTCCGGAGCAGTTCCGTTTTTGCCGATTACTATTTATAGCCCGGGCAAATATCTGCCCAGGCTATAAATATAGCACATTTTCAGTTAAGATGATAGGGGCATATAAAATCTTTACAGCTTTGAATACCCGTATCCGTTGACAATCGCATCGATTTTTTCTTTCTTTTTGCACATAGGACACTGATCTGCAGGATAAGATTCGTAGTTGGGTACGTCCTGCTTATAGAATACAGAATTGATATCCAGTCCTGCCACTTTTGTCACAGCGCTGAAAATAGCGGAAACTCCCTGAATCACTCCGCCGTAATATAGAACACTATCCATACACTGGCGGAGAGTAGCCCCTGTGGTAATGGATCCCATGAGAATCACTACATTCCGGTTCCGTACCATATGCTGGATATTATCCCGGAAGATCATCTGACCGTTGGGATTAAATTCCGGAGTTACAATGTAGATCGTTTTGTGGGCATTCATGGATAAAACCCCTGCTTTTGCCAGCTCCTCAGCAAGAAAGGCACCGATCACTTCCAGACCGTCCATACATATGATGGAATCAACCGGTGTAGAAGTCTCATATCTGCTGGAAAGAAGCTTTGCAATCCTGGCAGCCTCTGCACAGCGGGTTTTCATAGTAGTCATTTCCAGATAATGACTGATATGGGACTGGGAGGTAACAAAATGTCCCGGTATGATCTTCAGTTGGATCTTTTCGTCTCCTTTTGCATAAACTTTAAACATCCTGTCTTCTAATTCCATACTCATGCCTCCTCTCAAGATTTTCTGTTAATCCTTTCTTTTACGAACAATTTTCTGATAATTATTATATCACTCTTTTCCGCTAAAAGGAAGAAAAACCTTTTGTTTTCCCTGAATAAACAGAGGTTTTTCTTGACAATATCCCCTGG
>DXFG01000083.1 GCA_019114545.1 Candidatus Blautia pullistercoris | reverse complement strand
ATTTCAAAATAGTCTCTCAGCAGCCAGAGAATTCCTTCTTCATCGTCTACAATCAAAAGCTTTTGTTCCATTTTCCACCTCTCAAACACAGACAGCCGCCAATGGAATAACATTTCTGAGACCATTTGGCGGCTGCCTGAAAAATTCTCTGCTTTATTATAACGCAAAATTCTCTACAAAATCTCTATATCTAAACTGAAATTTTGTTTCCCGTATAGAGCTGGTAATACCGCCCCTTTTCTTCCAAAAGCTGTTCATGAGTTCCCCGTTCGATAATTCTTCCCTGTTCCAGGAGCCGAACATCCTTCCTTTACAGCCGGTGAAACGCCGGCTTCATATTCTCATAAGTGCAGAAATACTGAAAACCTATATCTTTCAGCAGCTCCTTTGTCTCTTCTATGTATGCCCCAAGCTGTTCCGGCCTGTGGCTGTCGCTGCCGATAGTCAGGATCTTTCCTCCCAGATCACGGTAAAGCTTCAGGATATCTGCGGAAGGCATGGTATCCTGAAGTCCGTATCTGTGAGAAGAAGTATTGATCTCGATCCCCTTTCCTTCTGCAATAACGATTTTCAGGATTTTTCTGCCATGGGCTTTATTTTTTCAAAAGGATAGATCCCTGCCTCGTCATATCTTGCGATCAGGTCCATATGGCCCAGCACACTGTAACTTTTATACTTCTCCACTACTGTCAGAAGTTCCTCATAATATCCCAGATTATACTCCTCCTGAGTCTTCCCTCTCTGAAAATCCTGGGTCCAGAACTCCTTGTCTTCCACCTGATGTATGGACAAGATAATAAAGTCAAAAGAATATCTGTGAAAAAGTTTTTCAAATTCTGGGATGGTATGCCGCTGAACGCCAAATTCCATACCTGTGCGAATCCGGATCTTATCTCCCCAAGTTTCTTTCATCTGACGGATCTTTTCCATATATCCGGGATAATCCACATTAGCCAGAGGCTCTCCGTTTCGGTAGCTGATCTCCCCCTGATCCCAGTCTTTTTTTACTCCGTAGTCTACATGATCCGTGATACAGATTTCTCCCATTCCCATCTCCACTGCATCCCGGATCACATCTTCCATTGGATAAACAGAATCATCGCTGAATTCTGTATGTACATGATAGTCTGCAAACATTTTTAAACCTCCCTATCTGAACTGTACACATACAAGGCCGTGGCTTTTCCGCCTGGTCTATGTAAAATTTTAATCTGTGCTGCCCGGCTTTTCTATCAGATTTCTAACCAGATATATAAATATCCTGCACATATATGGTTCCCGGTATTTGTTATGTAGTCCAAGTTTTGCTATAATGGAATACAATGAATATGAGCTGTATAGAAAAAGGAGACGGTTACAGATATGAAAATCGTATTTTTAGACGCAAATACTCTGGGAGAAGATATTGATTATGCCCCCTTTCAGGCACTTGGTGAAGTGATAAAATATCCTTTTTCCGCTTCTGAAGAAGTTCCCCGGCGATCTCAGGATGCAGATGTATTAGTGATCAACAAGATCCAGATCAATGAAAAAACCATCTCTTTGGCAGATCATCTGAAGCTGGTCTGTGTCACCGGTACAGGCACCAATAACCTGGACAAGGATTATCTGGCCCGCCGGAACATCCAGTGGAGGAACGTGGCCGGATATTCCACAGAATCCGTAGCCCAGCATACCTTCGCCATGCTTTTCTATCTGCTGGAAAGACTTCGTTATTATGATGATTATGTAAAAGAAGGTCATTATGTCAATGACCGGTTTTTTACTCATTTCAGTCATACTTTCCACGAACTTCAGGGCATGACTTGGGGGATCCTGGGGCTTGGAGCCATTGGCCGGAGAGTTGCGGACATTGCCGATATGTTCGGCGCCAGGGTGATCTATTATTCGGCTTCCGGGGCTCCCGCCCAGGAAGGCTACTGCCAGGTAGACTTTGACACTTTATTAAAAGAATCGGATGTCCTGTCCATCCATGCCCCGCTGAACCAGTACACAGAAGGTATTATGGATCTG
The DNA here is from genome assembly GCA_019114545.1 of Candidatus Blautia pullistercoris. Classification (GTDB taxonomy): domain Bacteria; phylum Bacillota; class Clostridia; order Lachnospirales; family Lachnospiraceae; genus Blautia; species Blautia pullistercoris. The sequence continues at coordinate 16,596 of DXFG01000083.1, read as the reverse complement.
AAAGCCTTCCGTAAAATGAAATCTTCTGCCATTCTTCTCAATCTTGGAAGAGGTCCCATCGTCCGGGAGGCCGATCTCGCCCAGGCCCTGAATGAGGGAGAAATCCAGGCCGCCGGCCTGGACGTACTGTCCAGTGAGCCCATGGCGGCCGACAGTCCTTTTCTCTCGGTTAAGGATAAAAGCCGTCTGCTGATTACCCCTCACGTGGCCTGGGCCGCAGTAGAGGCAAGGCAGAGATTGATGAAGATCATTGCCGGCCAGATCAGGGATTTTTTTCATATTTTTTAATAAACTTCCGCCCCGAAAGGCATCAGGGCCAGCTTCGCCAGTTTAAAATGCTGGAGACCAAAGGGGATTCCGATGATCGTTACGCACAGCAGAATTCCCAGTACGCAATGCTCTATAGCCAGAGGCAGGCCGGAAAGGATCAGCCAGAGGATATTCAGCAGGAAAGATCCTGCTCCGCCGCCGTACTGTACTTCTTTGCCAAAAGGAAAGAAGCTGAGCCCTGCAAACTTAAAGCACTGCATTCCCACAGGAATTCCGACAATGGTAATGCACCAGAGACATCCTGCCAGGCACCAGCTCAGACCGCTTAAAGCGCCGCCGAAAATAAACCATAATAAATTTCCAAAACAACCCATTTTCATTCCTCCTCTACCACTGTTTCCTGAGTTTTTCCAAAAGTTCTTCTACCAGCTGGATCCCATCTTCCACATCCTCCCGGGTGTTCTGGATCCTGGAGTATACCAGATAATCTGAGACCGGATCATCAAAGAAAAAATCCGCAAAGGAAAGGAAACTTCCGATCTCCATTCTCAGATCCAGGGACACGGGAACGTCTTTCAGTTCTTTCTGAAAGCTTTCCAGATCCTTCTTTGCCCGGGTGATCAGCCCTGCGGCTGTTTCCATCTTGGAGTGCTTGATAAATCCTGTAAAAGCCCCTCCCCCGAAAAGATCCAGAAGTCCCCAGTTCTTTGCGCTGTTTAAAGTGTCTCTGAGGATGTAAAGGCTTTCCAAAGCTCTTTCTCCTGCGGTCTCTGCCTGTCTTAATTCTTGTTTTACAAATCTTTCTGTCATTTTTCTCGCTCCTTCTCATCTGCAGGCTTCTGTGACAGATGTCCGGAGTATTTTGTTTTTATGATAAAAGAAAAAGACTTTTATCATGACATCTGCCACAATAAAAGTCTTGCTATCTCATTTGCTACGGGTGCCTCTCGGCACCGATTGACGATTACAAAACCATCCTTTTGGGATGTTCAGCTACTCCCTTTCCATTGCTTGTATCAAATTTAGCATAGGAAGGGCTTCTTGTCAAGAGATTTCCTTTGAATTTTTGTCTGATCGAAAAATGCCCCTTCTGTGGATTCTCTGATCCACAGAAAAGGCACTTTTTCCACAACGTCAGCCTTTCAAAAAAGACTCTGTCCGCTGCTTTTCAGCTACACTTAAATTCCCGCTGCCTTCAGAAGATCCGGTACTTTGGACTCCCAGCCAAGAGCCATGATATGTACGCCCTGGCAGTATGGTTTACATTCTTTGATAATGCGGGCTGCAATCTCTACACCGGTGATTCCGGCTTTGGTCTTTTCTTTATCTTTCTTCAGCTCTTCGATCATCTCATCAGGAACATGAACACCGGCCACATTGTTATTCATGAATCTGCACATTCCTACTGATTTTGGAATGATGATACCGACCTGTACAGGCTTTCCGAACTGTTTTGCCTTTTCCATAAATTTGATGAATTTCTCCGGCTCAAAAACAGCCTGGGTCTGGAAGTAATCGGCTCCTGCCATTACTTTTCTCTCCATCTTTGCAAGCTGTGCGTCAACGGAGTCGCTGCAGGGAGATACGACTGCCCCTTTGGCGAACTTCGGCGGTTCTCCGATCAGTTCGTTTCCGCCCAGATCCACGCCTTCTTCCAGTTTTGTAACTGCATGGATCAGAGAAACGGAATCCAGATCGAATACCGGTTTTGCCTGTGGATGATCGCCCAGTTTTGTATGGTCTCCTGTAAGGAGCAGCAGGTTCTCGATTCCGAACATAGCTGCGCTTAAAAGGTCGGACTGGAGAGCGATACGGTTTCTGTCACGGCAGGTCAGCTGATAGATAGGAGTCAGTCCTTCATCTTTCAGAGCCTTGCACATAGCCAGAGAACCCAGACGCATAACAGAAGACTGATTATCGGTTACATTTACTGCGGTAATACCGCTTAAATAGGTTTTTGCTTCTTCCAGCAAATGCTCTACATGAAATCCTTTTGGGGGGCCAACCTCCGCAGATACAACAAATTCGCCACGTTCAAATAACTCAGTAATCTTCATGATACATTACTCCTAATTCTTAAAATTTTTGCATTTTCCTTTTAAACTTCATCATCTGTTGCAAAGTTCCGCACCTGGGTAGGACATTTCAGTACATCCAGACGTCCGATCTGCTCAAGGCGTCTGTAAATACGCTCCCAGCCGCATTCCATGTCGCTGTCTACTTCACATCTGCCGTTTTTGGCGCCGCCGCACTGGCCGTTGACCAGACTCTTGGAGCAGGCAGTGATGGGGCAGATCCCGCCGGTGAGGTTCAGATAACACTCTCCGCACTGATCGCATTTATACTCCAGAGGAGTTACACCCTGGAATCCCGGAAGGGGACAGGTATCGCAGGCAGCGCATACCTTTTTCTCTTCCAGATAAGCGGCAATGGTCTGAACACCTACACCGCAGGAAAATACAAGGACCATGTCGGCAGCCTGGATCTCATCCATATGATTCTGGAGACGAAGCTCCATATTTTCCTGATTGCATATGTAATCCGTTGTGAGGATCCCAGTCACTTTTCCTTCAGCGGTCCAGGCTTTCTGGAGCTCATCCGCTTCTTTTACCGGAAAATGAACTTCCTTGCAGCCATGGCAGTTAATGATAAAAACTTTTTTCCCTTCTGCCAGAGCTTCGATGGTTTCTCTGGGTTTTAATTCGGTAATCAACATATCACTTCATCCCCCTTACTGCATTTTTCCCGGCTTTGATCTTTGTCACTAACGGAATCTTGGAGGAGCAGATATATTCACAGCATCTGCACTCGATACAATCCATAACATTTTTGTCCTTCATGCCCTGCCAATTCTCTTCATCCGCAAATTTTGCGAAATACAGAGGAGACAGTTCCATAGGACACACGTCCATACAACGGCCGCATTTGATACAGGGCTGCTCTGCTGTATGATCTGTATCCACGGCAATGATCCCGTTGGAGCCTTTCATGATAGGCACATTGGTATCTGTAAGAAGGAATCCCATCATAGGTCCGCCGGCCTTAATGGTAACGTCATTTCCTGTCACCCCGCCGCAGTAATCAATAAGAGCTTTTGTGTTGGTACCGATCTTTACGATAAAGTTCCCCGGATTCTTCACTCTCTCACCGGTTACGGTCACCACACGCTCAATCAAAGGCATACCAGTCAAAATGGCATCGGCAATAGCCTTGGTAGTACTGATGTTGCTGACAATACAGCCTACATCTGCAGGAAGACCGCCGCTTGGAACCTTTCTTCCTGTCACACGTTTGATCAGCATCTTCTCAGCGCCCTGAGGATATTTCGTCTTGGCTGTTACAACTTCTATATTTTCAAGATCTGCGGTTTTCTCTGTCATAAGCCGGATAGCGTCAGGCTTATTGTCCTCGATGACAATAACCCCTTTTTCTGCCCCTACTGCCTTAAGGATTGCCTTAAGACCATAGATCACATCATCTGCAAACTCCAGGAGTACACGATGATCTGCAGTCAGAAGAGGCTCACACTCGCAGCCGTTAAGAAGGATGGTATCTACCGGCTTGGCAGGTTTTAATTTAACAGATGTTGGGAAACCGGCTCCGCCCATACCTACAATACCGGCTTCTTTTACGATCTCCACGATCTCGTCGGGAGTCAGCTCTTCCAGGCCTTTGTGAGGCTTTACAGATTCATGAAGGGTATTCTTTCCATCAGACTTGATCACTACAGAGAGACATTCTCCTCTGGTGGCATGTCCACGGTTCTCAATAGCAGTTACCGTACCGCTGACACTGGAATGTACAGGACTGCTGATAAAGGCTGCCGCCTCGCCGATCTTCTGTCCCACTTTCACTGTATCCCCCACCTGCACTACCGGATTGGCCGGAGCTCCTGCATGCATGGACAGAGGGATGACTACCTCTTCCGGATCCGGGAATCTCTTCAGAGCCAAATGTTCTGTATACTCTTTGCGCTCTAAAGGATGAACACCGCCGTAATAACCTTCCAGACGTTCTGCCCGGATGGATTTCACATAATCGTTTACAAACTTAAAGTTTATCTTGGAGTAATCTCTCATCTGAACCGGCTGCTGGAGGAATTCCTCAAGACGTCCCTGCTTTTCCAGTCTCTGATAGATTTTTTCCCATGCGCAGTCTTTGCTGCTGTCTACTTCACATTTGCCGTTTTTCGCACCGCCGCACTGTCCGTTGACCAGACTCTTGGAACAGTCAACGATAGGACAGACGCCTCCGGTTATATTCAGATAGCACTGGGCACATGCATCACACTTCTTCTGAGTAAGCGCCATGCCGTGATAGCCTCTGTAATTCAGGGAATTGCTGGCCGCATATACGGGTTTTCCCGCCAGATCCGCCACTGTCTGGATTCCCAGTCCGCAGGAGATCACAAAAACATTCTCTGTGCCTTCCGGGATCAGATCCTGAATTTTCTTTTCTGTCTGGATTTTGTTGCATAAAAAATCAACTTTTGCAGTACCTGTAACTGTCTTCCCTTTCTCTGCAGCAAATTTTTCAAATTCCGCACATTCCGGTTCATCAATGGTTTCAAATTCCTTGAAACACTTGTTACAGGCAATAATGAACAGATTGTCTTTATCAGCCAATACAGACGCCAGTTCATCATTGTTTTTTAACCTGTACTTCGTATAATTTTCCAATTGCTTTACTCACCGTCCTTATAATAATATTCGGAAATTTTATCCTTACCTTTTTGTTATTTTCCCCCTCTGTATTTGAAGAAAAATAATGATAATCCGCAAATCAAGTAGATTGCTAAGGATACGTATCTAAGATAACACATTTTTGCCAAATTATCTAGTCTAAACCTGCATTTCATCGTCATAAACGCACAAATTTTCTGCGAACTTACAGATTCCCGTATCTGTACACGATCTCCTTCATAATATCCCATTTTGCTTCCATATCTTCCACCAGTTTAAACTGTGTCCTTGCTCTGTCCAGGTTATGTTCTTCTCTGTGGATCTTGAAGTAATGGTCTCCCTGGAGATAGTCTGTAAGGAAACGCATTCCACATTCATAAGTCATCACTTTTGCGCCCATTGGAAGAAGTTCCACCTCTGTTGGAGTAAGACTGCCTGCACAGCCCTGGAGGAATCCTTTTACATAGATCTCAAAAAGCTCCATACTACAGGATACTTTGCTCAGATCTTTTTCATCTTCTGCCCCAGTGCTTGCCCCAAACCGGATGGAATCTCCGAAGTCATTCACGGCAAGACCCGGCATTACTGTATCCAGGTCGATGACGCAGATCCCTTTCCGTGTAGTATTGTCAATCATGATGTTATTCAGCTTCGTATCATTGTGAGTTACCCGGAGAGGAACCAGTCCTTTCTCCTGGAACTCTCCCAATACCCTGGCTATCTCTTCATGGGCAAGGACAAATTCAATCTCTCTGTCCACAGAGGCGGCCCGGCCGCAAACATCCTGGGCGACAGCCTGTTTAAAAACTTCAAACCTTGCACGTGTATCATGGAACCCCTTAATGGTCTCATGGAGGGTGTCTGCAGGATAATCGGCAAGGAGTCTCTGGAAATTGCCGAAGGCAACTGCACTCTCATAAAAGTCCTCCGGCTTTTCCACCTGATCATAGCATTTTGCGTCTGTAATAAATTTATAGGATCTCCAGTATTCGCCTTTAGAATCCACATAATAGGCTTTCCCGTCTTTTGCGGGAATGATATTAAGTGTCTCCCTCTCAGGATCTCCTCCGTTTTCTATGATCTTTTCCCGAAGGTAGGAAGTCACGCCTACGATATTCTCCATAAGTTCCACTGGCTGTGTAAAGATCTCCCGGTTCATTCTCTGAAGGATCGCACTCATATCCCCCATGTCGCCGATCTCAAATGTGAGCAGATATGTGTCGTTGATATGCCCGCTTCCAAAAGGCCGGCGGTCTTTCAGTCTTCCCGTAAAATTAAAATTGGCAATAGCCTCTCTTATCTGCAGTTCCGATACACGTCCCATTTTTATTCTTCCTTTCTTTTTCTGGACCATTCTTTTCTGTCTCTGATTGTAAGGGAAACATGGGGAGAAATCTTTGTCCGATATACCATTTAATTTGCACAATCCGCTTATTTATTTTGCATTTTCCGCACAGATAGGATATGATAGAAAAAAGAACACAGAAGAGATCCGCATCCAGACAAAGGAGGTGAAAGTCTATGTCCTATCAGGGAATCCGGCTTCAGAACCAGCTCGCCATCGATCAGCTCTTTTCCCTTCATTATTTTGAATATATGAACAGTTTTTACTTTCCGGGAGAATCCCATCCCTTCTGGGAATTTGTCTGTGTGGATAAAGGAGACGTTACCATCGGAGCCGGGGAACGTTCTTTTGTCCTGACCCGGGGGCAGATCGCCTTCCATGAACCTGATGAATTTCACTGGGTCAGAGCCGGAGAAGGAGCCGCCCCCTGCCTGATCGTGATTTCCTTTTCTTCTGACAGCCCCATGATGGATTTTTTCCGAAAAAAAATCCTGCATATCCGGGAAGAAGACCGCCGTCTCCTTGCACGTATCGTTCAGGAGGCCCGGAAATATCTGAGCGGCAGGCTGGACGATCCCTATCAGACTTCTCTGTCCGTTCGTCCGGATGCCCCTGCAGAAGGGGCCCAGATCATCCGCACCTGTCTGGAACAGTTTCTTATCGGCCTTTACCGCCGTTATAAAAAGGCGGCAGTCCCTGAGATTCCTGCCGGTCTGCCCCCTTCTCCGGATAAGACCATAAAGAAAAATGCCGATGAGGAAGCTTTTGCAAGGATCAGCCGGTATCTGTCTGTCCATCTGTCTGCTCACCTGTCTGTTGAACAGATCTGTATAGACAATCTTATGGGGCGCTCCCGCTTGCAGAAGCTCATCCATGAAAAATGCGGCCGGGGGATCATCGAATATTATTCTCTCCTGAAGATTGAGGCCGCAAAGCAGATGATTCGGGATGAACAGATGAATTTCACCCAGATATCCGAATCTCTGGGGTATTCCTCCATCCACTATTTTTCCAGACAGTTTAAAAAAATGACAGGTATGACCCCTTCAGAGTATGCCTCTTCCATCCGGGCCATTGCCGAGGGTTTGCCGGATCACAAACAAACAAGGAGTATCAAATATGACGAAACCTAATATTGTATTAATCATGACGGACCAGCTCCGGGCTGACTGCCTGGGCTACATGGGGCATCCTGACGTCAAAACCCCCTACCTTGACAGCCTGGCTGCCCAGGGAGTGGTCTTTGACCGTACATACAGCGTCTGCCCCAGCTGTATTGCCGCCCGGGCCGGACTGCATACCGGAAGGGAGCAGAGCCATCACGGTCGGGTAGGCTATGAGGACGGCCTTCCCTGGAATTATGAACATACAATGGCAGGGGAGCTGTCCGCTGCCGGATATTATACCCAGTGCGTAGGAAAGATGCATGTCCATCCTCTTCGCAATTTTCTGGGATTTCACAATGTAGATCTCCACGACGGATATCTCCACTGTGCCAGGTACGGTACTGTTCCATACAGGGAGTCCCAGTTCGTGGCAGACGACTATTTTCACTGGCTGAAACAGGAACTGGGCATTAATGCAGATGTGACAGACACCGGTATAGACTGCAACAGCTATCTGGCCCGCCCCTGGATCTACCAAGAAAAATATCATCCAACCAACTGGGTCACGGACAGATCTCTGGATTTTCTGAGAAGACGGGATCCCCGGAAGCCTTTTTTCCTGATGGCTTCTTATCTCCGCCCTCATCCTCCTTTCGATGCTCCTCAGCACTATTTCGATCTTTACAAAGATAAAGATCTGCGCCCTCCCTTTGTGGGTACCTGGGAGACAGAGGAATATCTGAAGAAAGAGGGAAGAATCTTTAACTCCCGGACAGGTCCTGAGGACCCGGAGCTTATACGCCAGGCACAGATCGGATACTACGCCTGCATTACCCATCTGGACCATCAGATCGGTCGTCTGATCATGGCCCTGATCGAGCAGGAGCTCTATGACGATACGGTATTTCTCTTTACATCAGATCACGGCGAGGAACTCTGTGACCATCATATGTTTCGGAAATCCCGGCCATATGAGGGAAGCTGCCATATTCCTCTGTTCATCACTGCCGGCAAAAATGTACTGCCGGGTCTGAAAGCCGGTTCTGTCTGCCACAGCATTGCAGAGCTTAGAGATATTATGCCCACCCTTCTGGATATTGCAGGAGCTGAAATTCCTTCCTCTGTAGACGGAGAAAGCCTTCTTCCCCTTACAGAAGCTCCGGAGAGTATCCAGCGCACCTGGCTCCACGGAGAGCATTCCTACGATATCTTTTCAAACCACTGGATCGTCACTGGGACAGACAAATACATCTGGTATTCTCAGACCGGACAGGAACAGTATTTTGATCTGTCCTCAGATCCTCATGAACTGACGGATCTGATAAAGGATCCTTCCAGACAGGAACGTATCCGAAAACTGCGTTCCTGTCTGATCCGCACCTTAAAAGACAGACCTGAAGGATTTACCGATGGTGAACGCCTGATACCGGGACGTTCTTATCCCCCCTCTCTGCCAAACGCTGTTCTTCCCTGAAAAAGAAAGAGCAGACATCTCCAAAATGAGTGTCTGCTCTTTCTTTTCATGTGTTTTTCCTGCATATCTGTCACTTATATTTTCTGTTATAGAGGAACAGAAGGACAAGCAGTCCTACAAGTCCGATCAGTTCCATGGAAAGCCCCGTCAGGCTGATATTTCTTTGTCCGATGATGACCAGCCCCAGGCACACCACAAAGACGACCAGCAGGATCACGTTTTTAATCACTTTGCCCATAGCATTTCCTCCTTATCCCTTCAGACCTCCAAGGGTCATGCCTTCTGTCAGCTGCTTCTGTACGCACATATAGAGGATCAGTACCGGGATCATAACGATCACCAGACCTGCATACATGATGCCATAGTTTGTGGCCGTCCTTTCCACTGCCATCAGGTTCTTAAGCCCCACTGCAAGGGTGCTGTTTTCATCCATGATCGTAAAGGCGATGATATATTCATTCCAGAAGGATAAGAACTGGAACAGGATCACTGTCAGGATACTGGGTTTCGCCATGGGGATCATGATCTGCACCATTGTCTTGAAATATCCGCATCCGTCAATATAAGCCGCCTCTTCATATCCTCTGGGAAGTGTCTTGAAATATCCGCTGAGCAGATATATGGAGAAGGACAGGGAGCTGGAAGCATAGATCAAAGACAACAGGAACCGGTTATCCAGGAAAAAGCTCACGCCCAGAGCCTTATTTGCGTCACTGAGCATCAGGAAAATAGGCACCACAATATAATTGATATTTACAAAAAGCCCTGCCATAAAGGCAGTATTTAAAATCTTTTTTCCCCGGAATTCAAATCTGGAAAGAGCGTAGGAAGCCGGAAGAGCGATCACCAGGAGCAGGACAAGAGCCAGCGCTGTAACCAACACAGAATTCAGGAAGAATTTGCCCATCTCCGCATCTATAAAGGCGGTGATGTAGTTCTGATACTGGAACTGCTGGGGAAGCGCCCATGGATTGGTACCCTTCCCAATAAATTCCGCATTGCGCTTGAAGCTTGCCATAAACACCCAGGCAACCGGAACCAGGATCGAGATGGTCATAATGATCAGGCTTACATATACAATAATCTTAAAAAGAATCTTTGTAACCGGATTCTGTTTTTTCATCCTATCTGCACCTCCTTCCTAGAATTCCAGCACTTCACGGTCTGTGATCTTATTCACAACAGCCGCAAGTGCAAATGAGAAAATAAATACCACAACACCGATGGCCATTCCGTATCCGTAAACGCCTGCGCCATAGGCCTGCTTGTACATATAGTTCAGGAATACTTCCGAATGTCCGTTCGGTCCTCCGTCCGACATAATCTGTACGAACAGAAAGCTTAAGTTAATCGTACTGATGATATAAAAGGTCAGGGTTGTACGTATATTGCTCCATACAAGGGGCAGCGTCACCTGGAAAAACATCTGGATCTCCGTAGCTCCGTCAAGGGAAGCCGCCTCATAGAGATCCTGGGGTATTGCCGCCATGCTGGCCATGTACATGACCATATAGTAACCGATGGCCTGCCACACAAGGGCAAAGATTACAGAATAAAGGACAATATTCTGGTTTCCCATCCACTGCTGGGTCAGCTTTCCAAGACCGATGGCCTTGAGAAACGTGTTGAGAAGTCCGGTACTGGGATTATAGATAGCCCCAAAAATACCGGCAATAACTACGATACTGAGGATATTCGGTATGTAGAAAATGATCCTGAAAAAGTTTTTACCCTTAAATTTTCCCCGGGAAAGTATGGCTGCAAACAGGATTGCAAAGAATATTGTGCACAGCGTTACAAGAACAATAATGGCAATGGAGTTCTGCATTGCCTGGAGAAAATTTTTGTCTGCAAGAAGAGATTTAAAGTTATACAGACCTACAAATTCTTTTCTGTTTGTAATTCCGCCCATGCGGTACAGAGACATCCTGAACACGTTGATGGTGGGAATAAAAATAAAAAGAGTGACCAGTATAGCCGCTGGTGCGATACAGAAAAAGATAAAGCGTCCCCGGGCCCGTTTTCGATTCATACTATGTCTCCTTTCTTTTAAAAACGGTGAGCTGTAATAACTCACCGTTTTCTCAGCACATATGCTATTCTTATTCAGATGTTTACTCCATAGCGGCTGCGCATCTTTCCCATACATCTACGAGCTGGCTCTGCCATTCGTCTACAGTCATATCCCCGTTGCTGATGGAATCGATCGGTCCGTAAATAGATCCTTTCATGTCAAGACCTTCGATAGGAGCGGTTGTTGCCCATGTACCTGTAACAGCTACCACATCATCGCCTGTCTGGAAGCTGCTCTTGATCACTCCCTCAGGAAGTTTGTCAGCTGCGCCTTTTACAGGAACCACGATAGGAGAATCGGACTCTTCTCCGGTCTCAGCATTGGTTGTCTTATTTGCAAGGCACAGATCAACAACTGTATCAGAGTACATAAATTTGATAAATTCTTTTGCAAGGTCAATGTTAGCGGCATCTGCCGGGATCCACATCTGCTCGGTAAAGGTATATACAGACTGGCTCTCATCAGCGCTCCATTTCGGAACACCCATTACTCCCCACTCGTAATCTGAAGGAGTTGTGTTTGCCATCTCTCCTACTACCCAGCTTCCGTTTGGCATAAAAAGGGCTTCACCGTCAATAACTGCCTGCTGGTTAATCTTGAATCCGCCGTCTGTGTTGGCGTTGGCAACTGTATCTGCCCAGATGTTGTCAGAAGATACCAGCTGAGCCACTGTATCCAGAACTTTTTTGCCTTCAGCAGAAGTCCATGTATCTGCGTCATAGGTCAGAGCGTTATTGTAGAAGTCAATTCCCCCTGCCTGTGCCAGCATAGCATAGATAGTGGCGTCAAAGTATCCGGACTGAGGATATGTAAAGAGTGCTCTTCCATCTGCTTTTGCCTGCTGTCCCAGTTCAAAGAATTCATCCCAGGTAGTTGGAACCGCATATTCTTTTCCCTCGCCTACAAGGGTTGCGTTGTACCAGAATCCTGTCTGTGTATAGAAGATCGGCGCAAGATAGATCTTGCCGTCGCCGTAAGGCTGTGCAGCTGTTCCCTCAAGGATTCCGTCCAGCATCTTACCCTTAAGCTCATCATCAAACACGTCAGAGATATCCGCAACTGCCTCTTCTTTCAACATAGTCTCTGTAAATCCGCTGGCCTGTCCCAGGTTATAGTATACAATATCCGGAACATCACCGTTCTGTATATCCTTTGTCAGTACCTGATCCAGTTCGGAGGACAACTCTAATTCTACTTCGCACCCTGTCTCCTCCTCAAAAGCTGCTGCGATCTTCTCCCAGATATCCGCTCCGTTTCCACCTTCAAAGGCTGCGACTTTCAGCACATCCCCGCCTCCGCTTTCGCTGTCGCTTCCGCCGTCTCCACTGCCGCTGTTATCTGATCCACCTCCGCATGCAGACAGCATGGAAACTGCCATTACAGAAACAAGAGATGCCGAGATCAACTTTTTCACCATTTTTCTCTTCATAAATTTTACCTCCTTTTTTCCTGTTTTTTACATCATACCTTATTTTAAATGTGGCTTCCATACAGATATTGCCTTTTCTTTTATAATTATTGCTATTTTTGACAATACAACCACGATATATAAATATTTTTTGTCATTTTATCCGCAAACCCTTGCTTTTTCTTCGTTATTTTTTGTATAATATCTACAATAGGTACAATCATTTTGTAATCAGAAGGAGGCGGCGGTATGAGCCACAGACATTATTCCATAAAAGAAAAGGAACTCCCCAAGATCAATTCCCGGCTGCTGTCCATCTCTCTGTCTAAGGATGAAAGAGACTGGCCCAGCGTCCTCCACACCCATCCTTTTACAGAAATTTTCTTTGTGTTAAACGGCAAGGGGAATTTCTTCTTTCGCCGGGATATCCGTCCCATAGAAACCGGGGATCTGATCATCATTCCCCCCTATCTGGAACATACGGAACAGTCCATTCCAGGCACACCTCTTGAGTATTATGTCCTGGGAATCGACGGCATCGCCTTTCAGGAAGAAGACCAGTCCGCTTCTGCTCAGATTTTCTGTAACTTTGACAATCTGGCTATGATCCGGGACCTTTTTGCCCAGATTCATTATGAAGTAAAATCCGGAGGCTACGGTGCAGAGCTGATCTGTCAGCACCTTCTGGAGATCCTGATCCTGCGGATTCTCCGATCCTCCCGGCAGCTGGTTCCTGTCTCTATCAATACCGTGCGCATGACAAAAGAATGTGCCCAGATAAAAGAATATCTGGACACAAATTATGGAGAACATATTACCCTGGATACACTGACAGGGCTGACTCATATGAATAAATATTATATGGCCCATTCCTTTGCCAAGTACACCGGTTTTTCTCCCATTCAGTATCTGAACCGCCGCCGGCTGGAGGCCGCCTGCCAGCTTCTTCGGGATACGGACCTTTCAGTCTCGGATATCGCCGGCTCCACAGGCTTTTCCTCCCAGTCCTATTTTACCCAGACCTTCCGGAAGTTTTACGGGATCACTCCCATAAAGTACCGGCAGGATCACGAGAAGGAACAGATAAAGTCTCCCGACAGATGATGAATGTGTTTTAAATCTCGTACCAGATGATCTCGTTTGCTTTCAGATCTACATGGAAACTGCTTCCGTCCCCTCTGTACACGGTTGTACTCTGGGGTTCATAGGTATTGTTGACAACACAGTACTTGCCGTTCTTTACGTAAGCATGAACTTCCACATTAAAGTTGGAGCTGAACCATCTGCAGAGATTTTCCTCATCATGGGAAGACCAGATGATGGAACGGTACAGGATCCTGCTGTTCTCAAAACTGTAGGGAAGGCCGCTGATATATACGCAGCGTCCTTTTCCGAACTCTTTTACAGCCATCTGTACTTCCCTGTCCCGCTGGACAAGGATCTGTGTTCCGTCCAGGGCATACATGCTCTTCTTTCCTTCGCCGAAATCAATTTCTTTCGTACAGTCTTCTTTAATAAAATGATCGTGTTCTTCCCAGTTATATTTATCTACGTTTAAAGTAAAGCCAGTTTCTTTTTCCACGCCCATGACCGTTGCAAGCTGGAGAAAATGGCCCTGGTACTGATGGCCTGCAGGCTCTCCCACTCCGATAAATCCTCCGCCGTTATAGATAAACTTCTTTACGGCAGTAACAATCTTTTCATCTGTCCAGTTCTCTCCTCCTGTGTAGGCGGTATCAGCGTCTCCCACATTCAGGATCACATCAATATCCTCTAAAATGCCCGGATCCTGACGGATATCGTCAAAGCTGATGAACCGGACGTCAAAGGGCGCTCCGCTTAAGGCCTCGATCACCCCTGCATAGGAGTAATTCTGTTTATAATAGATGGCGTGATGGACCATATGATTGCCCCATGCCCGCATCTTGCCCCAGCAGTTCAGTACCGCCACTTTCTTGATGCAGTAGGGCGTTGTTCCCTTGATATTTTCATATAAGGTCCGAAACTCGTTGCACACGCTTTCCACATAATCAATGAAATCCGGGAATTCCATGGCAAGTTTTAAGTAGCCCCCGTATCCGATCCGGTCAATAGGTTTTCTCAGGATGGCTCTTCTGGCTGTCACCCAGTTCACTTTGGCTTCTTTTACCGGATCTCCGCCCTCATGGAATACATCCGGGAAGAAATATGGCAGGAGACGTCCTTCTCTGTATTTTACCCCTTCAATATCGCTGATCAGCCGCAGTGTGGAGCCGTTCCCCACACTTCCCACAACAGCGTCCAGTCCGATAGACGGAAATTCCTCCATAAAAGGTTCCGTTCCGATCCAGTGATCTCCCAGGAACATCATGGCTTCTTTTCCCCATTCATGGGTGATATCCACCATCTCTTTTGCAAGTTTCGCCACTTCTCTTCTCTGGAAAGCCTGGAAATCAAGAAATTCCTTTGAAGGAATGCGGTAGGTGTTATTCATATACCCCTGGTCAATGATAAATTCCGGACGGAACTTATAGCCTGCCTCTTTTTCAAACTGCTCCAGGATATAAGGACTTACTGACGCAGAATATCCGTACCAGTCCACATATTTCTCTCTTGCCAGTTCATCAAAGATCAAAGTGAACTGGTGAAAAAATGTGGTGTATCGGATCACGTCTACATGGGGATTATCCGCAATGAATTTTTTCAGTCTCTCCATAGAATACTTGTGGGTCTTTGGCTGGCGCACATCAAAAGTGATCTGCTTTTCAAAATTTTCCCATCCGTTTGTCACCGCATTATACATATGGACCGGATCCCACATGATATATGCCAGAAAGCTGACCGTATAATCATGAAAAGCCTCTGCGCTGTGTATGGTCACATCTCCTGTCTCACTGTCATAACTCCACTGTGTTGGGGGAACCACAGCCCCTGTAGTCCGGTCTATGACTTCCCACCACCTGGTGATGTCGTCGTGATCGTTTACTTTCAGCATATCCGGATACAGATGATCCATGAGATGAACAGACAAGTCATCGCTGACAGCAGTGTAAAAAGGGGTCATAATATACATCTGCTGGATCTCATCCGGATTTGCCTTGGCCCATCCGTTATCTTTTCTTGTGGTATAATAGGTAGAATACACTTTTGCGTCTACCTCTTTCAGCTCTTCCGGATAGTCTGTGCCGTCGCAGTCGCGGATGGCATCTGCTCCCCATCTCTTCAGCAGTTCCAGTGTCTCGGGAACAACATCCAGGTCTGTAGGGATCGTCACTCTTCCTTTTGCGTTCTCTTTCAATGTTCTTCTCCTTTCTCCTGCTTTTTGATTTTATCATATGGAAAAAGGAGTAGAGAGTCAATCTGCTCATTGCTCATATTTTTATAATTCTTGCGCTTCAGGCTTCAGAATTACATGAGATTAATATCTATTTTCTTAAGCTTTTCATACAGCGCTTCCATATCCGTAGGCTTTTCCTGGATATGATCCATCTCTGCCCGGATCTCCTGCATGGTCTCATCTACATGGGCAATTTCGTCTGCGCACTCCTTCAGCCGGGCGATCACCTTCTCCGCATGGTCCACATTTTTCTTGTACTTGATCTGATGTTCCAGACTTGCCCAGAAGTTCATAGCGATGGTTCTGATCTGCACCTCCGCCTTTACTTCCTTTGTGGACTCGGCAAAAAAGATGGGAACGCTTACGATCAGATGAAGACTGCGGTAGCCGTTGGGCTTGGGATTCTGGATATAGTCTTTTCTCTTGATCAGCCGAATATCGTCCTGCTTGGTCAGGGCATCGGCCAGAAGATAAATATCGTCAATATAAGAACATATCACTCTTATCCCTGCAATGTCATTCAGATTATTTTCTATATTTTCCCGTGTAGGCGGCAGTCCCAGTTTTGCCATCTTTTCCAGAATGCTCATCTGGCTCTTCAGACGGGTCTCAATGGAACTGATCGGGTTTCTTTTATACCTGACTTCAAACTCCGTGTCCAACACCTCAAACTTTGTGTTGATCTCTTTGATCGCACAGGCATATCCCATCATTAGCTCCTTGTAGTCCAGAACGCCGTCCAGCAGATTCATAGCCTGTCCCATGATGATATTCTTTCCTACTCTTTCCGGCACCTGAAGCCAGTTTTTTTCTCCCATAGTTACCTCCGTTCCGGCAGTATATTTTCTGTCTCTTTACTCTATCACTATTTTAACGGATGAAATAAAAAGGCTCAATTAAAATACTCTAAAAAAATATTAA
>DXFG01000082.1 GCA_019114545.1 Candidatus Blautia pullistercoris | reverse complement strand
CGGGAAAAAGTAGAAAATGTCTGCGAGAAGAAAAATGTTACACTGGAGCACTTATATCACAAACCTGCTCTGAATCCGGACGACATTATGGAAGAGCTGCGTCAGTACAGAGAGATGATTGAGCCTTACGTATGTGATGTTTCTCTGTATCTGTGGAACGCCCTGAAAGAGGGCAAGGAAATCCTTTTAGAGGGACAGTTAGGCTCTCTGAAAGATCCGGATCATGGAATCTATCCTATGGTAACTTCTTCTTCCACTCTGGCAGCTTACGGTGCCGTAGGAGCAGGAGTTCCCCCCTATGAGATCAAAAAGGTGATCACGGTATGCAAGGCTTACTCCAGTGCGGTAGGCGCAGGGGCTTTCGTATCTGAGATTTTCGGCGATGAGGCAGATGAGCTGAGACGCAGAGGCGGCGACGGCGGAGAATACGGCGCAACTACCGGACGTCCCAGAAGAATGGGATGGTTTGACTGTGTGGCTTCCAAATATGGCTGCCGTATCCAGGGAACCACAGATGTGGCCTTTACAGTACTGGATGTACTGGGATATTTAGATGAGATCCCTGTATGTGTGGGATATGAAATTGACGGGGAAGTAACCACAGAATTCCCAACCACACATCTTCTGGAAAAGGCAAAACCGGTGCTGGAGGTGCTGCCAGGCTGGAAATGCGACATCAGAGGCATTAAGAAATATGAAGATCTGCCGGAGAACTGCCGGAAATATATTGAGTTCGTAGAGGAGAAGCTGGGATTCCCCATCACCATGATCTCCAACGGACCAAGCAGAGAAGATATTATTTATAGAAAATAATAAAATGGTATAGGAAAGAAGAGGCTGGCGCAGTTTATGGGTCGGCCTTTTTTCTTAAAGAAGGATAGTTTCACAAAAGATATCTTTGACTAATACAGCAGCTCTTTTGATTCTCAAAGGACAATGAATTAAATCTTTATATATCTTTGATTTGCTTCACCCAGTACAGTCTTCCCGTTGATTACATCTCTGACCTGTCCCAAAGTCAGAGAATTGGCCTCGATCTTCAAAGAAGAATGAATGGATCTGATTTTATTATTCTTTCGTAAATGGGGGTTTGCTTCCAGATTGTTAGTAGCTGTTATGCGTCCTATTTTTTCAGAAATAGACGATACATACGACAGCTCCATGATCTTACATATTATCTTGCGTACTATCTTCCTTTATTTCTGTGGGCAACGAGCCAGGCGGACATGCTTGCATGTCCATTCGGCGACTGCCGCAAGGGTCAAATACACCGATGCTCGGGGTATTTGACTATACAAGTATCTTAAGAAGATTTCAATGTTCATATCTGCGAAAAATGATCAGGAGACAATTTATATCCCCCCGCCGGGCTTGTGGGTCTGCTGACTTTCTGATAAACTGACCCTGTTAGGCGAGACATACACCTCCCCTAATGGAGGAAATCAAAACTTTTTTAGACATAGATAAGGATAAGATTATGAACGAAAATGGAATTTTTCAGTTAGGAAGTTTTCATGTAAAACCGGGTGAGAGAGTCAGCGGCTTCCTCTCTCTTGCAGACGGAGAGTTTCAGCTTCCTGTTACTATTTTAAACGGAGAAGAGCCGGGAAAGACGGTGCTGATCACTGCGGGGATCCATGCAGAAGAATATGTAGGGATCCAGGCGGCTGTAGAACTGGCCGACAGGCTGAAAACAGAAAAAATTGCAGGAACAGTAGTGATCGTAAAGGTTATCAACCGGGAAGCTTTTGAAAACAGAAGCGGCAGTTTCGGATATGAGGACGGGAAGAATCTCAACCGGGTATTCCCTGGAAACAGGGAGGGAACCCAGATGGAGCGGCTGGCCTGGGGAATCGAAAAGGAACTTTTTCCTATAGCAGATTATTATATTGACCTTCACAGCGGAGACAGCTATGAACAGCTTGCCCCCTATGTGTATTATGCAGGGCAGGCTTCAGAAGAGACGGTAAAAATCTCCAGGGAAATGGCCCAGCAGGTGGACGTACCCTACATGGTCTGCTCTACAGTGGCCAAGGGAGGCTGTTATAACTATGCGGCTTACGCCTACGGGATCCCCAGTATTCTCATTGAAAGAGGAGGCATGGGAGCCTGGACCAGAGAGGAATCCCATTCTACACGGAGGGACGTGCGGAATATCCTCTGCCATCTGGGGGTTTATCTGGGACAGAAAGACTATAGGATCTATTATCCTCTGGAAGTAAGGGACATTATTTACCAGTCTGCTTCCCAGAACGGCCTGTGGTATCCAAACAAAATGCCGGGAGATATGATCCGGGCAGGAGAAGTTTTGGGAATGGTCAAGGATTATCAGGGCCATATTCTGGAAGTAGCTTATGGAGAAAATGATGGGGTGATCCTTTACCAGACAGGAAGCCTTCAGGTAGAAGAATCCGGCCCAATGATCGCCTATGGAAAGATTTCCCGGGAGAAGGATAACCGGAAAGAGCGGATCACCAACTATTGGACAAAACGCAGCAGCGGCTTTAAGGAACAGAGGAAGGCGGAGCTCCATGATCCCATTGCCGAAAGATGGCAGGAAGAAATCGAAAAGTATCTTCCCCAGGGAAATCTGCGGATCCTGGACGTAGGCTGCGGCACAGGATTCTTTACGATTCTTTTGTCGAAAATGGGACACGAGGTTACAGGAACAGACCTGACTCCGGATATGATCCGCTATGCCAGAGAACTGGCGGAAGAAGAAAATGCCG
>DXFG01000081.1 GCA_019114545.1 Candidatus Blautia pullistercoris | reverse complement strand
TTTTCTGTACGGATTCCGTATTCCCCTTCCAGATACAGTCCCGGTTCGTCAGAGGTAAGCATCCCTTCTTCCAGAGGTGTGGCATTCCCTCTCCTGCCCCCGGAACGGATCTTCCAGTTAATATTCTGGGGACCTTCATGAACATTCAGGAGATATCCCACGCCATGTCCCGTACCGTGATTGAAGTCCAGGCCATGCTCCCACAAAGGTCCTCGTACCAGTATATCCAGATTGGCTCCGCTGCAGCCGTACTGGAATCTGGCCATAGCCATACGGATATGGCCCTGAAGTACCAAAGTAAAGTGCTCTTTCTGCTCCTGTGTCAGCTCGCCCACTGCGATGGTCCTGGTTATATCCGTGGTTCCCTGCCAGTACTGGCCGCCGGAGTCAATAAGGAAGAATCCTTTGGGTTCTACTTTTGCACAGTTATTTTCTGTAGGCGCATAATGGCACATAGCTGCATTTGGCCCGTAGGCGCAGATAGTCTCAAAGCTCAGATCCAGACAATCCGGATCTTCCATCCGGAATTCCCGGCTCTTCATAGAAGCACTGTATTCTGTAACCTCTCCGCCCGGCACATTTTTCTTCAGCCAATAAATAAACCGGCACATTGCTCTGGCGTCTTTGATATGGGCAATCTTCAGATTTTCCATTTCCACGGCATTCTTATTTCCCTTGAAAATGGCTGCAGGATTGGCCCGGAAAACAAATTCTGTCCCCTGGGGAATATTTTTATAAAGAGTATAGTTTGTACAGGTCTCTTCCAGCATAACCTTCCTGGCAGGATCTATTTTTTTCACATCTTCGTATACCTGGAAATAGGGGTGAAGGGCTACTCCCGCCTCTTCCAGCTCCTTCCTGACCTCCGAAGGCACCGCCTCTTCCTGAACGTAAAAATGCACCTGATCCATGGTCAGGATCATATAGGAGAGCACTACCGGATTATATTCGATATCATTTCCCCGGATATTCAGCAGCCATACAATGTCATCCAGGCTGGAGAGCACATGGATATCCGCTCCGGCTTTCTCCATTTCTTCTCTGACCTGAGCGATCTTTTCCTCCCGGGACTTTCCGGCGTACTTCACATCAAGGACATACACCGGCTCTCTGGACATTTCCGGACGGTCTGTCCAGATTTTTCCTGCAAGGTCAACGCCGCATTTCAGCACTGCTTCTTTGCCGTCAAGAAGTTTCTCATACTCCTTTCCTTCGGAAACGCTGATGGTCCTTCCATCGCAGCCAAGACAACCTTTCTCGGGCAGATTTTCCCGGATAAACGCATCCACTGTGGGAACTCCTTCCTCCCCCATTTTCATCAGGGAAACTCCGGTATCTTCCAGCTGTTTCGCCGCCTGGATGAAATATCTTCCATCTGTCCACAGGCAGGCCTGATCCTGTGTCACCACAAGGGTACCTGCTGAACCGGTAAAGCCGGAAAGCCAGGCTCTTGCCTTAAAATAATCTCCCACATACTCAGACTGATGAAAGTCTGCAGTAGGCACTAAATACATGTCCATTCCTTCAGCCTTCATTTCCTGCTGAAGTTTTGCAATTCTTTCCCGATTTGCATTCATGTTAAGCCCTTCTTTCTTCTTTAAAGTAATTTATACCCGCTGATGGGGAAATCTCTCCATGGAAGGATCTCCTTTAATGGATACCTTTCATGGTAAGAGAAATTCTCTTTTTCTTCATATCTACCGATAATACCTTAACCTCAACAATGTCCCCTACACTTACCGCTTCCAGAGGGTGTTTGATATACCGGTCTGTCATCTGGGAAATGTGCACCAGACCGTCCTGATGAACGCCGATATCCACAAAAGCACCGAAGTCGATAACATTCCGGACCGTCCCTTTCAGGATCATGCCCTCTTTCAGATCCTTCATCTCCAGCACGTCTGTGCGGAGGATCGGTCTTGGCATTTCCTCTCTTGGGTCACGGCCGGGTTTTGTCAGTTCTTTTACGATATCCCGGAGGGTCATCTCTCCCACTCCCAGTTTTTTGGCCATCTGGCCGTAGTCCTTCACATAATATACCGCCGGGCCGCTGAAGATATCCTCTGGCTTCATTCCCATCTGAGCCAGGAACTTTTCTGCTGCCTCATAGCTTTCCGGATGAACGCTGGTGCCGTCCAGAGGATTTTTTCCGCCCCGGATTTTCAGAAAACCTGCACACTGCTCGAAAGCCTTTGGTCCCAGTTTTGCCACTTTTAAGAGGTCTTTTCTGTCTTCAAAACGTCCGTTTTCTTCCCGGTAGGCCACAATATTTTTAGCAATGGCCTTACTGATCCCGGATACATACTCCAGGAGAGAAACAGAGGCTGTGTTCAGATCCACTCCTACCCGGTTTACACAGTCCTCCACCACTCCGGAAAGGGCCTCTCCCAGTTTTTTCTGGTTCATATCGTGCTGGTACTGACCAACACCTATGGATTTCGGATCGATTTTTACCAGCTCTGCCAGCGGATCCTGAAGTCTTCTGGCAATAGAAGCCGCACTTCTCTGGCCCACATCAAAGTTGGGGAATTCCTCTGTAGCCAGCTTGCTGGCAGAATATACAGAAGCTCCAGCCTCGTTGGTGATCACATACTGGACTTTCTCCGGAATTTCCTTTAAAAGCTCCACAATAACCTGTTCAGACTCTCTGCTGGCAGTTCCATTTCCCACAGAGAACAGGGTAATGTGATACTTTTTGATCAGTTTTTTCAGAGTTTCCTTTGCTGCGGCAATTTTTGCCGGTGTAGTAGGAGCCGTAGGATAGATCACCGTTGTATCCAGAACTTTTCCTGTAGGGTCTACCACCGCCAGCTTACAGCCGGTACGGAAAGCCGGGTCCCAGCCCAGGACCACCTGTCCCTCGATGGGAGGCTGCATAAGAAGCTGTTCCAGATTTTTCTTAAACACTTTGATGGCTCCGTCCTCGGCCTTTTCTGTAAGATCGCTGCGGATCTCCCTTTCGATAGCAGGAGCGATAAGGCGGCGGTAACTGTCTTCCACTACAGCCTTCAGGGTTTCCGTAGTGTTGGGATTATCCCTTGTGATCACCTGCTTTTCCAGATACCGGAGGATATCTTCTTCCGGGGCCTGGATTTTTACCGTAAGGATCTTTTCCTTTTCTCCCCGGTTGATGGCCAGGACTCTATGGCCTGCCACCTTAGAAACCGGTTCCTCATATTCATAATACATATCATAGACTGTAGATTCCTCAGGCTTTTTCGCTGAAGATACCAGAAGTCCGGATTTCATGGTCATCTTCCGGATACGGATCCGGTAGTCTGCCTCATCGGAAATACTCTCCGCCACAATATCCATAGCTCCTGCCAGGGCTTCCTGAGCATTCTTTACTTCTTTTTCTTCTGAAATAAAAGCCTGTGCCTCTTCCTCCAGATTCTTATCTGTAGTCTGAAGCCGGAGGATATTGGCCAAAGGTTCCAGACCTTTCTCTTTGGCAATGGTTGCCCTTGTCCGTCTTTTGGGGCGGTACGGACGGTAAAGATCCTCTACTACTACCAGTGTCTCTGCTTCCAGGATCTGTTTTTTCAGCTCCTCTGTCAGTTTTCCCTGCTCTTCAATACTGGACAGAACCTGGTTCTTCTTATCTTCCAGATTTCTCAGATAGTTCAGCCGCTCAGAAAGATTTCTCAACTGTTCGTCGTTTAATGCGCCGGTTACTTCTTTTCTGTATCTGGAAATAAAGGGAATGGTATTTCCCTCATCTATTAATTTAACGGCAGCTTCCACCTGCCATTTTTCTACCTTTAATTCCTGGGTAATCTTTTGAATAATATCCATATAGTTATTTTCCCTTTCTTTTTTGATTCCTTAACCCATAAAACTCTATCACGTATTTTTCTAAAAATCAAGGAGGTCTTGCCCCCTTTATCTTTACATGCTAAAATAGGTAAAAACATTACAGAAATGAGGTTCTACACTTATGGACAATCAAACCGAAGGCAATTACTATCAGCCTTACCGGCCTGAGGATCCGGCCCCTGCCCCGCCTCCCCGGTATTATGACGGGAACCAGAATTTTGCCACCCTTTCTCTGGTCATGGGAATCCTGGCGCTGGTTTCTCTTTGCTGTTTTCCTTTTATATCTATTCCTTTCGCCGGACTGGGGATCTTATTTTCCTGCCTTTCCAAAGGCAGATTTTCCCGTCCCGGGCCAGCCAAGGCAGGCCTGGCAATTTCCAGCGCCCTGCTGGCGATCCTGACAGCACTGATCCTTGTTCTTTGCGCCCTGGCAGTCTCCTCTCCTTTAGGAAGAAGCTTTCTCCAGGACTACATGGATCTGCTTACATCCGACAATATCACCCAGCAGGATCTTTATAACTTTATCGAGAAATATACCAGTGAGTTTTCCGGATCCGGTTCAGATTCCTATTCCCAGCCGGACACTCCTTACTATGACAACGGCGGGGATGCTTACGAAGATTTCTTTAACGACTACTATGATTATTTTAATGGAGGAGATGGGTATCCGGGATATTCCTATCCTGACGGAGGAGATTACCCGGAATACCAACAGCCCCCTGCCGGAACAGGAGACAACTATATTTAAAGGATTCCTGTTCCCCACAGAATCTTCACCAGATTTTTTACAAAACACTGGAGTATGATCACCGCCGCTTCCAGATAGAGAAATTTATCTGTGTAAGGGAGACCGATCTTCAGGCGGCCTTTTGACAAGGACTCTATGGTATGGGAAACCATGAACCATACATAAAGGGCGGCGGCAACCACTACTCCTGGATGATACCAAAAAGACTGAAAGATATGACCGGAAAGCAGCAGACGGCAGGCCCTTGTTCCTCCGCAGCCCGGGCAGTACAGTCCGGTAAGGCTGTGGAACACACAGGGCGGGAGAGAAAACTCCAGGCCCAGAAAATGCTCTGCTCCAAGCCAGAAGGCCAGCAGCCCCAGCAGGATCAGACCGCAGATATAAATTCCTCTTTCCTGCTGCCGGTTTCTGTTCTGACTCATATCCTTCCCGCCTTTCCTGTAAAAATTATGATAGAAGATTATACTACAAGATCCGCAGTCAAGCAAACCTTATTCAGATTGGAGATAATTATATGAGACGTTCATCATCAGACCTAAAAGCCTTAGCCAGACAGGCCCTGAGCGGACAATGGGGGCTTCCTGTTGCTGCCTGCCTGCTTATATTTATTTGTTCTTTTATTCTGACTCTGGTGATCACTGCCCTGTTGAATCCATACAGTGTGCTGAGTATCATCACTTGTCAGATCATGATCTACATTGTCAGTCTTTTTATTTCACTTTTTCAGGCAGGCTATATGAAGCTGCTCCTGAACATGAACCGGAAAGAGCCTTTCAGCCTGAAAGACCTGATCAGCCCTTTCACCCTGCAGCCGGACAGATTCCTGACTGTAAATCTGATCCTGCTTCTGGCAGAAGTGCTTCTTTCCCTTCCTTTATATGTATTAAGCTACCGCACCAGCGGCATGACCTCTTTGTCTTTCTCTCTGGGCGGTTCTCTGATAACGGCTCTGGTTGGACTTATCCTCTCCCTGTTCTTCGGACTGTCCAACTATCTGCTTCTGGATAATCCCCAGATGGGCGCCATAGAATCCATGAAAGCAAGCTGCCGGCTGATGAAGGGGAACAAGGGCAGATATTTCTATATCAGCCTGAGTTTTATTCCTCTTTCTATTGCCTGTATCTTCACCTGTTATATCGGATTACTCTGGCTGGAGCCTTATATTGCAAACACCAGGGCCCATTTCTATATGGACATCACCGGAGAGCTGGATAATCCCAGACCTAAGGAAGATCCCCCTGTTCAGGAACAGCCCTTTAACAGCTATATGTAAAAGAAGCCCCCTATCACATTTCCGCAAAAGTGTGATAGGGGGTATTTTTCTTAATATTATTCTTCCAACAAGTACCGGATGAGCTCATGTCCCTTTTCCAGCAGTTTTCCTGTTTTTCCGGCTTCTGCCTCACTGTAGCAGACTCCTTCCTTCTCTTCTTTGTTTCTGCTGTCATAGAGCACATAGGGAACAGGATCGGAGGTGTGCGTCTTCACACAGATGGGGGTCGGATGATCCGGCAGCACCAGCATCCGGTAATCCTCTCCCGAAGCATCCATACCTTCTTTGATCCTGGCCACCACTCTTTGATCCAGATATTCGATGGCCTTGATCTTCTTTTCTATACTTCCCTGATGGCCCATCTCGTCAGGAGCTTCCACATGAACATATACAAAGTCGCAGCCGTCCTCCAGCAATGCTTTCAAAGCCGCATCTGCTTTTCCCTCATAATTGGTATCCAGGCCGCCGTTGGCTCCTTCCACATAAATATTTTTCATGCTGGTCCCTACGGCAATTCCCTTTAAAAGATCCACGGCGGAGATCATGGCTCCCTTTTTATGGAATTTCTCTTCAAAAGGATCCAGAGAAGGCTTTGTGCCTGCCCCCCAGAACCACAGACTGTTTCCCGGATTCAGCCCTTTTTCCATTCTGGCCCGGTTTACAGGATGATCCTTCAGGATCTCATAGCTCTTTTTCTGCATTTCCAGAAGAGCCGGCTCATCGGGAAGGTATTCCCCGATTTCCTTTCCCCGGATATCGTGAGGAGGAGTAAGGGGCACTGTCATCCCTTCTTTCCAGATCAGGCAGTGGCGGTAGCTGGTGCCGGTATAAAACTGAAAAATCTCATTTTCCAGCTCCTTTTTTACTGCTTCCAGAAGGATTTTCGCCTCCTCTGTAGTGATCTCATCTGCACTGTGGTCCAGGATTCGCTTATCCTCGTAATTCTCCTCCTGAGTCAGGGTCACCAGGTTGGCACGTATCGCCACATCTCCCTCCTGCATATCCACGCCGATATTCAGGGCCTCCAGAGGAGATCTGCCGGAATAGTAGATCTTTGGATCATATCCAAGTACGGAAAGATTTGCCGTATCGCTTCCCGGCGCCATTCCCCGGGGAACATTCTTTACCATTCCCATTTCTCCCCATCTGGCCAGATTATCCATCCCGGGGGTGTCTGCGTATTCCAGAGGAGTTTTTCCTCCCAGTTCCTCCAGAGGCTGGTCTGCCATACCGTCTCCTAAAACCACAATATACTTCATGTTCTTCTACCTCTTATGCTCTGATACGGATCCTGCCCAGGATTTCCGGACAAGCAGCCGCTTTCTCGTCAAACGTTCCTTCACTCATCATTTCTGTAACAAACCCGAATTCATCGTCCAGTCCCGGAACAGAAATAAATTCTGCTTTTCCAAAGAGCACTTCGATTTTCTCTTTGTCTTCCTGAAGGTTTCCTTTCACCCTTACAAAGAATTTATGTTCTACATCTTTTATGTCAACCTGATCCAGAACCTTGCTGCTCCAGTAAGTCACTACCGTCTTGCCCTGATGTTTTGCACAGTCCACAACATCTCCCACCACAGCGCTGGCGGTAGGCAGTTTTCCTGCTCCGCTGCCGTAGAACATAGCGTCTCCTAATACGTTTCCATGTACAAAAATAGCATTAAACACACCGTTTACACTATACAGAGGACTATTCTTTCCTACCAGTTCCGGGCATACCATTGCATAAAATTTCTCGCCCTTTCTCTTGCTGGTAGCCAGCAGCTTCACCTTCATGCCAAGAAGGCTGGCATATTTCATATCTTCAGCGGTGATCTTCGTGATTCCCTCGGTATAAATACTCTCATAATTTACATGAGCTCCATAGGCCAGAGAAGAAATGATGGCGATCTTCCTGCAGGCGTCATAGCCTTCCACGTCTGCCTCCGGGTTTCTCTCCGCATATCCCTTTTCCTGGGCTTCCTTCAATACAGCATCAAAATCTGCATACCGGTCTCCCATTTCCGTCAGGATATAGTTTGTGGTTCCGTTTAAGATCCCTGTGATCTCGTCGATCTCATCTGCTGTAAGAGAAGAGTTCAGCGGACGGATAATGGGAATGCCGCCCCCGCAGCTGGCCTCAAACATGTAATTTACTTTATGAGCCTTGGCAATCTCGATCAATTCCAGGCCATGTCTGGCAACCAGTTCCTTATTGGAGGTACATACGGACTTTCCTGCCTCCAGGGCTCTTTTTGAAAAAGTATAGGCCGGCTCCACTCCTCCCATAACTTCTACTACGATCTTCACTTCCGGGTCACTTATGATCGTTTCAAAATCATGGACCAGAACGTTCTCAATGGGACTTCCCGGAAAATCCCTGAGATCCAGCACATACTTTATATGGATTTCCTCTCCCGCTCTTTTTTTGATACTCTCTTTGTTCGTATCCAATACTTCCACTACACCGGAACCTACCGTTCCATAGCCTAACACTGCAATTTGAATCATAATCTTCTCCTCTGCCTATTCTCTGCCTAATATTTTCAGATAATGCACACCTTTAATATGCTCAATATTATCCACCATCGCCGCCGCATCCCCTTCTGTGGGAAGGATCGCCACACTTAAAGTAAGACCGGCTACGCCGTTCATAGGGATACTCTGATGAATGGTCAGGATATTTCCGTGAAACTGGGCGATAGCCGCCAGTACCGCTGAAAGCAGTCCCGGTTCATCATCCATCTGAAGAATAAAGGTAATGTTCTCCCCCTTGGTTTTCTCCTTAAAGGGAAAAATATCATCTTTATATTTATAAAAGGAGCTTCTGCTTATCCCCACCGCATCCACTGCCTCCTGTACGGTATCCAGCTTTTGGGTGTCCAAAAGTTTCTTTGCTTCCACTACTTTCAGAAGGACATCTGGCACCGCCTTTTCCGTTACTACGTAATACTTGTTGTGATCTGCCATAGGTTTCACCTTTGTTCTTTCCAAAAATACATTTGTGCGTCCACAAAAGATAGTACCATACTTTATCTCTTTAGGCAACTATTTTTCCTTTTTTCCCAAAGCGGACCATTTCAGATAAGCGTTAATAAAGTTATCAATATTTCCGTTCATCACTGCATCTACGTTTCCTGTTTCTTCATTGGTCCTGTGGTCTTTCACCATGGTATATGGCTGCATGACATAAGATCGAATCTGATTGCCCCAGCCGATTTCCGTCAGTTCACCCTGAATACCGGAAAGCTTCTTCTCATTCTCCTGCTGTTTCAGCATATACAGTTTCGCCTTTAACATCTGCATAGCCTTATCTTTATTCTGGAACTGAGAACGTTCATTCTGGCACTGTACCACGATTCCGGTGGGAATATGGGTAATACGCACTGCCGAAGAGGTCTTATTGATATGCTGGCCGCCGGCACCGCTGGAACGGTAGGTATCGATCTTCAGATCATCGGGATTGATCTCCACGTCCAGATCCTCTTCAATGTCCGGCATCACGTCACAGGAAACAAAGGAAGTCTGTCTTTTTCCTGCGGCATTGAAGGGAGAGATCCTGACCAGACGGTGAACTCCCTTTTCCGATTTCAGATATCCATAGGCATTTTCCCCGTTTACCTGGAAAGTCACGGATTTGATTCCCGCTTCTTCTCCATCCAGGTAGTCCAGAACCTCTGTAGAAAATCCATGCCGGTCTGCCCACCTCAGATACATACGGTAAAGCATGCTGGCCCAATCACAGGATTCCGTTCCTCCGGCTCCCGCGTGAAGGGTTACAATGGCGCTGCATTTGTCATATTCTCCTGAGAGCAGAGTCTTGATCCGGATATTTTCAAACTCCTCTTCAAATTCTTTCATCATTTCCTCAATATCAGGAATTACTGAAGGATCGTTTTCTTCATAGCCCATGTCTATCATCAGTTCGATCTCTTCTTTCTGGTCCTGGAGCTTATGATAGACCTCCATATCGCCCTTTAAGGCACTTAATTCTTTCATCATCTTCTGGGACCGTTCTGCATTGTCCCAGAATCCCGGAGCCTCCATCTCTCTTTCCAGCTCCTCCACCCGCTGCTCTTTGTTCTCCAGGTCAAGGGATTCCCGCACTTCGTTAAGGGGCTGGGTATACCCGTTCAGCCTGGTCTTAAAGCCGTCTAATTCAACCACTCTTGTTTTCCTCCTTCTTACTCATCGATCTCTACCGTTACCATGTAGATACTCACCTGAGGTTCTACCTTTCGCACTGTACCTGTAAGCTTGGTCAAAGGCTTCTTCAGGTTACTGGACATGGCCACTGCCGGTTTGATCGTATAGTAGTACATGACTCCAGACATAGTGATCGCCTGATCTTCCTTCAACTCCACCCGGTCTCCCGGTATGACCAGGCCTTCTCTCTCCATGGTAAAATCCACCATCTGTCCCATAGCCATTCCTCCTTATCACGCAGACTGGAAGTCTTCATCCTTTTTTCATAAAACTTTAACTGACAAACTGCTGCAGTTACAGTCACCTATACCTACAGCAGTTTTCTGCCATTTTCCACCAGCAGTCCGGCCATAAGGACCAAACGGCTGCGTTCCTCTATATTTCTCCCCGACGATCAGCTGATCTTCTTCCTGCCGCAGCACTGTTTATACTTCTTTCCGCTTCCACAGGGGCAGGGATCGTTAGGGTATATCTTCTTTTCTGCCTTCTGTACAGGTTTCTTCGGACCGGAATCGTCTTTATTGGTTCCTGTCACCTGAGCCACCTGTTCTCTCTCTACCTTCTGCTCCAGGCGCACATGATACAGAAGCCGCAGAGTAGTCTCCTGAATAGCAGCGATCATACTGTCAAACATTTCATAGGCCTGAAGTTTATACTCCACCTTCGGATCTCTCTGTCCATAAGCCTGAAGACCGATTCCCTGACGGAGCTGATCCATATCGTCAATGTGATCCATCCACTTCTGGTCGATAACCTTCAGAAGGATCACTCGCTCCAGCTCACGAAGCTGCTCTGCTTCCGGAAATTCTGCTTCCTTCTCCTCGTAAAGTTTTACAGCCTCTTCTTTCAGCTTCTGTTTCACCTGGTTTTTCTTCATACCCTTGATATCTTCACGGGTAATGGGCTGTAACGGGATGATAGGACGTAGAACAGCATTCATTTCATTCATATCCCATTCTTCCTGATCCACATCATCAGAAAATACCATATCTACCGCATGCTCTACTGTATCTGTGATCATCTTGTAGATTGCATCCCGCATGTTTTCGCCATCCAGGACTCTCCGACGCTCTTTATAGATGATCTCTCTCTGCTCATTGTTTACCTGGTCATATTCCAGCAGATTTTTACGGATCCCGTAGTTGTTGCTCTCGATCTTCTTCTGGGCCTTTTCAATGGCGCTGGAAAGCATTTTATGCTCAATCTGCTCATTTTCAGCCACGCCCAGAGATTTAAACATATTCATTAATTTTTCAGAGCCGAAAAGACGCATAAGATCGTCTTCCAGGGACAGGTAGAATCTGGATTCACCCGGATCTCCCTGACGTCCGGAACGTCCTCTTAACTGGTTATCAATACGTCTGGACTCATGGCGTTCCG
Source organism: Candidatus Blautia pullistercoris (assembly GCA_019114545.1). GTDB lineage: Bacteria > Bacillota > Clostridia > Lachnospirales > Lachnospiraceae > Blautia > Blautia pullistercoris. Next base: position 11,411 of record DXFG01000081.1, on the reverse strand, counting down.
TACCGATGATCTTCAGGCCTCCGGCTGTTCTGGCCACCTCGTCCAGCTTAATATCCGTACCACGGCCGGCCATGTTGGTGGCAATGGTCACATTGCCTGCTTCACCGGCATGGGCCACGATTTCCGCCTCTTTTTCATGGAACTTGGCATTCAGTACCTGATGAGGAATCCCCTCTCTTTTCAACATACGGCTTAAAAGTTCAGATGTCTCAATGGTGATAGTACCTACCAGAACCGGCTGCTGTTTTGCATGGGCTTCCTTAACCGCTTCCACTACAGCCCGGAATTTTTCCTTTTTGGTCATGTAAACCGCATCTTCCAGATCCACACGGGCAATAGGTTTATTAGTAGGAATCTCGATAACATCCATTCCGTAAATATCCCTAAATTCCTTCTCCTCCGTAAGAGCGGTACCGGTCATACCGGCTTTCTTTTTATATTTATTAAAGAAATTCTGGAAAGTAATGGTTGCCAGAGTCTTGCTTTCCCGGCGTACCTTCACATGCTCTTTTGCCTCGATAGCCTGATGAAGACCATCGGAATACCGGCGGCCCGGCATGATACGTCCTGTAAATTCATCTACAATCAGGACCTCGTCATCTTTTACCACATAGTCCTGATCCCGGAACATCAGATTATGCGCCCTGAGAGCCAGATTAATATTGTGCTGGATCTCCAGGTTTTCCGGATCTGCCAGGTTCTCAATATGGAAAAATTCCTCTACCTTATGAACGCCCTGCTCTGTCAGGTTTACGATCTTGTCCTTTTCATTAACGATAAAATCCCCGGTCTCGGTGATCTCCTCACCCATGATGGCGGTCATCTTGGTAACCTCGCCGCTGGCCTCGCCTCGCTCCAGCTGTCTGGCCAGAATGTCGCAGACTTCGTAAAGTCTGGTAGACTTGCCGCTCTGTCCGGAAATGATCAGAGGGGTACGGGCCTCATCAATAAGCACAGAGTCCACCTCATCGATAATGGCATAGTGAAGCTCTCTCTGTACCAGCTGTTCTTTATAGATCACCATGTTGTCACGCAGGTAATCAAATCCCAATTCATTGTTGGTCACATAGGTAATATCGCAGGCATACTGGGCTCTTCTCTCATCATTTTTCATAGAGTTCAGCACTACACCTACGGTAAGTCCCAGAAATTCATGAACCTTTCCCATCCACTGGGCGTCACGGTTTGCCAGGTAATCATTGACGGTTACAATGTGTACGCCCTCTCCTTCCAGTGCATTCAGGTAGGCAGGAAGGGTGGACACCAGTGTCTTTCCTTCACCGGTCTTCATCTCTGCGATACGGCCCTGGTGAAGTATGATGCCGCCGATGAGCTGCACCCGGTAATGCTCCATGCCCAGAACACGCTTTGCAGCTTCCCGGACAGTGGCGAATGCCTCCGGCAGAAGGTCATCCAGGGTTTCTCCTTCCTGAAGACGGTTTTTATATTCTCTGGTCTTTCCTCTCAGTTCCTCATCTGTCAAAGCCTGCATCTGAGGCCGGAGAGACTCGATTTTATCCACAGTAGCTTTAATCCTTTTTAATTCCCGCTCACTGTGGGTTCCAAACACTTTTTCGATTACATTCATGCATTGCACTCCTATAACTATCCAATTTTTAAACTGTCAACGTTTATTGTAACACTTTCCCTGTATGAACACAAGAACAAAGAATTCCCTCCCCTGACAAAAAAATCAGGAATATCCCAACTTCTTATAGAAATAATGTTGAGATATTCCTGAAAATCATCCAGATCTGAACTGGCGCATGAATCATATGTCAGGAATATTTATACATTTTATGCGAATTTGTCGAGCACAGTTTTGAGACCATAGGCTCAAAGCTGCGCAGACTGAGCAATAAAATATATAAATATTCTGGATTTTGTTTCATGCGGCAGTTCCATCTGCCGTGATTTAGTTCTTTTTGATCTTGATCAGCTGGGCATTGATGCTTTCCATAAATCCTTCAGGCACAAGGGAACCTGCCATCTCTCCCACCTTTTCCAGAGTCATGGCTTTCATCATATCCCACATGCCTTCTCCCGGTTTTACAGTCATATTCATAGTCAGCTTAAAAGCTTTTGCAGCGATTTCCATGGCTTCCGGGTTAGCTGCCAGTTCCTCCATAGTATCTTTGATACTGTACATTCCCTCCGGGAATTCCATAGGTGCCTTTAAGTCCATGTCTCCAATGGTCTTAAACCAGTTGGCAACGCCTTCTGCTCTCTCGTTAACTTCCGGCAGCACATAGATAGAAGGCTCTTTCTCTACTTTTTCCAGAGTCATGGTATCTTTGATATCTCCTGCCTCTGCCACAATGGTATTAAATCCGTCAGCCAGAGCTACGTCAAATACGAATACCTTTTCCCCAGTCTGCTCTGCCACTTTTTCTCCGTTGAGGTACAGAGTAACGGCTGGAAGATTGGAGTAAACACGGATCTGAGTAGTCTCCCCGGCTCTCTGTGCATAACGTTTACCGCAGAGATGAACCATAGGCTCTTTGTTCCAGTAGGCTTTATAAATATAATAGCTGTCTTTCTTAGTCTTTCTGTCAATGGTCATCAGGCCTTTGTTGTTACGTCCTGCCACGCCGCCTTCATTTCTGGCTGCACAGCCGAAGTCAAACATATTCCATACATGGCTGGACCAGATCCATGGACGCTCGTCCAGAACCTTAGCCATATGCTCATGGTACAGGGCCTGATACTCTTCACTGTAATCCTTGCAGGCAGGATTTGGTCCGTGATAAGTAATAATACCTTCACAGCCGTATTCGGAAAGTCCCACGCAAATGTCCGGATGTACTTTGTGGAAGTTGTCCATCCAGGGACCATTGTCTTCCATCTTTCCGCCGTACCAGCCAAAGTAATGGTTGTAGCTCTCTACATCGGTAATACCATGCATCGGGCTTTCCACAGGTGTCATAGACACATGGGCGATAGTTGTAAGACGGGTTGGATCCAGTTCCTTTGCCAGAGCATTCAGCTCTTTGTGGTTTTCTACCAGTTTCTCGGAAATACCGCCGATAAGGATCTCGTTGGAAATTCCCCAGAAGCAGATAGACGGATGATTATAATTCTGGATGATCAGCTCTTTTAACTGGCTGATGCAGTTCTGATGAGCTTCCGGATCTTTGTTAAATACACTGATAAAGGGAATTTCTGCCCACACAATAAAGCCCATCTCGTCACAGGCATCATAGAAGTCCTGTGAATGCTGATAGTGAGCCAGACGGATAGTATTGGCACCCAGCTCTTTGATCAGTGCCGCATCTGCGTAATGGTCTTCTTTTGTCAATGCATTGCCTTTGTAAAGCATATCCTGATGACGGCTCACGCCGCGCAGAGGTGTCTCTTTGCCATTGATGATAAACCCTTTGTCGGGATCGCAGGAGAAGCTGCGGACACCTACCCTTGCAGAAATCTCATCGTATGCTTCGTTTCTTCTCTGAAGAGTTGCCTTTACGGTATACAGATATGGGCTGTCAATCTCCCATTTCTGTGCCTCCGGCACATAAAGGGTAATACCGGTGCTGTCAGCAGGCCGGCAGCCGCTGGCTACTTCTTTACCCTCTGCATCCAAAACAGAGTACAGTACGGTAAAGTTTTCATCTACATTCTTAACATAGGAAACAATTTCGAAAGCCGCACCTTTGCAGTCACATGGCTTTGGTGTTACCTGAATACCCGGACCTCCATAATATTCCAGATCAAAATGTGCCTCCGGCACACTGATCAGGTTCACGCCTCTGTAAAGTCCGCCGTAGAAAGTAAAGTCTGCTGACTGAGGATATACACTGTCTTTATACTCGTTGCTGCAGGCAATGACCAGAAGATTTTCTCCCTCTTCCTTACACAGAGATGTGATATCTGCACGGAAAGTAGAATATCCTCCCTCATGATAGGTCACCTCTGTACCGTTTACATATACGGTTGCCTGCTGGCCTGCTGCCAGGATCTCCACATATACTTTTCCTCCGGCAAGAGGCTGCTTTGGAGTTTCAAAAGTCTTTGCATACCAGTATCTTCCTCTGTCGTAGGATCCATTTCCATCCTGTCCGTCAATAGCGTTCCAGGAATGAGGCAGCTGTACAGTCTTCCAGTCTGCCGGCAGGCTTTCCGGAAGCCCTGCGTCCTGTTGGATAAACTTCCAATTCTGATTCAGGTTAATCACGTTCCGCATAAATTTTCCTCCTTTTTTTCAACGTGTTTTCACTAATTGATATTCTACCCTTCCTTTTACAGAAAAAAAAGAAGAATTTTTAGAGCTTTTTGAATAATTTTTACATATGGCTTCTTCTCTGTACCCTGCCGGAACAAGCGGATAGGGAAAAGCCCATTCACGCAAAACAGGAAGTCCCTCTTGGGCAATGCTGCCTCAAAGAAGGACTTCCTGCTTTTTTCATAAAGCCTTATAACTTGCCTGTCCTGCCGGACAGACCATGGTTCAGCCGAAATCCGGTTCGATCAGTCCGTAGGTATTTCCCTTTCTCTTATAAACCACATTGACTTCCTCGGTCTCTGCATTTAAGAATACGAAAAAGTTATGTCCCAGCAGTTCCATCTGTACGCAGGCATCTTCCGGATACATGGGTTTGAATCCGAATTTCTTGGTACGGATGATCTTGATCTCATTGCCGTCGTCTTCATAATCCTGCTCTACAAATTCAGGCTGGAAGCCTGTACCGCTCTGTTTTTTATCGATAATCTTATTCTTGTACTTTCTCAGCTGTCTTTCAATAATCTCTTCTACCAGATCAATGGAGACATACATATCGCTGCTGACCTGCTCTGATCTTATAATATTTCCTTTTACAGGAATGGTCACTTCGATCTTCTGCCGCTCCTTCTCCACACTCAGTGTGACAATAACCTCTGTGTCAGACGTGAAGTATCTTTCCAGCTTTCCCAGTTTATCCTCGACTGCTTTTCTCAGGCCCTCTGTAACATCAATGTTCTTTCCGCTAATTACAAACTTCATTATGTCCAACCCCTTTACGTGTATTTTACAAGAGCTTTTCTTGTAATGTACCATTATTATACCAATATCATATTTCCAGTTCAACCGTTTTTAGAAAATTTTAAGGGATTTCTATGTATAGAAACACAGTTGTAAAATTGTATGGAGAATACAGACAGTTTTTACCATTTTCTCTGATTTCATATCACTGTCCGTATCCTCCATTTCTCAAAAAAGTCTTTTCCAGTACATCATTCACCAATTAACTGCGCCAATAGCGTAGGATGTTTCTTGGTCAGTTAATTATGAAATGACGTACCAGCTTATCGGTTCTCTGTAGCGTTCTCAGCGTTATCTCTTATGGAATCTCCTGCACCTTCCACACCGTCTCTGACATCCTCGCCCAGGTCCTCTACGCCGTCTTTCAGCGCCTCGCCGGTATCGCCCACCACGCCGTCGTCATGTACAGAGTTCTCAGAGGCGGTTCCATTGTCATTGTTCATGTTCTTGTCGTTTCCGCATGCCGCGCCTCCGGTCAGAATAAGCGCCGCCAGCAGACAAAGGGCAAATTTTTTTATATCTTTTGCTTTCATATCTGTTTCTCCTTTTCTTTTTAGTCTGCTGTTAATATGCACATTCTTATCTTTTTTTATACAAAAAGAAGGAGCAGCCGCATTAAATATTCTCGGATCTGATTAATGCGACTGCCCCTTCTTATTTTTCCTGATTTTATTTTCCAGCGTTGATCACATGGCTCATATTATACAGACCTGCGCCTTTTCCCTTCAGGAACTTGGCCGCTTCTACTGCGCCTTTGGCAAAAACAGTCTTGGAATACGCCGTATGCTTAAATTCAATGACCTCATCCGGACCGGCAAAGATCACTTCATGATCTCCCACGATCGTTCCGCCTCTTACTGCAGAAATGCCAATCTCCCTGGGGTCTCGCTTTTCTCTCTTCTGGCTTCTGTCGTAAACATAATGGTACTGGTTGTCCATAGCCTCGTTCAGGCTGTCTGCCAGAGCCAGAGCTGTTCCGCTGGGAGCGTCTACCTTCAGATTATGATGGCGCTCTACGATCTCCATGTCAAATCCTGCTGCAGCCAGGACTTTTGCGGCATCCTGGATCAGCTTCAGCAGGGTATTGATCCCCAGAGACATATTGGCAGAACGAAGGATGGCTGTCTCCTTTGCCGTTTCTTCCACCTTCCGGATCTGCTCCTGTGACAGACCTGTAGTGCACAGCACCAGAGGCAGCTTTCTGCTTCCACAGTACTCCAGGACCTTGTCCGTAGCTTTTGCTGATGAAAAATCAATCATAACATCTGCCGGCACATCACATTTCTCAATGTCAGTAAATACCGGACATGCGTATAACCCTTTGTCTTCCAGATCGATCCCGGCTGCCATTTCCACTTCAGGGTCCTGGGCCGCCAGTCCGGCGATCACCTGGCCCATATGGCCGTTGCAGCCGTTCATAATTATTCTGACCATTTTCTTCCTCGTTTCTTCTGTGTCTTTCTCTGTTTATACTTATGCAAGTTCCAATCCGAAATCAATCATTGCCTTCTTTAAGGTCTCTTTGTGCGCTTCTTCCATCTCTGTAAGCGGCATACGAAGAGGACCCACTTCCTTACCCATGAGATTCATGGCTGCCTTTACCGGAATAGGATTCACTTCACAGAACAAAGCCCGCACCAGAGGCAGCGCCTTTAACTGCATTTCGCAGCTCTTCTGCACATCTCCCTCCAGATAGCTCATGGCAAGGTCATGGGTATATTTCGGAGCAATATTGGACAACACAGAGATTACTCCAATGCCGCCAAGAGCCATGATCGGTGTGATCTGGTCATCATTTCCGGAGTAAATATCCAGCTTTCCCTTGCACATAGCCGCAATATCTGCAATCTGGGAAATATTTCCGGATGCTTCTTTTACAGCTACGATGTTCTCTACATTTTCTGCCAGATACAGAAGTGTCTTAGGCTCAATATTGATCCCTGTGCGTCCTGCGATATTATACAGGATAATAGGAAGCTTTACAGAATTTGCAATAGCGGTATAATGAGCAATCAGTCCTTTCTGTGTAGCTTTATTGTAATAAGGACTGACAAGCAGAAGACCGTCTGCTCCCATACGCTCTGCTTCCTGGGACATCATAATGGCAGTTTCTGTGCAGTTGGAGCCTGTACCTGCCACCACCGGAATCCTTTTATTTACCTTGTCGATGGTATACCGGATAGCCTCCATATGTTCCTCATGAGAGAGAGTAGAAGATTCTCCGGTAGTTCCGCAGATGATCACCGCATCTGTTCCTGCTGCGATCTGCTCTTCCAGGATTTCCCCCAGCTTCTCAAAATTCACGTCTCCGTTTTCCTTCATTGGTGTGACAATCGCTACACCTGCACCTTTAAAAATAGCCATATCTCTTCCTCCTTCTGCTGTTCTCTTATGTTTTTTCTAACCTGGCTTCCAAAGCTATTTGATGATTTCCAGAGAGACCACCCTGTCTGCTGCATCCTTTAACGCATCTGTGATCATCGTCCCGGTCAGGATCAGTTCTGTCTCATCATCCTTTGCTTCGATTAATCCCTTTACTTCATCTTCTGAAACGATCCCCAGCTCTAAAGCGCTTAGGATCTCATCCAAAATCAGCATCTCACATTCCTCTGTAATCAGCACTTTTCTGGCAAAATTCAATCCATTCCGGATATTCAGATTCTCTTCCTGCTTCTCCTCTTCTGTCAGATCCTCATAATATTTGTCTTTCTTCTCGAATCTGAACAGACGAATATCCGGTTCCAGGACAGAGAGATAATCCAGTTGTGTAGTTGCCTTTCCTTTCAAAAACTGGATCACAATGGCTCGTTTTCCATAGCCGACAGCTCTTACCGCCTGCCCGATGGCCACGCTTGTCTTTCCCTTCCCGGGGCCGCAGTAAATCTGTGTCAATCCTCTTTCTTCCATAATAATACACCTCTTACAGACTGGCTTTTTCGGTTTAATTTCATTAAGAGTTGTGTATATATTACTACACCTGTAAAAATATTGCAATAAAACAACGGCAAAAACTACTGCTTCCCGGGGTATGCGGGGCTAATCCGCATACTCCAGTTTGCTCACTGACACCTCATAGGCCGTCCGTTTCTCCGTTTCATTTTCCCCCAGCTTCTTAATATATTCCCGGCTCTGGATCCTGCCCCACAAGAGCACATGGCCGCCTACCTCAAAGGCGGAAGCGTACCGGGCATTCCTTCCCCAGCATATACAGGGTATGTAATCGGATTTCCCATAAGGCCGGTTCACTGCCAGAAGCAGATCGGCAATCTCTCTTCCCAAAGGCGTTTTCCGGTAGACCGGCGGTTTACAGATATAACCGTCCAGAAAAATCTGGTTGGTCTTTATGGAATCGTCTGCCTCCTCCACAAAAGAAAGTTCTCTTACAAACACTGAGAGAACCAGCCGGTTTTTCTTTTCTTCATGACGGTTGTAGGAACGGAACTGTCCCTGTACCATGATATATTCTCCTTCATAATCCTGGCTTACGTCTACCAGACGCTCAGAAACCATCAGAGGGATCCTGTCCTCTGAGTCGCTGAGCCTTTTAACGAGAACATCCACCAGGTAAAAGCCTTCTCCGAATACCTGATGACTGAAGGTAAAGCTGGACGCTACCTTCCCTATTATAGACACCTGATTATTTTCAATGATTTTATCTGCCATGATTTCTTCCCCTTCCTCTTTCTGGTATCTTGTCTATATCATGTTTATTCATGGAACCGGAGTTTTAGAACAAGTTTTTTTATTTTTTCTTTTGCCCCCTCTCCTCTCTGGAAAAAATTCCGGATATCATGCCGTCCAATCCTTTGATTTTCAGAAGATTCCTCTATTGATACTTATATTTAAGTATGATAGAATAATCTCCGGATTTTAAGGAAAAAACTCCTATAGATAAAGAAAAGAGGTTATCGTTATATATGAAAACATCAAGAGAAGATATTCGCAACGTGGCTATCATCGCTCACGTTGACCACGGCAAGACCACTCTGGTAGACCAGCTTCTCCGTCAAAGCGGTGTCTTCCGTGAGAATCAGGAGGTCCGGGAAAGAGTCATGGACTCCAATGATATCGAGCGGGAAAGAGGAATCACCATTCTCTCCAAAAACACAGCCGTACATTACAAAGGCACCAAGATCAATATTATTGATACTCCGGGACATGCGGATTTTGGCGGCGAGGTAGAACGTGTCCTGAAAATGGTAGACGGCGTGATCCTTCTGGTAGACGCTTTTGAAGGAGCCATGCCTCAGACAAAATTCGTTCTGAAAAAGGCTCTGGACCTGGATCTTCATGTAATCGTATGTATCAACAAGATCGACCGTCCCGAAGCCCGTCCAAATGAAGTCATTGATGAAGTTCTGGAGCTTCTGATGGATCTGGACGCTTCTGATGAACAGCTGGATTGTCCTTTCCTGTATGCTTCCGCAAAAACCGGCCATGCAGTACTGGATCTGGCAGACACTCCTGAAAGCATGGAGCCCCTTTTTGAGACTATCCTGAAATATATCCCTGCTCCAACAGGAGATCCGGAAGCGCCTACCCAGGTTCTGATCAGCACCATTGACTATAATGAATATGTAGGCCGTATCGGCGTAGGTAAAGTAGAAAACGGGACCATCCGGGTAAATCAGGAGGTAGTTCTGTGTAATCATCACGATCCTGACAAAATGAAAAAAGTAAAGATCAGCAAGCTTTATGAGTTTGATGGTCTGAATAAAGTAGAAGTTAAGGAAGCCGGCATCGGTTCTATCGTAGCCATCTCCGGTATTGCAGATATCCACATCGGGGATACTCTCTGCTCCCCGGAAAATCCGGAGCCCATTCCTTTCCAGAAAATTTCTGAGCCTACCATTTCCATGAATTTCCTGGTAAATGACAGCCCCTTTGCAGGACAGGAAGGAAAATTCGTCACTTCCCGTCATTTAAGAGAGCGTCTCATGCGGGAGCTGAACACCGATGTGAGCCTTCGTGTGGAAGATACAGACAGCACTGACTGCTTTAAGGTCTCCGGAAGAGGGGAACTTCATCTTTCCGTACTTATCGAGAACATGCGCAGGGAAGGCTATGAATTTGCTGTAAGTAAGGCTGAAGTTATCTACAAAGAAGATGAGCGGGGCCGGAAGCTGGAACCTATGGAGATCGCCTATGTAGATGTTCCGGAAGAATTCTCCGGTACTGTCATCCAGAAGCTCAGCGAAAGAAAAGGAGAACTTCAGGGTATGAGTCCTGCCAGCGACGGCACTACCCGTCTGGAATTTCATATTCCTTCCAGAGGACTGATCGGTTTCCGGGGAGATTTTCTGACCTCCACCAAGGGAGCCGGAATTCTGAACACCGCCTTTGACGGATATGCTCCTTATAAAGGGGATATCCAATACCGAAAACAGGGATCTCTCATCGCTTTTGAAACAGGGGAAGCTGTAACCTATGGTCTGTTCTCCGCTCAGGACAGGGGAACCCTATTCATCGGTCCGGGAGAGAAAGTATACAGTGGTATGGTCATCGGACAAAGTGGAAAGCCGGAAGACATTGAACTGAACGTATGTAAGACAAAACACCTTACCAATACCCGCTCCTCTTCTGCCGATGAAGCCTTAAAGCTGACACCGCCTAAAATCCTCAGCCTGGAACAGGCTCTGGAGTTTATCGATACAGACGAGCTCCTGGAGGTAACGCCGGAATCTCTTCGTATCCGCAAGAAGATCCTGGATTCCCGGCTGCGTAAAAGAGAAAACATGAAAAAATAGTTCTTGTCGCTGCAGATAAAAAGGACGGCATGGTGCTGTCGTATTAAAACATATATCGGGAATATTTATACATTTTATGCGAATTTGTCGAGCATAGCTTTGAGACCATAGTCTCGAAGCGGCACAGACTGAGCAGTAAAATGTATAGATATTCCCGTTTTTGATTAATACAACAGCACCATGCCGTCTGTTTTTCTGTACACTTTTCACAATTTTATTTCGTTAAATCTTTGTCAAATTTTCTCTTGGTTTCAAACAGCAACTTCTATATATTGTACTTAATTTTCTTAATTTCATTATTTTCAGATAATTATATATTTAACAATCTTTTTTCTTTATTTTTTCAGGAAAATATAGTAAAATAAACCTATACAATTTGCCGAACAGGTTGCAAAATTTTTCTGAAAAAGATATTGACATTTTTTTAACAAAGCATTATAATAACCTCAACACTTGTTAAATATTTATCAATATCAACAGAGACACTTCTCTCTGTTATATAAAACTATTTCATTTTACATTTTTTAAGGAGGATTTCCCATGGCTAAAAAAACAGAAAGCAATGTACCGGAAACCGTCAACAGCGTAGAAGCCCTTCAGGCAAAAATCGCTTCTATGCGTGAGGCCCAGAAAAAGTTTGCTTC
>DXFG01000080.1 GCA_019114545.1 Candidatus Blautia pullistercoris | reverse complement strand
GCAATTAGGCAGCTAACGCTACTCTATTATTGTTTGCGTTTATATTTAAGTTCCAGGTTGATACGCAGTCCCGGAGTCTGCGGATGGCTTCCTCAACTTCAAAACCCCCGTCGAAACCAGTACAAGCCCTCATATAATAAGGAAAGCTTTTCCTGTAACGCAATACAATCTGCGCTTCTGCAAGTTTTTAAAGCATAATTTATCTTATAATGTTTTTCCTTCCTTGTCAAGGCATGAAATGCATAACCGCCGGGTGTTTGGGGTCATATGATATATTAGAGGAAATCAGAAGGCTGGTTTCCTCTTATTCGAAAGGAGGATAGATATGGCTTTAAATGGAATAGATGTTTCTCACTACCAGGGAACAATAGACTGGAATCAGGTCAAAGAGGGAGGGATTGCTTTTGCCATGCTCCGGGGAGGATACGGGCAGAACAATGTAGATACCTATTTCCACCGGAATGCAGCAGCCTGCCAGCGGCTGGGCCTTCCCTTCGGCATTTACTGGTTTTCCTATGCATACACCACACAGATGGCAGCCCGTGAGGCAGAGTACTGCATTGCTCTGGCAGAACAGTATAAGACCACCTGGCCCCTTGCCTTTGATCTGGAGTATGATACGGTGCGCTACGGAGCGCAAAACGGAGTCACCATTGGAAAAACACTGGCAACAGATATGGTCATTGCTTTCTGTGAAAAAATAAAATCTGCGGGATATACGCCTATGTATTATACTAACCTGGATTATTACCGGACCATGTTCGATACAGGCCGTCTCCCCTATGACCTCTGGTTTGCGCAGTATGCTTCTGCCCCGTCTATTACCGGGATGGCGATGTGGCAGTATACCTCTGCAGGAAAAGTCATGGGAATTTCCGGAGACTGCGACAGAAATTACAGCTATAAAGACTATGGGACAGGAACAACAGAACCGGAACCTGCGCCTTCTGTTCCCAGTGCGTATACAGTCCAGCCTGGGGACACTCTTTCCGGTATTGCCCTCCGGTTTGGCACGACAGTGAGTCAGCTGGCGGCACTGAATTCTATTGCAGATCCAGATAAAATCTATGCCGGTCAGGTGCTGAGGCTTACCGGCAGTCCTTCTGGAAATCAGACAATCTATACGGTAAAAGCAGGAGATACTCTTTCGGAAATTGCCGCCAGGTTCGGCACAACTTATCAGGTTCTTGCACAGCTGAACGGAATCTCAGATCCTGACAGGATCTACCCGGGACAGACCCTGAGGATCCCCTCCGGTGCCCAGGCTTCTGCTCAGTATTATACCATCCGTTCCGGAGATACCCTTTCGGGAATTGCCGCCCGGTTTGGAACAACAGTCAAGAAACTTCAGGAACTGAATCAGATTTCAGATCCGGATAAGATCTATGCCGGCAGCAGGATCCGAATCCCCTGATTTCCGGACAGAAAAACCCTCAGAGGCAGAAAAAGATCTGTCTGCCCCTGAGGGGGATTAAGGAAAGCGTACCAGGATATAAAGAGCCATCCTAAGGCTCACCGGGACATCAGGATTCCAGACTCTCTATGATTTCAGAAATATTGCTGATATTCAGATAGCTGACCAGTCCCTGATCGTCTGTCTGGGCCGTTCCCTGGATATCCATGGACTGTGTACCTTCTTCTGATTCCAGGGTAAGCTTCCCTGAAATATCATAGGAATCTTCCTCTTTTTGAATATTGAGATTCTCCAGATCCAGTTCTTTATGGGCTTCATAAGCTTTCGCCGGTATCTCATAGAAAGCCGTTCCTGTGAAAGAGGCGTAACCTTCTTCAGTCATATCTTCTTTGAACCTATCCTCTACCCACTGGGGAAGATCAGAAGAGGTGACAGAATCAGAAACAGCCTGGTCATCTGTCTGTCTTAAAGCCTCATACTGGGAATCGTCCAGGTCTTCAAAAAGATTTTCTACTATGTTCTTTACATTTTCTTCTCCATTGTCATTTTCGCCGGAGGCGCAGCCTGTTAAGATCAGACATAAAAGAACACCCCCGGAAATGAAAAAACTTCTTTTACGCATTTTGCTTCACCCCGCTCTCTTAAAGTCTTATGTCTTCCGTGGCCGGAAGGAATCCTTTTCTTTTTCTTATATAATGATTATAAGATATTTCAGAAGCTGTAACAATATAAAACAGGAGTAAAACCATAATTTTTACGTAGGAAGTCAGGTTTTTATAAGAAAGGATACCGGTATTCTTTCTTCTTGACAGAGAAATTTTCCTAGAATATCCTAATAGAAGAAGAGTTCACATTTCGGACAAAAATCTCTGGTACACTATAGGAAAAGGAGCGGATAAGATTATGGATAAATGTAAGATATTAGTGGTAGATGATGAAAGCAGGATGCGGAAACTGGTCCGGGATTTTCTGGTAAAACAGGATTTTGAGGTTCTGGAAGCCGGAGACGGAGAGGAAGCTCTGGATATCTTTTATGAAGTAAAGGATATCTCTCTGATCATACTGGACGTGATGATGCCTAAAATGGACGGCTGGGAAGTGTGCAGAGAGATCCGGAAGGATTCCAAGGTGCCGATCATCATGCTCACAGCCAGAGGAGACGAGAGAGACGAACTTCTGGGATTTGAGCTGGGGGTAGACGAATATATCTCAAAGCCTTTCAGTCCCAAGATCCTGGTGGCCAGGGTAGAGGCGATACTTAGAAGGACTAACGCCAGAGGTGCCGAGGATATTCTCCAGGCAGGAGGGATTGAGATCAATAAATCGGCCCATATTGCCACCATTGACGGGGAGCCCATGGAACTGAGCTATAAGGAATTTGAGCTTCTTACTTATTTTATGGAAAACCAGGGGATCGCCCTGTCCAGAGAGAAAATCCTGAATTCTGTCTGGAACTATGATTATTTTGGTGACGCCCGTACCATTGACACCCATGTGAAAAAACTCCGGAGTAAAATGGGAAAAAAGGGAGAATATATCAAAACAATCTGGGGAATGGGATATAAATTCGAGGTGTGAGCCATGCAATTTATGAAAAAATTTATGGGTAAATCTATAAGGAACCGGCTGGCAGTGACCTTTATCGGTATGATGGCATTGTTTATGATCATTATTTTACTGCTTAACTCGTTCTTCCTGGAAAGGGTTTATACCATCACCAGAGAGAGACGTATTTATCAGACTTATAATACCATCAATGAGGCAGACTCTTATGAACTTTTGAACACTCCTGACTTTGGAAATTATCTTCTGGAAAATAATCTTTCAGTGGTGATCCTGGATAAGGATTCCTCCCGTATACTTTACCATTTTGCAAAAGATGCAGAGGATATGAGAGACAGGCTGCTTTTTGGAATTCCCTTGAATCTTGAAGGAGAGCAGCAGATCCTGAACTCGACGGACCAGTATATACTGGAGCGAAGGGTGAATACACAGAGTATTACAGACTCTATTAATATGTTGGGAGATCTGGATAACGGGGACTATTTTCTTATCAGCACTCCTATAGAGAGCCTTAAGGACAGCGCCAGGATTTCCAATATGTTCTATGTTACTATTGGAGTAGCGATGATCCTGTTAAGTTCTGCGGCAGTTCTGGTCCTTTCAGAAAGGATCACTAAACCTCTCCACCGCCTGTCGGAACTTTCCAAGGAGATGGCAAATCTGAATTTCAGCGTGAAGTATGACAACCCAAGCGAAGATGAGGTAGGAGTTCTGGGAAACAATCTGAATATTATGTCCGGGGAACTGGAGCGGACAATTTCGGAACTGAAAACGGCTAACAATGAGCTGCAGAAAGATATCGAGAAAAAGACCCAGATAGATGAAATGCGGAAGGAATTCCTCTCCAATGTGTCCCATGAACTGAAGACTCCCATCGCTTTGATCCAGGGGTATGCGGAAGGACTCCAGGAATGTATCAATGATGACCCGGAGAGCAGAGAGTTTTACTGCGATGTGATTATTGATGAAGCAGGGAAGATGAACAATATGGTGAAGAAGCTTCTGACCCTGAACCAGCTGGAATTCGGCAATGACCAGGTGACCATGGAACGGTTTAATATTACAGAGCTGATCCGGGGCGTAGTGAATTCTTCCCAGCTACTGGCTTCCCAGAAAGAAGTGGAGCTGCGGTTTATGCAGCGGGATCCGGTATATGTGTGGGGAGATGAGTTCAAGATCGAGGAAGTGGTGACCAACTATGTTTCCAACGCATTGAACCATGTGGATTATGACAAAAAGATCGAAGTAAAGATTCTTCAGAAGAGAAATCTGGTGAGAGTATCTGTCTTTAATACAGGAGACCCTATTCCTCAGGAAGATCTGGACAAGATCTGGATCAAATTTTATAAAGTGGATAAAGCCAGGACCAGAGAGTATGGAGGCAGTGGTATCGGCCTGTCTATTGTAAAGGCCATTATGGACAGTATGAACCAGAAATACGGTGTGATCAACTATGATAATGGCGTGGAGTTCTGGTTTGAACTGCAAAGCGCCGGTCCGGCAGAGATTTCCATCTTTCCAAACTGAATTATTCTGCAAAATCTGTAGGAAAATTTGCATTTTTGGTAGTATTCTGTTAAACTAAAGAGATGGAAAATATAAGCGGATCATAGGACCGGCTCTGATCCCCCGATGCCTGCAACGTTGCAAGTTTGATGCCCCGTATGCTTGCATCGGGGTCTTTGACTGAAAAGCCGGCCTTATGGCCGGCTTTTTGGGAGGGTAAAGATATGCCGCCTTTACAGGGACAATGGCTGGAGGCTTTAAAGCCGGAATTTAAGAAAACATACTATAAAGAATTGTTTACAAAGGTGGGGCAGGAGTATCAGAGAAGAAAGATTTTTCCTGCTCCAGATGACATTTTTAATGCTTTTCATCTGACCCCCCTGGATCAGGTGAAGGTAGTGATCCTGGGACAAGATCCTTATCACAATGACGGTCAGGCTCATGGGCTTTGCTTTTCCGTAAAGCCGGATGTGGAGATACCGCCGTCGCTGGTGAATATTTATCAGGAGCTCCATGACGACTGCGGCTGTTACGTCCCGGATAATGGTTATCTGGTGAAATGGGCCAGGCAGGGAGT
This sequence comes from Candidatus Blautia pullistercoris, assembly GCA_019114545.1. Taxonomy (GTDB): domain Bacteria; phylum Bacillota; class Clostridia; order Lachnospirales; family Lachnospiraceae; genus Blautia; species Blautia pullistercoris. Next base: position 3,595 of record DXFG01000080.1, on the reverse strand, counting down.
GCTGCTTCTGAATACTGTCCTGACAGTCCGCGCCCATCAGGCAAACTCACACAGAGGTATCGGCTGGGAAGAGTTCACCGATGCGGCTATCCGGGTGCTGAATGAACAGGATAGACCGATTGTCTTTATGCTTTGGGGAAGGCCTGCCCAGATGAAAAAAGCCATGCTGAACAATCCCAGACATCTGATACTGGAAGCTCCTCATCCAAGCCCATTGTCGGCTTTCCGGGGATTTTTCGGATGCAGGCATTTCAGCAAAGCCAATGCTTTTCTTAAAGAGCACGGGCTGGAGCCTATTGACTGGCAGATAGAAAACAGACAGGGGAACTAACCTATGGAAAAGAAAAATGACAATACTTTATTGAAAAATGCTTCCTTTCTTATGGTAGCGGCTCTGGTTTCCAAGATCATCGGACTGATCTATAAGAGTCCGCTGTCCGCCACTTTGGGAAATGAAAGCTTTGGCTGCTTTAGTTTTGCACAGAATGTATACCTGATCCTGCTGATGATCGCTTCTTACAGTATCCCTCAGGCAGTGTCCAAGATCATGGCGGAGAGGATCGCATTCAAACGTTACAGGGATGCACAGAGGATCTTTAAGGGGGCTCTCCTCTATGCAGTGATCGTAGGCGGAATAGTAGCTATATTCTGCGTGGTTGGAGCGCCTATTCTTATACCTGACAGTATGGCGAATGCAAGGCTGGCCCTTCAATTCCTTTCACCTACGATTTTTCTCTCGGGAATTTTGGGAGTATTCCGGGGCTATTTCCAGGCCTACCGGAATATGCTGCCTACTTCGCTGTCTCAGATTTTTGAGCAGATCGCAGTGGCAGTGGTGGCCCTGGTTATGGCTAATTTCATGGTGAATTATTTCGCAGATGCAGACACCGACGTGCTCAGAAGCTGGAGTGCAGCGGGAGCCACCATGGGAACCGGAGCGGGAGTTGCTACGGCGCTGCTCTTTATGCTGCTGGTCTACTGGGTGAACCGGAAGATCATACAGAAAAAAATTCAGCGGGATACGGTTTCGGTAAATGAAAGTTATTCTTCTGTGATGAAGAATATTATTCTGATCGTATCGCCCATTATCCTCAGTTCCTTCCTGTATAATGTAAATACTTACCTGAACAGCCGGATCTATTCCCAGATTTCAGGCATGCAGGGGCTGGACAGCAGTCTGATCGAAAGTCTGTATGCAGAGTGCGGATATTTTATGACACTGATCAATATTCCCCTGACTCTGGCAAGTACAGCGCCGACTTCCATGCTTCCGGAAGTTTCCGGTGCTTATGCCACAGGAAATATCAGAGAGGCAAAGGAGAAGATTAATAAGGCAACCTGGCTGAGTATGTTTATTTCCATTCCCTGTTCCGTGGGATTGTTTGTTTTGGCAGGCCCTATCACAAGACTGCTGTTTCCGGCAACAGACGGAGTAGCAGGATATCTGATGATGATCGGCGTTGTTACCGTGATCATGAACGGCATGTCAAATATTTCCAATGGTGTCCTTCAGGGAATCGGAAGAGCCCATCTTCCTATGATCCATGCAGCAGTGGCCCTGGTGGCAGATGTTGTATTTATGGTGGTGCTGATGTTTGTTACAAACCTCGGGATTTATACAATTCCCATTGCTATGATTGTTTATGCTCTGGTGATGTGTATTTTGAACCATCTGTCCATGCGTAAAGAGCTGGATTACAAAAATCCCTGGAAAGAGGCTTATCTTATGCCCTTCCTGGCTTCCCTGCCTATGGGAGCCGCTGCTTTTCTGATCTACCGGGGCGTATATACTTTTACACAGGGAATACCTGGGGGGAACCTTATTGCCCTTGTGCCGGCGATTGCCATTGGCGCCTGTCTTTATTTTCTGATCTACCTGCTGATCTCGGATCCAAAGGCAGAGGATCTGGCAGGACTTCCGGGAGGAAGAAAACTGGTAGAGATCGGCAGAAAGCTGCATATCTTAAAAGACCATTCAGGAGATAAATAATAAAGAGACAATCCTGCAGAACATTCAGGCTTTGAAAAAGCCCGGGTTCTCAGGATTGTCTCTTTTATAATTCTATATGGTTGTTTATTCCAGTTTTTTAAACGCTGTAGAAAGCATAAGTTTAATACGGTTCAGCTGATTTACCTCACTGGCTCCCGGATCGTAGTCCACGGCTACGATATTGGCTTCCGGATAGTCCTTCCGGATGGCCTTAATAACCCCTTTGCCCACAATGTGGTTCGGCAGACAGCCGAAAGGCTGAATACATACGATGTTAGGCGTACCTCCGTGGATCAGCTCCATCATTTCTCCGGTGAGGAACCATCCTTCACCGGTCTGATTGCCCAGAGAAACAATCGGCTCTGCCATTTTTGCCAGATCTGCGATCTTGGCGGAAGGAGTGAAATGTTTGCTTTTGGCAAATTCTTTGTTTGCCGCGCTTCTTACAAATTCTATGGCGGCAATACCCAGATTTCCTTCCTTTGCAAGAGTCTTTTTAAAGCCCAGATAGTTGGATTTAAAGTTCAGGTTGTAGAAGCAGTAGCACATAAAGTCGATCAAATCCGGGCATACAGGCTCGGCTCCTTCTTTTTCCAGCAGTTCTGCCAGATGGTTGTTGGCAGCAGGAAGGAATTTTACCAGGATCTCTCCTACGATACCCACTCTTGGCTTCTTCACGTTTGTAATAGGCAGTGCGTCAAATTCTCTTATCATCTGCCGGCAGATCCGGTTAAACTGGGCGAAAGAAGCATGTCTTCCGGAAAGGAAGGACTTACATCTTTTCTCCCATTTTTTATGCAGGGCATTGGCAGAACCTTTTACCTGCTCATAAGGGCGCATACGGTAGATACATTTCATAAGGATATCTCCGAAGACCGCTCCGTAAGCCAGACGGATGGCAAGCTTTGGCGTGATCTTGAATCCCGGATTTTCCTCAAGACCGCTTAAGTTAATGGAGATTACAGGTATGTATGGCATATCTGCCTTTTCCAGGGCACGGCGGATAAAGCCGATATAGTTGGAAGCACGGCAGCCTCCTCCTGTCTGGGACATGATAATGGCAACCTTATGCAAGTCGTATTTTCCGGATAAGAGAGCCTGCATGATCTGTCCCACTACCATCAGGGAAGGATAGCAGGCGTCGTTATTTACATATTTCAGACCAACATCTACTGCCTCCTTATTGTCGTTAGGCAGTACCTCCAGATTATAGCCGCAGGCGCTAAAGCCGGCTTCCAGAATGGAGAAGTGGATCGGCGACATCTGGGGACAGAGGATGGTGTAATTCTTACGCATTTCCTCTGTGAAAGACACCTTCTTAATAGAAGAAGGAACAATGGTCCGTTTTATGTGCTGCTGTTCTTTTACACGGATGGCAGCGATCAGAGAACGGATACGGATACGGGCCGCACCCAGGTTATTTACTTCATCGATCTTCAGACAGGTGTAGATCTTGCTGCTGTTTGACAGGATTTCATTTACCTGGTCTGTGGTTACTGCGTCCAGACCGCAGCCGAAAGAGTTCAGCTGGATCAGGTCCAGATTGTCTCTTGTTTTTACAAAGTTGGCGGCGGCATAAAGCCTTGTATGGTACATCCACTGGTC
>DXFG01000079.1 GCA_019114545.1 Candidatus Blautia pullistercoris | reverse complement strand
CAAAGAAAAGAATCTTAGTAAACAGAACAAAGGCTGAGAGAAATAAATCCATCAGATCAGCAGTAAAAACTTCTATCAAAAAAGTAGAAGCTGCTGTTGCTGCAAAGGATAAAGAAGCTGCTTCTGCTGCATTAAAGAACGCAATTTCCACAATTGATAAAGCTGCTACAAAAGGCGTTTATCACAAAAATAATGCTGCAAGAAAAGTTTCCCGCTTAGCAAAAGCCGTAAACACACTTAACTAATTTTTATAGACTATAAAAGTAAGAGTCTTCTGGCTGTCCGTCATCAGTCAGAAGACTCTTTTTTCAGCTGCTGAATTTGATCAGGAGCAGTTCCACACTGAGAATATCTGTAATCCGTCCGGTCTTTACCTTTTCTTCCGTATCCACACACTCCTGAACGATCCCTTCCAGCTCTTCCTCCCGGTACCGCCTTCCATAGGAGCTGTAATTCCGCACCACAAAAGGCTGCAGTCCTGTTCTTTTGGCGATCCGGCTCTGATCATATCCTTCTTTCTCCAGTTCTTTCACCTGCCAGATCAGATTAAACTGTCTCGCCAGGAGAAATAAGATGCGCATGGGGGGCTCTTTCAGAGCAAGAAGATCATAGTACAGATCCAGGGCTTTTTTCTGCTTTTTTTCAGTAACAGCCCGAAGCATATCAAAAATATGATTGGAAATCTGACTGGTACAGACTGCCCGGATATCTTCCCCGGAGATCACTTCTTTTCCCATGGTATAGCTTAAAAGCTTTTCCAACTCATTCTCTATATTCCCCATATCCGTGCCTGTCATCTCCAGAAATAACTCCATGTCCCTTTGGGTAATCTTTTTCCCTTCTCTTTTCAGGATCCCCAATATCCATCGTATAAGCGTTCTGGAATCCTGCTGGCCAAATTCCACAATACTCCCATATTTTTTTACAGCCTTGTACATACGGCTGCGCTTATCTACCTGATCTTCCACAAAAACCATACACAGATAATCCGGCAGTTCCCCGATATATTCAGGGAGGTCCTGGCACTGATTTTTAAAGAATCCTGTATCCTCCAGAAAAATCACTCTTCTGTCCGCAAAGAAAGGCATGGTTTCTGCCAGCTCGATCACCTCTCTGGGTTCTGTCTTTTTCCCCTGAAAAAGGGAAAAATTCATAGTATCACCCTCCGGAACCAGGGCTTTCTCCAGCTTATTTCTATACTGCTGCAAAAGATATTTTTCTTCTCCCCAAAGGAGATACACCTTTTTAAAATTATGATTTTTAATATCTTCCTGTAAGTTTTTCATTATGCGCTCCCTTTCAGGTTTTTCCTGTCCTATTCTACCATGGATTTTCCATACTGAAAAGACACCTGGATTTTTTCTTTCTCCAGCACCACCGAAACAGCCCCTGTATTTTCTGTCTGAAAGATCTGTATTTTTCTGTCTTCCAGTCTTCTCAGCAGTTCCTGATGAGGATGGCCATATAAATTATCTTCACCGCAGGAAATAACAGCAGCTTCAGGCCGGATCACATTGAGAAGTTCTTCTGAAGTTGAGTTCCTGGATCCATGGTGAGCCACTTTCAAAATATCGCAGGTAATCCCTTCTTCTTGGCATATGGATAAAAGCTGCCCTTCTCCCCTTCCTTCAATATCCCCTGTAAACAGGAAAGAGAAGCCTTCTGCTTCTGCCAGAAGGGCCTGAGACCCCTCATTGCTTTCCATATTTTCTTCTTCCGGAGAAAGGCAGAGGATCTTTAAATTTTCCTTCTTTACAACACTGCCCTTTTTCATATAAAAAATCTGGCTTCCGGCCTCCTTCCCGGCCTTTTCCAGCTTTTCTCTTTGTTTCTCTGTCTCTTTACATTTTGAGAGAAAGAGCCTGTCTATCTTCAGCCCTGTTTTCCTGTCTCTGCTCATTTCCAGCAGTTCCATAATCCCATTAACATGGTCTTCATCCATATGAGATACAAAGATTCCGTCGATCTGCCTGATCCCCTGTTCCTTTAAAAAAGGAAGGATCCTGTATTGTCCGGCTTTAGAAACCGAGCTGCTGCCACCGTCTATCAGGTAGCATCTGCCAGGTTCCTGCTGTATACATGCACAGTCTCCCTGGCCCACATCTAAAAAAGTGACCTTCAGACTTCCTTCCAAGGGACGGAAAAATAAAAGAAAAAGGCTCAGTCCCAAGGCAGCCAGAGATCCGGCCGGGAACCACTTGGGGATATATTCCTTTTTCAAAAGAATTTTTTTCTTTCCAGAATTCTGCTTTTGAATCCTACTTTTTGTCCATAAGAGCAGAGCAAGGATCCCATAGTATACCCCGCACTGCCATAATTGGGGCCTCCCTGTTATCCACAGAAAAACCGGCAATTCCTGAAGAAATTTTCCGCCCTGAATATAAGACTCTATAAGGACGATTCCCGGTATAGCCACTATCTGACCCGGAAATACCGCCGGAAATAGTCCCAAAATACCTCCTGCCAATCCGGATATCAACAGAATTCCCACCGTGGGCAATATAAGAAGATTTACCAAAAATCCCCAGACAGACAGTTCACAAAAAAAATACAGAGTAATGGGAAGCAGAATACTCCATACAGAGATGCTGGAGCAGACTCCCTGTTCGAATCCTGATAGAATTCTCCCTGTCAGGTTTCTGCTGCTTCTTTTTCTTTTCGGCGGAAAAAGAACAGGATGGACAGCCGCCAGTCCCAGTATTGCCCCAAAAGAAAGGAGAAAACTGCTGTCGTACAAATACAAAGGAGATTCTGCCAGAATCAGAATTGCCGCCAGAGAAAGAGCAGAAAGAAAGTCATAAGTACGTTTTCCCAGCAGAGCTCCGACAGAAACTCCAAACATGATCACTGCCCGCACCGCTGCCGCCTGGTTTCCTGTCAGTCCTCCATAAAACACCATAGCAACGGCTGCAAAGATCCCCGACGCCTTTATAGGAAGATGGCATTTTATCAGCACTTTATAAAGCCCCCATCCCAAAACAGAAAGATGAGTTCCAGATATGGCCAGAACATGAGAGATTCCCATGATCTGAAACAGCAGTTTATTTTCCTGTCCCAGATTTCCCTTTTCTCCCAATACCATAGCTTCCATAATCCCGCTTTTTTCACTGCCAAAGACTTTTTGGATCCCCCGGGCAAGTTTTTCTTTGATTCTCCCCTGAATTGCCAGGACCATATCCCTTTCTTTGCGAAGGACCTGAAACTCTTCTCCATCCATATACCATTTTACCTTTCTGGCATAATAGTAGATTTTTTCGTCAAACTGTCCCGGATTTGCGGCTTCCGGAATTTCTTCCACTTCTCCCCAGGCAGCAGCCATATCTCCCTGTCCTGTGGGATCAGTCAGTATTTCATTTTCAATTGTGAGTTTAATATTGTCTATGGGATATTCTTTATTCCGAATGATCAGATTTGTTTTTTTCAGATACAGATTTGTAATTGTCTCATAGATATCTTTCTGATAGACGATGCCTGTAACCAGGACTTTCTCATCTTTCACGCCCTCTGGAAGTGCAGGAGAAGTGCAGGAAAAGAAGGGAACTCCTGCCTTCCCCAGCAGCCATATCGCTGCCGCCCAGATGACAGCGGCAGCGCACAGAGGTCTCTTAACTCTCATCCTCAGTCTCCAGATAACTGTAGTCCGCCTGGTAGACCTTATCCAATTCCATACTTTCTCTAAAGGTCACCTTGGTATCTCCCTCTACAGAAATCTGAACTCCATGAATCTTGCAGGCGTCTGTCAGGGAGTTCACAATAGAATAGATAGGCAATTCCTGCTGGACGCTCATAGTCTCAGTCAGAAAACTTTTATCCAGATTCACATAACAGATCCCTTCCACAATCGAAACTCCCAGGATCCTGGTATTGGAGGACAGGGTAGGCAGCATGCCGTCAGCTTTTGGTCCTTCCAAAAGCTTTTCAACAATGACCCTTTCCAGAGGGACATTGCTGCTGTAGTGGATCCTTCTGGTTTCTTTTACCAGATGGTCACCGTTTTCATTTGCAAAATACAGATTCAGATCTGCAAAAACATAGGAATTGATATTTTTTCCTTCATTTTCCACAAAGCTGCTTCTTTCCATTGGACCCAGCTCATTGCCGTCAGAATCGGTCATAGGATTTCCGTTCTCCTGAAACTCCACATAGGAGACTCCGGGAATCTGTGTAAAGGCCAGGACCATTCCCGTTCTCACCAGAATCTCCCTGGCATTATTCATCTTTTTATACTCTTCGTCAAAATTCAGCATTACTGTCTGTCCTTCAAAAGAATAATTCTTCATTAACACCCCATCAGGGAGCAGGCTGAGATATTCCTCTGAGTCAGAAGGTTCCGAAAGTTTCTGGTAGATTTCCTGGATCATAGTCTCCGTATCTTCCGCCGAGGGTTCATAAGGTACTGTCTCCAGTTTCGTCTCTGACAGCGCCAGGTAATACATGGAGTATTTTGTCACTTCTTCCTCCTGTTGATTTTGACACCCTGCCAGAACCGAAAGGCAGATCACTAAAAAAATCGCCAGTATTTTTCTGATTTTCTTCACGCCAATACCCCCTATGCAATATAATTCAAAGGGATTCTTACGGAAAATGTAGTTCCCTGATGTTCTTCACTTTTTACTTTTATGGCTCCTCTGTGCATGACAATGGCATTTCTGGTGATCGCCAGTCCCAGGCCGGTTCCTCCAATCTCCCGGGAATGGGATTTGTCTACCCGATAAAACCTCTCAAAAATCTTATCAATAGATTCCTTTGGAATACCGATTCCCGAGTCTGATACTGTTACGTAAAAGTATTTATGGTCTGCATTCAGAGTCACATGCACCCAGCCATCCTCCACATTATACTTAATACCATTTTCCACCAGATTGGAAAAGGCCAGGCTCAGCTTAACCTCATCGATTTCCGCCACTACCGGCCGGAAGCTCTCCAGGACCAGTTCCACCCGCTTTTTATCTGCAATAGGTTTCAGCCGCTTAAGTATATTTTCCAGCAGCTCATTGATACTCACTTTCTGAATATTCAGATCTGAAGCTTTTTTGTCCATCTTTACCAATGCCAGAAGATCTGTAATGATCTTGTTTTCCCGGTCAATCTCCACCGTAATATCCTGCATAAACTCTTTATACAACTCTGCCGGAACGTCATCCTGCCCTGCCAGAGAATCCGCCAGGACCTTGATGGAGGTCATAGGTGTTTTCAGTTCATGAGACACATTGGCTACAAACTCCTGTCTGGAATCGTCCAGAATTTTCATACGTTTCAGCAGTTTGTTGAACACATTGGTGATCATCTCTGTTTCCGTATAATCGGTAACAGAAATTTCTTCATCCAGATATCCATCGGTCAGTTCTTCAATAGCTTTGCTCACTCTGGAGAATGGTTTTACCAGAATTTTGGATATGATAAAACTAAGGAAAATCACCAGAATACTGATGATCAGCATAAGAAGATTTCCCCTGTGGGCCAGGATCTCTATAGTATCCCGGATCTCGGAAGTAGAGGCACTGATCAGCATCACGCCGTCAATCTGCTCAGATTCCTGGTTGGTCAGAGGGATTGTCTGTTCTATATAAGTATTCTCTCTATCATAGTAGCTGGTATTCACTCCTTCAAAGCATTGGATCACTTCTTCGGAAAAGGCATATTTTCCTTCATCGATATCATAGGTATCTTCTATAATCCTTCCGTTTCTGTTTATGATCAGGACTCTGGCGCTGAAGATAGATGAGACCATGGCCAGTTCACTGTCTATGACCTCTGTTTTCTGTTGGAGATACCCTTCCTTCATCAGCTGATTTTCCAGAATGTCACACTGATTTCTTACATTGATCTGTCTCAGTTCCACAGCCCGTTCCTCATAGGAACTGATAAGCATTCCCTCCACAATAAAGCCGGGAATAATACCGATTATAATCATAATGATCATGATCCGGAATCTGAGGCTTTTAAAAAATGACAGTTTCGATTTTATCTGCATTGGCTCTGTTCCTACTTTCTATCCAGGAGTCACTTCCGAAAATCTTCGGAAGTCCCTTTCTCAACAGGAAAAAAACGAGCGGAAACACTCCTGGCGGGTTTTCGCTCGTTAAAAGATTTCTATCCCTGAAAATAATATCCGATTCCCCACTTGGTATGAACATATTTTGGATCGCTGGGCACTGTCTCGATCTTCTCTCTCAGACGGCGGATATGTACATCTACTGTCCGGACATCTCCCGGATATTCATATCCCCACACCAGATTCAGCAGATTCTCTCTGCTGTATACTTTGTTGGGATTTTTTGCCAGCAATTCAAGAAGATCAAATTCCTTAGCAGTAAGATTAATCTCCTTATCTGCAATAAAGACTCTTCTTCCCTCCAGATCCAGTTTCAGGTCACCGCTTACCAGAACTTTTTCTGTATTTTCTTTCTTTTCATCTTTGCTGGCCCGGCGCATAATTGCCTTGATCCTGGCTTTTACCTCCAGAATGTTAAAGGGCTTGGTAATATAATCGTCTGCTCCATATTCCAGGCCCAGAATCTTATCCATATCTTCACCCTTGGCTGTAAGCATAATAATAGGAACGCTGGAAAATTCCCTGATCTGCTGGCATACTTCAAGTCCTGTCATCTTAGGGAGCATAATATCCAGAAGGATCATATCATATTCCTTTGTCCTGGCCTTCTCCAGAGCTTCCTCTCCGTCATAGGCGCAGTCCACTTCCATATCATCCTGTTCCAGGCTGAAACGGATACCTTTTACGATTAATTTTTCATCATCAACTACCAACACTCTTCTGCTCATCTGCTTTCTCCTATTCCACTGTTATATAAGCTTCTATTTTTTCAAAGGTCTTTCCTTTAATTCCGGAGACCTGCTGAATATCTTCTATACTTCCAAAACCGCCGGCCTCTTCTCTGTAATCAATAATCGCCTGAGCCCGGACTTCCCCGATGCCGGGTATCTCCTGGAGTTCCTCCAAAGAGGCCTGATTAATATTGATCCTTCCCTGTTCCCCGGTCTCTGAATTCTTTTGTTCCGTGGTTTCCCGGGGCGAGAAAACACCCTGTTCTTTCAATGCCCGGGTCTCTTCCCTGGTATAAACCAGAATCTTCTCTCCGTCAGCTATTGCCGCAGCCTGATTCAGCCACTGAGAATCTGCCTCTTCTGTAAATCCTCCTGCCGCCTCTATAGCCTGAAAGACTCTGGAACCTTTCTCCAGTTGGTAGACACCCGGACTTCTCACGGCGCCGCTTACGTCCACCCAGATGGATGGAAGTTTCTCCCGGGCAGTTCCTGTATCTCCCGGCTCCTGGTCTTCTTTTTCCGGAAAGCTTTCTGATCCTTCCTGTTCCTCAACCTCCTCATTGTCTGTCTCCCGAGAAAGGACCTCATCCCTGCCGATCAGGATCTGCTCCTTTTCTCCCCGGCAGGCACTCAGAACTATGGCTGTGCTTAGAAAGATCACTGGTAAAAACTTCCTTTTAATTTTCATTCCCCATACCTCCCATATCTCAGTCAGACAGAAACAGTCCAGTATGAAGAACTGTATTTATTGTAACGAATTTATAGTCGCTTTACAATATCTATTTTTCAAGTTCTTATAAAATCCCCTGAAAACTTCCCAGGTATTCTCACATGATCTGCCTGCTGCAATCTTATTCTGGAAACAATGGCTGAAACGCCGGAAACAATTTCTTGAAATGTAAATTCAGTATAGCATTTTCTTTAAAAAACGGCAATCCAAAAAACAGCTCCCTTTCAGAGCTGTTTTTTGTACATTATTCCCATTTAAAAATTACGATTCCCACAATAGCAATCCCCATACCGATCAGTTTTCTCCATTCAAAGGGAGACTTCTCCACTCCGAACAGCCCCAGAAGTTCAATGATATAAGCCACTGCAAGCTGAGACACCACAATAAGCATAGCTGACCTGGCAGGGCCAAGAGCAGACATACTCTGGATCACCGTCACAGTAATAAAAGCACCTATAACCCCTCCCAGGAGCAGATACCGGTGGTTTACCATAGCCAGTTCCCCGATTCTCTCTCTTCCGGTAAAAAGCCAGGCGCCGATACATACCAGAAGCGCAGAAAACTGCACCCATCCGGTAGACACCCACAAACTGGTCTGTTTCGTCACCTCGGTATTAAACACTCCCTGAATACTCATCAGGGCACCGGATAAAAGGGCGATCAAAATTCCCCACACAGCCTATTCCTCCTTATGTTCTTAAATACCTTTACAAGAGCTGCTGCATGAATCCTGTATCAGGAATATTAATGCAGCTCCTTTCTCTGATATATTTTCCCATAAAAAGGATTTTCATTCCGCCATTGCAAAACTTCAGTCCATATCTCAAGCTAAAAACTAAAAGGATTTTTCCAGCTTCTCTGCCATTTCATCAATATCTGCTTTCGTTATGATCAGAGGCGGCACAAAACGCAGTACGTCTGATCCTGCAGAAAGGACAAAAAGACCGTTTTCAATAGCTCTATTTATGATCTCGCCCACAGGTCTGCCGCTGACAACCAGACCCTGCATCAGGCCTTTTCCCCTTCTTTCTGTAAGAAAATCATATTTTTCTGCCAGTTTGTCCAGTTTTTCTTCCAGATAAGGCGCTGTCTCCTGAACATGTTCCAGAATCTTTTCTTCTTCAAAAAGATCAAAGACTTTGCTCACTGCGCAGCAGGCCAGAGGATTTCCTCCGTATGTGGTTCCATGATCTCCCGGTGTCAGAGAGTTTCGTGCTGTTTTCTCGTTTAATACAAAAGCACCCACCGGCACACCGCAGCCTAAAGCCTTGGCGCAGGTCATGATGTCCGGCATAACATCATAAGACTGGAAGGCGAACATGCTTCCGGTCCTTCCCATACCGCACTGGATCTCATCCAGGATCAGCAGGATATCCTTTTCATCACAGAGTTTCCTAAGACCTTGAAGAAATTCCCGGCTGGCGGGATAAATCCCTCCCTCCCCCTGAACCGGCTCCAGGATAATGGCGCAGGTCTTCTCCGTGATCTGGGCCTTTACACTGTCAAGATCATTAAAATCTGCAAACCGGATTCCACCGATCAATGGTTTAAAAGGTTCCTGGTAATGGGCGTTTCCTGTTACGGATAAAGCTCCCAGGCTTCTTCCATGGAAAGAATGGTTCATGGCAATAATCTCATGATCTGTCCTCTTATCCTTCAGCCATGCATATTTTCTGGCTGCCTTAATCGCTCCTTCAATGGCTTCCGTACCGCTGTTGGTAAAGAAAACTTTGCCAAGCCCTGATGCCTTGAGAAGCTTCTCTGCTGCTTCCACCATGGGAACATTATAAAACAGATTGGAGGTATGTATCACCTTATCGATCTGATCTTTCAGTGCCTGATTATATGCTTTGTTTCCGTACCCCAGAGCAAAAACCGCAATGCCGGCGCCAAAATCCAGATATTCTTTGCCTTCCAGATCATAAAGCCGCACTCCCTCTCCCCGGTCCAGAACTACCGGAAAACGGTTATAAGTGTGGAGTACTGCATTTTCAGCTCTGTCCATATATTCTTTACTGCACATCATAATACTGTATTCCATCCTTTCTCAAAATTGCGGTTCCGATACCCTTATCTGTAAAGATTTCCAGAAGCAGGCAATGTTTGATTCTTCCATCCAGAATATGGACTCTGGAAACTCCTCCCTCAATAGCATCCACACAGTTCTGAAGCTTGGGGATCATACCGCCGCCTACATTTCCGCTGTGGATAAGATCTCTGGCTTCTTTGACAAAAAGCTTGGAAATCAATGTAGAGGGATCCTGGGGATCTCTGTATACACCTTCAATGTCTGTGAGGAACGCCAGTTTTTCCGCATGCATCTGTTTTGCGATAGCGCAGGCAGCGTCATCCGCATTAATATTATAAGTCTGATAGTTTTCATCCATTCCCACCGGGCAGACGATGGGAAGAAAATCCTTTTCCAGAAGATCTGAGAGAATCTTGGGATTTACTTCTGTGATATTTCCAACAAATCCGATATCCTGTCCATTGGAATATTTTTTCTCCACTTTCAGAAGATTTCCGTCTTTTCCGCTGACTCCTACAGCCTTTACCCCTAAAGACTCTACCATAGCAACCAGTTCCTTGTTTACCTTGTTTAAAACCATTTCAGCCAGTTCCATGGTCTCTCCGTCTGTCACACGCAGTCCGTTGATGAACTGAGGTTCTTTCCCCACTTTGCTGACCCAGCGGCTGATCTCCTTGCCTCCGCCGTGAACAATAATAGGCTTAAATCCTACCAGTTTCAGAAGAACCACATCCTGGATCACAGTTTTTTTCAACTGTTCGTCTACCATGGCACTTCCGCCGTATTTTACTACAATAATCTTTCTGTTGAATCTTTGTATATATGGAAGGGCTTCGATCAGTACCTCCGCCTTGTCCAGATATTTCTGCTTAACCATTTGATTTTCCCCCTTATGAGCGGTAATCCGCATTTATTTTCACATAATCATAGGTAAGATCACAACCCCAGGCAGTAGCCGTGGCCTCTCCCATTTTTATATCCGCAATTACAGTGACCTTATCCTGGGAAAGGATTTTTGTAGCCTCTTCCTCGCTGTAACCGGTTCCCACGCCGTCCTTCATGATCTGTATCTTTCCTGCTTTACTCTCAAAATACAAATCCACCTTCTCCGGATCAAACTGTGCCCCTGAATATCCCATTGCACACAGGATCCTGCCCCAGTTGGCGTCATGGCCGAAAATAGCGGCCTTCGTCAGATTTGAGGTAATCACAGATTTGGAAAGTGTTACCGCCTGTTCTTTATCCAGGGCTCCTACGACTTTCACTTCAAAAAGAGCGGTGGCTCCCTCTCCGTCCCCGGCGATTTTCTGAGCCAGAGTCTTATTTATATAGTCTAACGCCTCTTTGAAAAGCTCATAATCCTGATTTTTTTCTGTAATCACAGGATTACCCGCCATTCCGTTAGCCAGGAGAAGTACCGTATCGTTGGTAGAGGTGTCTCCGTCTACAGAGATCATATTATAGGAATCCTGAACACTTTCCCTTAATGCCTCTTTTAACAGTTCTTTGTCTATCTGTACATCTGTGGCAACGAAGGAAAGCATGGTGCACATATTGGGATGGATCATCCCGGAGCCCTTACACATGCCTCCGATACTTACTTTTTTCCCGGAGATTTCAATTTCTACGGCTGCTTCTTTTTTCACCGTATCTGTGGTCATAATCGCTTCCGCCGCCAAAGCCGCCGCTTCCCTTGTTCCCAGAAGCAGAGGTGCCAGATTTTTAACTCCTTCCTCTATGACAGGCATAGGAAGCTGCTGGCCGATCACTCCCGTAGAAGCCACCAGGACACTTTCAGCCGGAATATTCAGAGCCTTTCCCGCAGCTTGGGCCGTGGCCTGGCAATACCCGTATCCTTCCTGTCCTGTGCAGGCGTTGGCAATCCCGCTGTTGCATACCACAGCCTGAGCAAAGGCCGAATCTGCAACCACTTTCTGATCCCATTTTACCGGAGCCGCCTTTACCACATTGGTTGTAAAGGTTCCTGCACATACACAGGGTTTCTCACTGTAGATCATGGCCATATCCTTTTTGCCGCCTTTTTTTATTCCTGCTGCGATCCCTGCCGCCTGAAATCCTCTGGCGGCAGTTACGCCTCCGTCTATCACCTTTATTTTGTCATCCATTACCTTTTCTTCTCCTTTCCGTATCATGGGAACATAGGCACCAGCCTGAGTCCCTCGTCTTCTTCTTCTCCAAACATCAGATTCATATTCTGCACTGCCTGTCCTGCAGCGCCTTTTACCAGATTGTCAATGGCTCCCATCATGATAATCCGGTTTGTTCTTGGATCTATCTTAAAATTAATATCTACATAATTACTGCCTTCCACCCATTTGGTCTGGGGATACATATCCTTATCCAGCACGCGGACGAATTTTTCTTTTTTATAATACTGATCATAAATCCCTTTCACCTCTTCATAAGTCACAGGCCTGGTAAGAGATGCATATGCGGTAGCCAGAATTCCCCGGTTCATGGGTACCAGATGAGGGGTAAAGTTTAAAGTCAGCTTTCTCCCAGCCGCATACCCCAGTTGCTCTTCGATCTCAGGAGTATGACGGTGATTTCCCACACTGTAGGCCTTCATGTTTTCATTCACTTCACAGAAAAGATTGTCTACCTTCGCTCCTCGTCCTGCTCCGGATGTGCCGGACTTAGCATCTATGATCAGCGTATCCGGATCAATGATCCCCTCTTTTACCAGGGGATAGCAGGTCAGAATACTGCAGGTGGTATAACATCCCGGGTTTGCCACCAATCTTGCTTTCTTCACTGCCTCCCGGTTGATCTCACACAGCCCGTACACTGCCTCCGGTATAAACTCCGGAGCTTTGTGCTGGATCTTATACCACTCTTCATAAATCTTTACATCCTTTATACGAAAATCTGCGCTGAGATCGATCACTTTTACTTTTGAAAGAATCTCTTCATTGATCATAGCAGCACACAGCCCCTGAGGAGTAGCCGTAAAGATCACATCAACCTGATCTGCCAGCTGAGCCATATTGTCATCCAGACAGGCATCCTCTACAAGCTCAAACATATTCTGATAGACTTCATAATATTTTTTATCAATATAGCTTCTGGAACCATACCATTTAATCTCTGCATTTTTATGTCCCAGAAGAATCCGCACCAGCTCTCCTCCGGCATAACCGGTAGCTCCAATGATTCCTGCTTTTATCATATTCTTAACCTCTTTCCTCTTTCATCTGCTGCCGACAGTTCTTTCCCGGCAGTGGTCTGTGTTCATCATACTCCTGTTCTCCTGCCCATGCAAGAAAAAATTATGCATATTTTTTCTAAAATATTGAATAATTATACATCCAGTTTTATACATATGCAAGAGAAATTTTTCTATTTTTTGGGGAGCCTCCCCTATGCATATACTATAAATAGGTACTGGGATATGCCTGAAAATCATATCCCGCTGGTTTACAGTAAAAATAAGGATATTCTATAAGCCTTAATCGTTATGCCGCATTTTAATTTTTTTTATTTTCCTATTGCATAATTATAATAATTGTTGTATAGTACCAATAGCAACGAAGCAAAAAGTAGAATTTTTATATATTCAGGAGGATCATCTTATGAAAGAAAAAGTTGTTTTGGCATATTCCGGCGGTTTGGATACTACCGCTTTAATTCCCTGGTTAAAAGAAAATTTTGACTATGATGTAATCTGCTGCTGTGTAAACTGTGGTCAGGGCGCAGAACTGGACGGCCTGGATGAAAGAGCAAAAATGTCCGGAGCTTCCAAATTATATATTGAAGATATCGTAGATGAATTCTGCGACGACTATATTATGCCCTGCGTTCAGGCAGGTGCCGTCTATGAGCATAAATATCTCCTGGGTACCTCTATGGCTCGTCCGGGAATTGCAAAGAAATTAGTAGAGATTGCCAGAAAAGAAGGGGCAGTTGCTATCTGCCACGGCGCCACTGGAAAAGGAAACGATCAGATCCGTTTTGAGCTGGGTATTAAGGCCCTGGCACCGGATATTAAGATTATTGCTCCATGGCGTATGACCGATGTATGGACTATGCAGTCCAGAGAAGACGAGATCGCTTACTGTAAGGCCCATGGTATTGATCTTCCTTTTGACGCCAGCCACAGCTACAGCCGTGACCGGAATCTGTGGCACATCAGCCATGAAGGACTGGAACTGGAAGATCCATCTCAGGAACCGAATTACGATGATCTTCTGGTGCTGAGCGTAACGCCTCAGAAAGCTCCTGATAAAGAAACGGAGATCACTATGACATTTGAAGCCGGTGTTCCTAAAACTTTAAATGGAAAATCCATGAAAGTTTCCGAGATCATCACCGAGCTGAACAGATTAGGCGGTGAAAACGGCATCGGCATTATTGATATTGTAGAAAACCGTGTAGTAGGAATGAAATCCAGAGGTGTTTATGAAACTCCCGGAGGGACCATCCTGATGGAAGCTCATGATCAGCTGGAAGAACTGATCTTAGACAGAGACACCATGGAGACAAAGAAAAAACTGGGCAGCCAGCTGGCTCAGGTAGTTTACGAAGGAAAGTGGTTCACTCCTTTAAGAGAAGCTATCCAGGCATTTGTGGAATCCACTCAGAAATATGTAACCGGTGAAGTAAAATTGAAACTGTACAAGGGTAATATCATCAAGGCAGGAACGACTTCTCCATATAGCCTGTATAATGAATCCCTGGCTTCTTTCACTACCGGAGATCTGTACGATCATCACGATGCAGACGGTTTCATTACCCTGTTCGGTCTTCCGCTGAAGGTCCGGGCTATGAAAATGATGGAAGTCAAAAACAACCAGAAATAAGTCTTAGTTTTGATAAAGAAAAAACGATGAGATTCGCACCCCTCATCGTTTTTTTCTTTTTTATGATTTTGGATCTTCTTCTATTTGTCCGTAAATATTTGCCGGAACCCTGGCCTTTACATAAATTCCTTCCGGGGTATATTCTTCCTCCAGAAGCTGTCCGTACTTTCTGATCAGCTGAATCTTTCCGGCTTCCTGATAGCTGTAATTTCTTTCCAGATAAATCTGGTTTTCTATAAGGATCTTTTCCATAACTTTTTTGAAATCTTCCAGTCCCTGGCCAGTCCGTGCGGAAATCTTGAGGACATAATCCGCCTGAAAATCCCGGAAAATCTCTTCCTTGGAAATCTTATCCTGTTTATTAAACAGTGTCACCACTTTCTTGTCCTTTACCCCCAGCTCTTTCAGCGTCTCATATACCACATACATCTGCTGGTCCCTCTGGGGATTGGAAGCGTCCACCACATGGATGATCACATCTGCATACTTTGCCTCCTCCAGGGTGCTCTTAAAAGCCTCAATAAGGTGATGAGGAAGTTTCCGGATAAATCCTACGGTATCTGTAAGATATATTTTCTGTTTCCCCGGCAGTTCCAGAACTCTGGTAGTGGGATCCAGAGTGGCAAACAACTTGTCTTCTTCCAGCACTCCTGCATGGGTCAGGGTGTTCAGCAGGGTGGATTTTCCTGCATTGGTATATCCTACAATAGCTCCTGTAAGAAGATTGTCTTTTTTTCTTCCTTCTCTAAGCAGTTCTCTGTGGCGTTTCACCTGTTCCAGTTCCCGTTTCAGCTGAGATATCCTTGTCTTGATCAGCCTTCTGTCCATTTCCAGTTTTTTCTCACCAGGGCCTCTGGTTCCGATTCCTCCTCCCAGTCTGGACAGAGAAGTACCAAGGCCTGTAAGTCTGGCAGCACGGTAGCGCAGCTGGGCCAGTTCTACCTGTATCTTACCCTCGCTGGTCTTTGCCCGGGCGGCAAAAATATCCAGGATTACCACCGTCCGGTCCATGACCTTGCACTCTAATTCCCGTTCCAGATTATTCATCTGGGATGGAGACAGCTCATCATCACAAATAATTCCAGTGGCGTCTAGTCCCCGGACTGCCATCTGGATCTCCTCAAGTTTTCCTGTGCCTACATAATACCCCGGATGGATCCCCTCACGGCTCTGGACTACCCTGCCCACTACCTGAGCCCCGGCAGTCTCCGCCAACTCTTCCAGTTCGTCCAGAGACTCCTGAACATCCTCATTTTCTCTGGTTGCCACTCCTACCAGGATCACCCGTTCTGTTTCTTCTTTTAATTCATATAACTCCATACAAACTCCTAATATACAGACAAAGCTGCCCGGTAAAGTCCTCTTTTTGTTAAGAGTTCCTTCCCAGGCAGCTCCTTTATCTTGTCTCCAAAAAGTAATTCTCTCTTATGGCATTTTCATCTGCCGGATACAATTCCAGGTATTCACTGACTTTCTCTCTGGCGCTGTCATAATCGGTCATTTTTTCATACACAACAATCTGATTAAAGAGAAGCGCCTGCTGTTCTTCCTGATCCGCCTGGTCAAGGCCTTCCTGAATATAAGACAGTGCAGTCTCATAGTCTTCCTCTGAAGCGGCGCAGTAAGCCAGACCATTATAGGCCTCTGCTGTCAGATCTTCTTCTTTCAGGCATTGATCATAAGTCTCTCTGGCTTTCTCGTTGTCTCCCATGGCCAGATAAACTCTTCCCAGATATATTCTTGCCATAGCATATCCCTTGTCGGCAGAAGTCTCCAGAGCTTTCCTGGCATTCTCATAGTCTCCCAGATAATAGTAGATTCTTCCTCTGTGATAGTAGTCCTCCCCATTACCTGGTTCTATCTTCAGCCCTTCCTCCAGATATTCGCTGCCATCTGCATTCAGGCCGCAGTTTCGGTAGACCATATAAACATCCAGATAATCCTCATATTCTTTTGATCCTGAGATAACTTTGGCGAAATCGCTATCTGCCCGGTTATATTCCTTTAAATGCAGATATGCGCTGCCTCTCAGGAAAAATCCATCATTTTCTCTGCTGTTTTTCAGCAGAGAATCGCAGGTATCGATACATCCCTGGTAATCTCCCTGATGATATTGGGCATCTGCCAGATACAGATACAGATCTTTTCTCAGGGCTCTGTCTGATTCTCCGGCCAATCCCATGGCTGTTTCAAAAGCCTCCTGGGCCTTGTCATATACCCCCTGCTCAGTCCATGCAACGCCAATACCTCTCCAGGACTCTGCTGCATGGTCGTCTTCTTCCACTGCATCCTGAAAATTTTCTATAGCCTGGGTATAATTCTGCTGCTCTAAGTTTTCTTTTCCTGTCTCATAAGAAGTGGGACCGCTGCTGCAGCCTGCCAGCAGGCATAACAGGATACCTGTTATCCCAAGGATCTTTTTCTTCAACTGTACCTCTCCGTTTCTTTAGTCCAGCACCAGATGTTCCGCTTCCATAACGTCCACTATCTGCTGTACATATTCTTCACAGATCTGATCTGTAGGCGCTTCCACCATAACCCGGATCAGCGGCTCTGTCCCGCTTTCTCTTACCAGGATCCTGCCGTCACTGCCGAGAGCGGCTTCCGCTTTTCCTATAGCTTCTTTCACTTTGGGATTTTCCCTGGCTTCTTTTTTATCATGTACCCTTACATTTTTCAGTACCTGAGGATAAATCTTCACTTCTCTTATCAAAGTACTGAGAGGAACTTTCTTTTCAATAATAACCTCCATAAGTTTAAGAGAAGTCAGAATTCCGTCTCCGGTAGTGGCATGTTTTGAAAAAATAATATGACCTGACTGCTCTCCTCCGATAGAGTGGCCATTTGCCATCATATTTTCACATACATATTTATCGCCAACAGCTGTCTGCTCGTAGGCAATCCCTTCTCTCTCCAGAGCCTTGTAAAGTCCCAGATTAGACATAACCGTTGTAACCACCGTATTGTTATTCAGCTGCCCCTGTTCCTTCATGTATTTACCGCAGACATACATGATCAGATCTCCGTTTACCTCGTTTCCCTGGTCATCCACAGCGATACATCTGTCGGCATCGCCGTCATAGGCAAAACCTACATCCAGCTGTTTTTCCTTTACAAATTTTTTCAGTTCTTCAATATGTGTGGAACCGCAGTTGGTATTGATATTGGTTCCATCAGGCTCATTGTGGATCACATAAGTCTTGGCCCCCAGTGCGTCAAACACACTTTTTGCAATGGCAGAAGCACTGCCATTGGCACAATCCAATCCCACCCGTACATTTTTAAAGGCTCTTGTAGGAATAGAGATCAGATAGCCGATATAGCGGTTTCTTCCTGCCGAAAAGTCCACTGTCCGGCCGATATTCTCACGCTTTGCCAGAGGAAGCTCCGGGATCTCCCCGTCAATATAAGCCTCAATCTGGGCCTCTACGGAAGCTTCCATCTTCTGTCCGTTTCCATTTATGATCTTAATGCCATTGTCATAGAAAGGATTATGACTGGCGGAAATCATAATGCCGCAGTCAAAGTTTTCTGTCCGGACCACATAGGAAACACTGGGTGTAGTGGTAACATGAAGAAGAAAAACATCGGCTCCGGAAGCAGTGAGACCTGCCACCAAAGAATACTCAAACATGTAGCTGCTTCTTCTGGTATCTTTTCCGATAACGATCTGAGCCTTATGATCTTTTCCAAAATACCATCCCAGGAAACGTCCTACCTTAAAAGCATGCTCTACTGTCAGATTTACATTTGCTTCCCCGCGGAAGCCGTCTGTACCAAAATATTTTCCCATAACTGGCTCCTTTACTATATTTCAATTAGATTTCAAAATTCCGTGATCCTCGGTCCGTCTGCCACCGTTTTTCTAATAGTGCTCAGGCAAACAGAGGATTTTTATATACGCCTTTTTTCTCCAGGTCTTTAAAAGACTTCATGACCATTTCCTTGTCTTCCTGATAAGTGACGCCAAACCAGGTATCGTGAGTTTTCAGCACAGAAACCTCCGCCCTGTTCTCTTTGATCATCTGATCCACAACTCCCGGAAGAAGATATTCTTTTTTCAGATCCTGAGGCTCCACGCCCTTCAGAAACTCTACAAAGCTTTTCTCAAGCACTTCCAGAAATTCCGGCTGAAATCCCCACATGTTCATGGAAACCAAAGTCTGGGCATCCAGATAATTCTTCTCTCCTGTTTCTTCGTCCACTGCAGCCGGTCCATTCTCTGTCTTCTGGATATTATAAGTCTCCGTAATACCCACAAGCTTTCTGTCCGGACTTAAAGTACATACGCCTCTTGTCACTCCCCCGTTGTCACTTAAAGTATTCTCCAGAATAAAACCTGCCATGCAGATATCCATTCTCTCACCGGCTTCTTTTTCTTCCACCAGATAGTCATGGATCTTTCCGAAAGCCTCTTTTCCATAATAGTCGTCCGCATTGATCACCAGGAACGGCTCCTGGATAGCTTTCTTGGCTGCCAGAACCGCCTGACCGGTTCCCCAGGGCTTTGTCCTGTCTTCCGGACAGGTAAATCCTTCCGGAAGATCCTTCAGATCCTGGTACACATAGGCAACCTCTGTTATCTTTTCTATCTTGTCTCCAATGATCTCTTTAAATTCTTTTTCGATGTCTTTACGAATAATGAAAACTACTTTATTAAATCCTGCCTCTAACGCATCGTGAATGGAATATTCCATAATGATCTCACCAGCAGGGCCTACCTTTGCAAGCTGCTTGATTCCTTTTCCGAAACGGCTGCCAAGGCCTGCCGCCATGATGACTAACGCTGTTTTCTTCATTTTTCTTTTTCTCCTATTGTATTTTTCTCGGTGCTACTAATATACTATAAAACACAGGAAAATTCAACAAGGACTATCTGTAGGAGCTGGCAGAATGGGCAATCTCCATTATCCTTTCTCTCCTCTTTTCTTCCCGGTAACACAGATCATCTGTCCCTGGCCCTGATGCACCTCTACTTCTTCAAATCCCGCTTTCTTCATCAGAGTCTCCAGTTCAGCCGGACGGTATATGCGTAAAAAGCCGTCAATCTTCGGCCAGTCACACTGATCCGGATCGCTTCCCTCATTGAGCACAGCAAACATTCCCGATGGTTTCAGCACTCTCAGGACCTCCGAGAAGGCTTTCTCAGGGTCCGGCCAGAAATATACTGTCTCCACTGCAGTTGCCAGATCATAAGAATTCTCCGAAAAAGGCAGATCGGCTGCGTCTCCCTGGCTGATATGGCATCGCTTTCCCAGGTATTCCCGGTTCAGCTCCTGAGACTGGGCCACGCTGACCTCTGAATAATCCACGCCGTCAATAACACTGTCCTGAGACAGTTCCAGCATTTCCCGGATGGTCGCTCCCCCACCGCAGCCCACGTCCAGGATCCGCATATCAGGACGCCAGGGGATCTGTGAAAGTCCGAAATTCCGCAGCGGGCCATGACTCTTATTCATTCTTTTCAGCATTTTTTCTCCGATTTCTCCCTCCGGACGTGCCGGATTTTCTCTTGTTTCTGTCATATTTGATTCCTGCCTTTCTCTCTTATCCAGTAAAATAATTTCCGACCGGAAATACTGTTCCTGAAAAAATATCTGCTCCTGTATCTGTGCTCTGGTAAAACACATATCCTCAGGAGCCGCCACCCATTTTTCTTCTACATCGTCCAGCCGGCGTACTACAGCTATAATCCTGCCTATAAATTCTTTCACCGGCCGGTCCACACCCAATATATACACATCCTGTTCTTCCCCGTCAGGGGCTGGAATTCCTTCTATATAACCATAATTAACGGGATAATATAGATTCTGGTGTTTCGGATGAAAGCTCCCCATTGGACGGTCAACTGTAACTTTTACGATTTTTCCCAACATACTCGTTCCGTCAGTCATAAATCCTCTCCTGCTTTATTTATACCACTGCTATTCTAGCATACTCTACTATATAATTTCCAGATAGATATGTTCCAAAGCAATACTCCCTCAGCTTATCAATTTTCATTCAAATGCTGTACGAGCTGATTTTTTCTGCTGCAAGTCTTCATTACCTATAACTACTTCACTTAAGAAGTATAAGCAATTTGAAATATTGTAGTCTTCAAATAGCATAACGTTACGTTTGCATTAAAGAGCTTTATACAGTCTTCTTCTGTCACATCTCTATCGGTCATTCCATGCATAAGCCAATTTCTCTCTAAATGCTGTGGTTCTATTCCATTTTGAAATATTAATCCGCTGTTAAAAAAAGTATTGATAAATCCATCTATGGATGGCAATAATAAAACGGTATCAATATATCTGCTTATGGGTTCTATAGTTTCTTTATTATAAATCTCTTCTATCCTATCCACTACTGCACTCTCATAAAACTTTGTGACTTTCTGCTTCCAAGATTCGATTGGACAGTCCCTGATCCCCCGCTCAAACAGCGCTGTTAATATCATTGAACAGCCTAAATAATATTTTTCAAAAAATAAATCCATTGATTCTTTCCACCATTTGAAATTACCAAATTGAAATGCAC
>DXFG01000078.1 GCA_019114545.1 Candidatus Blautia pullistercoris | reverse complement strand
GGGCAGATACCCAGAAAGAAAAAGAGCAGATTGACCAGGAAGTCATGAAGTATGATGTGACCAATATGTCAGATGGACTCCTGATCAACACAAAAATAGATATTATTGCAGTCAGCGGAGGACTTTCTGCTGCAGTTACCTTTGTATCCATCTATCTGGGCATTATTTTCCTGATCTGCAGTGCCGCCATACTGGCATTAAAAGAGCTTTCTGAAAGCTCTGATAATAAGGAACGCTATGCTATGCTGCGAAAGCTGGGTACAGACGAGAAAATGATCAACCAATCCCTTTTCCGTCAGATTGGCATATTCTTTTTTATTCCCCTGCTTCTGGCGGCTGTCCACTCTGTTTTCGGCATGATTTTTATAAAAATCGGTCTTCAGAGTTTGGGAAGGATTGACTACTTTTCCTCTGTTCTTGCCGCAGCAGTGATTTTTATCCTGATTTATGGAGCCTATTTCTTACTTACCTATTTTGGCAGCAAAAGGATTATCCGAAATCCTTAATGTCACATAAAAATCCGGATTTTTGTCATACTAACTGTGGAAACTAAATTTAAGGAGGAAAAGATCATGACAGAAATTTCGGTATTAGACCTTCAGAATCTTCGTCATCTCATCGGTGGTTTTGACACTACCCACTGTAAAATGCAGGACTACGCCCATGAGGCCCAGGACCCTCAGGTGAAGCAGTTTTTCCAGAAATCAGCCCAGTCTGCGTTGGAGAGCAAGCAGCAGCTCATGCAGTTTTTACAGTAGGAGGTGGAAAAGATGACAGATAAAACGATGGTGGCAGACACTCTGGCAGGAATCAACGGGGAACTGGTGCGTTATGGAGAGATGATTTCTCAGACGGAAAATGCTCAGTTAAAACAGGTGCTGAAACAGATGCGGAACCAGTGCGAGATGTCTCAGGAGGAAATCTATCAGATCGCCAGAGCCAAAAGCTATTATGTGCCGGCGGCCTGTGCAAAGCCTGAAGAAGTAGCCCATGTACGTTCTGTGCTCAGCCAGCCTTCCGTTCAGTAAAAATTTCCTGGCGGCAGCCTCTCCGGGCAGCAGGAAAGCAGAACATCCGGCCTCTTAGGATTTGACCGGGAAGGGGAAAAGCTCCCTCTCTTTCGGAGGATACCGAAGGAGAGAGGGCTTTTTTTACAGTTTTGTTCGGATCCATATGAGGAAAATTTGGTAATTTTCCTGGGATTTACAGAGGCCTCCCGGACATGCTATAATCTAGATAGACCATATCAGAGAAAGTTCTTTCTGTACTAGCAGACGTACTATCAGAAAAAGCTCTTGTCCCCTCTATTATTATACAAAAAACTCTTTCCGGATCTTCCGGCTCCCCAAAAAAGAAACAGTTGACAATCCCCCCAAACTATACTATTATTGGGTACATAGGCGAACATAAGTTCGCAGATGGGAAACAGTGAAATAAAAGGAGAAAAAACATGGCACAGATGGTGAAAGAAGATAAATTAAAGGCGTTAGATGCTGCTCTCGGGCAGATTGAAAAACAATTTGGCAAAGGCTCTGTCATGAAGCTGGGAGACTCTGCCGCAAACATGAATGTAGAAACCGTACCTACCGGTTCCCTGAGCCTGGATATTGCGCTGGGAATGGGAGGTGTTCCAAAGGGAAGGATCATAGAAATCTACGGACCTGAATCCAGCGGTAAGACTACCGTGGCCCTTCATATGGTGGCAGAGGTACAGAAGAGAGGCGGCATTGCCGGATTTATCGATGCGGAACATGCCCTGGATCCTGCTTATGCAAAGAACATCGGTGTGGATATCGACAATCTGTACATCTCTCAGCCGGACAACGGCGAGCAGGCGTTGGAGATCACAGAGACTATGGTTCGTTCCGGTGCCGTAGATATTATTATCGTGGACTCTGTGGCGGCATTGGTCCCAAGAGCAGAGATCGAGGGAGATATGGGAGATTCTCATGTGGGACTTCAGGCAAGGCTGATGTCCCAGGCTCTGAGAAAACTGACCGCCCATATCAGCAAATCGAATTGTATCGTGATCTTTATCAATCAGCTCCGTGAAAAGGTAGGAGTGATGTTCGGAAATCCGGAGGTGACCACCGGAGGCCGGGCCCTGAAATTCTATTCTTCTATCCGTATGGATGTAAGAAGGATCGAAACGCTGAAGCAGGGGGGCGAGATGGTAGGAAACCGCACCAGGATCAAAGTGGTGAAGAACAAGATCGCACCGCCTTTTAAGGAGGCAGAATTTGATATTATGTTCGGTGAGGGAATTTCCAAAGAAGGCGATGTGCTGGATCTGGCGGCAGACCTGGGAATCGTGAACAAAAGCGGCGCCTGGTATGCCTACAACAATGCCAAGATCGGACAGGGCCGGGAAAACGCCAAGAAATATCTCAAGGAAAATCCCCCAGTCCGGGAAGAGATTGAGAAGAAAGTAAGAGAACATTACGGCCTGGCTGTAGAGGAAGGCGGGGAGGAACCTAAGACAGAGCCTGCCCAGGAGACCCTGCAGCTTGACAGGGAAGAGAAAGACTGAGGAGCCGGCTTATGATCGTCACCCAGATCAGGCCTGTGACCAGGCAGAAATACCAGATTGAGGCAGAAGGACTTTCTCCCTTCGTCCTGTATAAAGGAGAAGTAGCCCGCTATCATATAGAAAAAGACAGAGACCTTTCTCTGGAGACCTACCGGGAGATCCTGGAGGAAGTTCTTATAAAACGGGCGAAGATCCGGGCTATGCACCTTTTGGAGCAGGGAGACAGGACGAAAAAAGGCCTTCAGGACAGACTGACGCAGAACGGCTATCCTCCGGAGGCGGTAGAAGCAGCCATAACTTACGTGGAGTCTTTTCATTATATTGATGATAATCGTTATGCGGTAAATTATATTCAAAATCAGGGCAGCAAAAAGGGACGGGCCAGGATCATGCTGGAACTGAGAAATAAAGGCGTTTCCCAGGAGGATATTGATCAGGCTTTTTGTGAGACAGAGGAAGATATCGATATCCGGGAAGTAATCCGTGAGCTGATCCTGAAAAAGAGGAGGACACAGGAGGCTATGGGGGAAAAGGAGAGGCAGAAGCTTTACGGTTTTCTCATGCGCAGGGGCTTTGCTTCCTCCGATATTTTATCGGTACTGCGGGAATTTGCCGGTACAGGAGAGAATATGGGATCATAGGCATTCTTTATAGGAAAAGTGTTTAGCGGAAACTTGTATAAAATATACATAGATACCCTTCTTAAATGTGTGTTTTATGTTGACTTTTTAATGAAATCAGTATAAAATTATACTGTTGTATACGTACAATGAAAATTTAATAAGGAGGTGCTCCTGTGGCAATCTATGTGATCATTGCAATCGTTGCTGTAGCTGTTACATTGCTGATCGCAGTCCCTGTTACAGCTAATATCTCTGTAAAGAAAAAAACAGAGAAAGATGCTGAGACCATTGGCACTGCGGAAGTGAAAGCAAGAAGCATTATAGATGAAGCATTGAAGACTGCGGAAACAAAGAAGCGTGAAGCTCTCCTGGAAGCAAAGGAAGAAAACCTTCGCACCAAAAATGAATTGGAGAAAGAGACTAAGGAGAGAAGAAGCGAACTTCAGAAGTACGAAAAACGTGTTTTGTCAAAGGAAGAGGCTCTCGATAAAAAGGCGGATGCCCTGGAAAAACGAGAGGCCGAATATGCAGCAAAGGAAGCAGATTTAAAGAAAAAAGAGAAAAAAGTCGACGAACTGCAGGGACAGAGAATTCAGGAACTGGAAAAAATTTCAGGTCTTACCTCCGAACAAGCAAAAGATTATTTGTTGAAAACTGTTGAAGATGAAGTAAAAATTGACACCGCCAAACTTTACAAAGAATTGGTAAGTAAGGCAAAAGAAGACGCAGACAAAAAGGCAAAGGAATATGTTGTAAATGCGATACAGAAATGCGCAGCAGATCATGTCGCAGAAGCTACAATTTCTGTTGTGCAGCTTCCAAGTGATGAGATGAAAGGAAGGATCATCGGTCGTGAAGGCCGTAATATCCGGACTCTGGAAACGCTGACAGGCGTGGATCTGATCATCGATGATACTCCGGAGGCTGTGGTGCTTTCCGGATTCGATCCGATCCGCAGGGAAGTGGCAAGGATCGCCTTGGAAAAACTGATTGTAGACGGCCGTATCCATCCGGCCAGAATTGAAGAAATGGTTGAAAAAGCACAGAGAGAAGTCGAGACCATGATGCGGGAAGAAGGAGAAGCCGCAGCATTGGAAGTTGGGGTACATGGAATCCACCCGGAACTGATCAGACTTCTTGGACGTATGAAGTTCCGCTCAAGCTACGGTCAAAATGCTTTGAAACATTCTATCGAAGTAGCCCAGCTTGCAGGTCTTCTGGCAGGAGAAGTCGGAACGGATATACGTATGGCAAAACGAGCAGGACTGCTCCATGACATCGGAAAATCCATCGACCATGAAGTGGAAGGATCCCACATTCAGATTGGTGCTGACTTATGTAGAAAATATAAAGAATCCCAGACGGTTATCAATGCGGTAGAAGCTCATCACGGAGATGTAGAGCCTGCCTCTCTGATCGCATGTCTGGTCCAGGCTGCCGATGCAATTTCAGCGGCAAGGCCGGGAGCAAGAAGAGAAACTTTAGAAACTTATACCAACAGATTAAAACAGTTAGAAGATATTACAAACTCTTTCAAAGGAGTGGACAAATCTTTTGCTATTCAGGCAGGAAGAGAAATTCGTGTTATGGTAGTACCTGAGCATGTCAGCGATAGCGATATGGTACTTTTGGCCAGGGATATATCCAAACAGATTGAGGCTGAACTGGAATATCCGGGGCAGATAAAAGTAAATGTGATTCGCGAGTCCAGAGTTGTGGACTACGCAAAATAAAGTCGACTTTAAATCTAATAGAGAAAGACTCTTACGAAGAAAGTAGGGGTCTTTTTCTAATTTCAAGACTATTTTCCTCTTCACGGTCATAGACTGTAAAGGGTGAAGTTGATGAAAAAAAATCTGCGTCTGTTTCTGATCCTGTATCTGGCCGGATTTGGAGTTGGAGTCTTGGCTGGAGATCTCTTTCTGAAAAAAATAGGATATCAGACAAGTCTGCTTTCTACATATCTGACGTATGCTCCTGATCTGGAAACCGGCCAGTTTTTTGGAGAACTTTTCCTTCAGCGAGGGAAGTTCTTTTTCCTGGGAGCTGTGTGCGGTGTAACCGTTCTGGGAATGTTTCTGGTAGTAGGAGGACTGTTGTGGGCCGGATTTCTGGGAGGAAATCTGGCAGTACTTTTTTTAACACAGTGGGGAATCCGGGGAATGGGGGCAGGGTTTCTCTGCCTTTTTCCCCAGAGTCTTTTTTATATCCCCGGCTGGCTGCTTTATTTTTTTGCGGTTTGGCAGATGAGCAGAAAATCTTTGGCAGGCGCAAAGAGGAACAGGGAGGACTACAAAGCCTATTTTTTCTTTCTTTCCATGGCGGCAGTGCTTCTTCTCCTGGGAATATGGTCGGAAAGTTATGTAAATCAAAAGATTGTAGCCTGGATAATAGAAAATTTTATCTGAGTTCACAAAAAATTTACAAATGCTTCTTCACCATATCTGGTAGAATCAAAAAAGGCGGATTTCGATATGTTGTGGGAAATGTCAATAAATGTGGATTTATCAAAGGTTTTGTAAAATTTAGGGTTTGATTTTTTACCAGTTCTTGATATATAATCGAACTATGTTTACAGAAGGGAAAAGAAAGAATGAAGTGCGAGATAGAAGAATTTATTGATTATTTACATAATACCAGGGGCACTTCAAAAAATACAGAAGTTTCGTACGAGCGTGATTTGAGAAAATTAGAAACGTATTTGACAGAGGGGGGATTCGAGACCGAGGAACAGATTACATCCACGGTTTTGAATTCTTATGTTCTTTATATGGAACGGAAAAATTTTGCGGCTTCTTCTATTTCCAGAAGTATTGCGTCTATTCGTGCTTTTTTTCAGTATCTGACCCGGAAATACGGCTGGAAGGAAAACCCGGCGGAGAAGCTGAAAGCGCCGAAGATCGAGAAAAAGCTGCCGGGTATTCTGACGGTAAAGGAGGTGGATCTGCTCCTTGCCCAGCCCAAGGGAAATACGGCTAAGGGAATCCGGGACAAAGCCATGCTGGAACTGCTGTATGCCACTGGTATCAGGGTGAGCGAGCTGATCAGCCTGAAAATAAAAGATGTGAATCTGAAGCTGGGATATCTGACCTGCAGCGGCGGAGACAGAGAGCGGGTAATTCCATTCGGGAGCGCTGCAAAGCAGGCAGTGGAGAAATATATGGAGGGAGCCAGAGGACAACTTTTAGGGGATCAGGACAGTGACTTTCTCTTCCTGAATTGTTCGGGAAAATCCATGAGCCGCCAGGGCTTTTGGAAGGTATTGAAGGGATATGCCATATCAGCAGGGATTCAGCAGGATATTACCCCCCATACTCTGCGCCATTCCTTTGCAGCCCATCTGCTCCAGAACGGAGCAGATCTGAAAAGCGTCCAGGAAATGATGGGACATTCAGATATTTCTTCTACTCAGGTTTATATGAACATGAATATCCACAAAATCAGAGATGTGTATATGAAAGCACATCCCAGAAAATAAAAGTGAGCTGTCGCATGAATCATATGCCAGGATATTTATACATTTTATGCGAATTTGTCGAGCACGGCTTTGAGACCATAGGCTCAAAGCAGCGCAGACAGAGCAATAAAATGTATAAACATCCTTGGTTTTGATTCATGCGGCAGCTCATTTTTGTTTTAGCATAATTCTGCAATGGTGTAGAGAAGCTTTTCTGTGTCCTCCCAGCCAAGGCATGGATCGGTAATAGATTTTCCGTATATGTGGTTGGGACCAATCTTTTGAGATCCCTCCACCAGATAACTTTCAATCATAACGCCCTTCACCAGCTTCTGGATATCAGGAGAGATCAGGCGGCTGTGAAGTACTTCCTTTACGATACGGATCTGTTGTTCAAATTTCTTTCCGGAGTTGGAATGATTCGCATCAATGATCACTGCCGGATTCTGCAGATCTCTCTTCTCATACATTTCCAGAAGAAGCTGCAGATCTTCATAGTGATAATTGGGGATGGTGTTGCCATGTTTATTCACGGCGCCTCTTAAAATAGTGTGGGTCAGAGGATTTCCCTCTGTTTTTACTTCCCAGCCTCTGGAAATAAAATCATGTCCTCCCTGGGCAGCTACAACAGAATTCAGCATTACCGAAAAGTCTCCGCTGGTAGGATTTTTCATACCTGCAGGAATATCCAGGCCGCTGACCATCAGCCGATGCTCCTGATTTTCCACAGAACGGGCCCCAATGGCTACATAGGAAAGCAGGTCTGAGAGATAATGCCAGTTATCCGGATAGAGCATCTCATCGGCAGAGGTCAGTCCGGTTTCTGAGATGGAGCGCATGTGCATATGACGGATTGCCAGAATCCCGGCCAGCACGTCCGGCTGGGCTTCCGGATCAGGCTGATGAAGCATTCCCTTGTACCCTTCCCCTGTTGTCCGGGGCTTATTGGTATAAATACGGGGAACCAGGACCAGACGGTCTGCAACTTTATCCTGGACTTTTGCCAGACGATTGGTGTATTCACACACAGAATCTTCATTATCCGCAGAACAGGGTCCTACGATCACAAGAAACTTATCGGATTTTCCGGTGATTACATCCTGGATCAGGCGGTCTCTGGCCGCTTTTATTTTTTTCATTTCTTCGGACATAGGGGCCTGGGACTTGATCTGGTCCGGAGAAGGAAGCTGTTTAACAAATATAAAACTCATAGGATTCTCCTTTGTATCTTATAAACTCAGTCTAACAAAAAAATTATAATACAAGAATCTCCGGTTGTCGATACTTTTTCTTAGCAGTCAGGAAAAGTATTCTCTTAAAAAATAAAGAGAAAGACCGGTTACCAGGAGTTCACTGACGATCAGCCCCCACAGATAGCCCTGGATCCCGTATTCCGGAATGATAAAGAAAACAAAGGCAATTCGGATCCCAAGCCCCAGTGTGTTCAGTATAAAAGACTGATTGGCGGCGCCCAGACCATTCAGGATCCCCCCTAAGGTGCCTGAGAGATAAAGGCAGGGACAGATGAATGCCAGAGTTTTGATAAAGGTGGCCGCAAATTCATTTTTAAAGAGGACCAATCCCAGAAAATCTCCTGCAAAGAAGAAGAAAGCGGTGGACACAAAGCCCAGGAGCAGACAATATTTCACAGAGAGAAGAATCGCACGGCGGATAGACTGATGATTTCCTACGGCCTGCTGCTCTGCGACAGAGGGCAGAAGGACCGTGGATACAGCATTTGTAATGGCAGAGGGAAACAGGATCAGAGGAAGGGCCATACCGGTCAGGACACCGTAGACCGACAGGGCAGAGCCGTTGTCCAGTCCGTAAAGGCGCAGATGCCCTGGAATCAGTACAGACTCAATACTGTGCAGAACATTTACCAGAAGGCGGCTGCAGGTCAGGGGAAAAGAGAAGACAAGGATTTCTTTTAAAGCTTTTCCCGGAGAACGGAGATTTTTGAGACGGTAGTCCTGCTTCTGATAATCCCAGAGGATCACGATCAGAGAGAAAAGCATAGAGATCAGTTCTCCCCCTACCAGACCGGCCACAGCCAGCATAGGGGTAATGGGCAGCCCTTGCTCTGTCAGAATCAGGAAGAGACCGTAGGAGACCCCTACTCTGGCACACTGTTCCAGTAATTGAGAAGCGGCAGGAATGGACATTTTCTTCCTGGCATAGTAGTATCCGTTGACACAGGAATGCAGAGTGCCCATAGGGATGGAAAAAGCCATAAGCTTTAGCAGAGAAGTACATCTTTCCTCTAAAAGAATATGGACGGCAAACCAGGAGGCATTGTGATAAAGAACCAGGGAGACCAGGAAAGCTATAGCAGTGGAGAATGCTCCCGACAAGATAAAAATATCCCGGGCCCCCTGTTCGTCTTTTAAAGATGCCCTGGCGGCGGTAAAACGGGAGATGGCTGTCTGGATGCCGCCTACAGACAGGGCGAAGCAGAGGGTATGGATGGGAAAGATCAACTGATAGATTCCCATGCCTTCTGCACCAATTGTCTGAGAGAGGAATATTCTATAGATAAAACCGATGATTTTGGTGATAAATCCCGCTCCTGTGAGAAGAAGGGTTCCTTTTAGAAGAATAAGTTTATTATCCATAAAAAAGTCCTTTTGTCTTTTCCATAATATATTCCCAAAATCCCCTTGACAGAACATGGGAAAGATGATATTCTACACCCAGATCAAAACCTAGTAAAACAGTCGGAATTAAAAGGGGCGATAACAGTGAAGCTATCTACAAAAGGCAGATATGGACTGCGGGCCCTGATCGATCTGGCCCAGTATGGAGAAAAGGAGGCAGTTTCCATTCAGAGTATTTCTGCAAGACAGCAGATATCTGACAGCTATCTGGAGCAACTGGTAAGGAAGCTTAAAAAAGCAGGACTGGTGACCAGCCTTCGGGGTGCCCAGGGGGGCTATCGTCTGGCAAAGCCTGCGGAGGAAATTTCTGTAGGAGATGTTCTCAGGGCCTTAGAGGGCAGTATCGAGGCGGTTTCCTGTCAGGAAGGGGAGAATCCCAGTTGTGTGGGGAAAGACCTTTGTGTTGCCAGATATGTCTGGCAGAAAGTGAATAAAAGTATCCAGGAAACCGTAGACTCTATTATGATCAGCCAACTGGTGGAAGAAAGCCGCAGGATCCAGGAAAATCAGAGATAGGAGAGGAAAGCGATGAAAACAAGAATTTATTTAGATAATGCAGCAACTACAAGGACGTCTCAGGAAGTCGTGGACGCCATGCTTCCCTACTTTACAGAAAGTTATGGAAATCCGTCCAGTATTTATGAACTGGGACAGAGAAGTAAGGAAGCCATTACCAAAGCCAGAGAGGAAATCGCTCAGGTTATTGGGGCAAAGACGGAAGAGATCTACTTTACGGCGGGAGGGTCTGAATCAGATAACTGGGCCATTAAGGCAGCCTATGAAGCATACAAAAACAAAGGCTGCCATATCATTACCACAAAGATCGAACATCATGCGGTGCTCCACACCTGCCAGTATCTGGAAAAACAGGGGGCCAGGGTGACTTACCTGGATGTAGACGAGAATGGTCTTATCGACTTAGAACAGCTTCAGAAAGCGATTACCCCGGAAACGATCCTGATTACCATTATGTTTGCAAACAATGAGATCGGCACCATCGAACCGGTGAAAGAAATCGGTATGATTGCAAGAGAACACGGTATTCTTTTCCATACAGACGCTGTCCAGGCTTTTGGCCAGGTACCCATTGATGTGGACGATATGAATATTGATATGTTAAGCTCCAGCGCTCATAAGATTAACGGACCAAAGGGCATCGGATGTCTCTACATCCGCAAAGGCGTGAAGATCCGCTCCTTTATCCACGGAGGGGCCCAGGAGAGAAAGCGCAGAGCCGGCACAGAGAATGTTCCGGGTATCGTAGGATACGGAGTGGCTGCACGGATGGCAGCTGAAACCATGGAAGAGCGTACGAAAAAGGAACAGGAACTGAGAGACTATTTTATCCGCCGGGTCCTGGAGGAGGTTCCCTATACACGGCTCAACGGAGATCCGAAGAAACGCCTTCCAAACAATGCAAATTTCAGCTTCCGTTTTATCGAAGGAGAATCCCTTCTGATCATGCTGGATATGAAAGGCATAGCCGGTTCCAGCGGTTCTGCATGTACTTCCGGTTCTCTGGATCCTTCCCATGTGCTTCTGGCCATCGGCCTGCCTCATGAAATTGCCCATGGTTCTCTGCGGCTGACGCTGGGAGCGGACACCACAAAGGAGGACCTGGATTATACCCTGGATCAGATTAAAGAAATCGTGACAAAACTGAGAAATCTGTCTCCCTTATATGAAGATTTTATAAAAAAACAGAAAAAGGCAGAAAACACTTAATAGAAAGAGAATATAGAGAAATCAGCAGAATACGGAGGAAAACATCATGTACAGTGAAAAAGTAATGGATCATTTTCAGAATCCAAGAAATGTAGGAGAACTTGAAAACCCCAGCGGGGTGGGAACCGTAGGAAATGCAAAATGCGGGGATATTATGAGAATCTATCTGGATATTGACGACAATCAGATCATCCGGGACTGTAAGTTTAAAACTTTCGGCTGCGGCGCTGCTGTAGCGACCAGCAGTATGGCTACAGAACTGGTAAAAGGAAAAACTATTCAGGAAGCCCTCCAGGTGACCAACAAAGCGGTGATGGAAGCTCTGGATGGCCTGCCTCCGGTAAAAGTCCACTGTTCCCTGCTGGCAGAAGAAGCTATCCATGCGGCTTTGTGGGATTATGCGGAGAAAAACGGAATCAAGATCGAGGGACTTTCCAAGCCGAAATCAGATATCCATGAAGGAGAAGAGGAAGAAGAGGAAGATTACTGATGAAAAAAAAGAAAGTAGTGGTAGGTCTGTCCGGAGGCGTAGATTCCTCAGTGGCAGCCTATCTGCTGAAGCAGCAGGGGTATGAGGTCATTGGCGTTACCATGCAGATCTGGCAGGAGGAAGAGCCGGAATTTCAGGAAGAAAACGGGGGCTGTTGCGGTCTGAGTGCTGTGGATGATGCCAGAAGAGTGGCCGCAAAGCTGGAAATTCCTTATTATGTTATGAATTTCCGAAAGGAATTCAAAGAGAATGTCATCGACTACTTTATCCGGGAGTATCAGGAAGGCAGGACTCCAAATCCATGTATTGCCTGTAACCGGTACGTAAAGTGGGAGGCGCTTCTGAAACGGAGCCTGGACATTGGGGCGGATTATATTGCCACAGGTCATTATGCCCGGATAGAAAGGCTGGAAAACGGCCGCTATGCTATCCGGAATTCTGTAACCGCCAGAAAAGACCAGACTTATGCCCTGTACAA
>DXFG01000077.1 GCA_019114545.1 Candidatus Blautia pullistercoris | reverse complement strand
AGATGAATATGTAGCAGAATATGGAGAGAAACCTCTAGGAGAGTTTGTCCGTGAGATAGTAGGTATTGATATGAATGCTGCAAAAGAGGCATTTTCAGAATACCTTGATGGAACAAACCTGGACAGCAGGCAGATTTACTTTGTAAATCAGATTGTGGAATACATTGTTCACAATGGAGTAATGAAAGATTTCTCAGTGCTTCAGGAACCGCCATTTACAGATCAAGGAAGTATTGTAGATATATTTGCAGATTTGAACATGTGGACAGGAATAAAAAAGGTCATTGATCAGATTAATGCCAATGCAATGGCAGCCTAAAAAATAAGATTATTCCATGGTAAAACGAAGTATAAAAGCTATGCTCCATGGAATAATCTTATTTTACACATCAGGCAGCTTTCTGAATGTTCGCTGCCAAAACTACATTACTGATATTTAATGGCCATATCCTTAAAGTGCTCTACGAAATCTGCCACAGCCTCCTCATTGGTGATCCAGGAGGTACAGAACCGCAGACAGGTATGCTCCGGATCCGGGTGACACTGGAAAGTAGTCAGATATCTGCTGTTGATCTCCTCAGCAAGATCATTTGGAAAAATGGGGAAGATCTGGTTGGTGGGAGCTTGGCACAGCAGGGGGATCCCTGCCTCTTCAAAGGCTTCCTTGATGGGCTGCATACGCCGGATACTCTCTTTCCCCAATTCTATGTATAGATTATCTTTAAACAGTTCTTCAAACTGTACGCCGATCATCCAGCCTTTGGCCAGGATAGCCCCTCTCTGCTTCATATTAAAGCGGAAGTGGTCTTTAAACTCTTCCTTTATCAGGACCAGAGCTTCTCCGAACATGGCGCCTGCCTTTGTGCCGCCGATATAGAAAGCGTCACAGAGCTTTGGCAGATCGGGGAAGGTCAGGTGGGTGATCTCTTCCGCAGCCAGGGCTGCAGCCAGCCGGGCGCCGTCCATATACAGATACAGATGATGGCGCTGGCAGAAACCATATAGGATCTCCAGCTCTTCTTTGGTATAAACGGTACCGATTTCTGTAGG
The DNA here is from genome assembly GCA_019114545.1 of Candidatus Blautia pullistercoris. Classification (GTDB taxonomy): domain Bacteria; phylum Bacillota; class Clostridia; order Lachnospirales; family Lachnospiraceae; genus Blautia; species Blautia pullistercoris. Next base: position 20,169 of record DXFG01000077.1, on the reverse strand, counting down.
ATTTGATATATAAACCAGACGGGGCTCTACCCAATGCTCATTTTCATGAAGGTCAAGTACCGGCCGGATCAGATCAGGGGTCAGCTTTCCATCCTGGGTGGGAATAGAAAAGACCTTGTGGCCTGTTGCCTCGATGGCGCCGGTTTCGTGGGTATTAATGTGTCCTGTCTGGGCGCTGATCACTGCTTCATAGGGTTTTAAAATGTGGGAGATAAAGGTAAGGTTTGTAAGGGTTCCTCCCGCAATAAAGTGGATATCCGCACTGTAATCTTCTAATGCCTCCTGAATCAATTCCCGGGCAGCGCCTGAATGTTCGTCCAGTCCGTAAGAGTTATTTTGGTGATAGTTAATGGTTTCCAGGGCCCTTAAGATGTTTGGATGGGCGCCTTCACTGTAGTCATTCTGAAAACTATACATGATGATACCTCTCTTCCTGTGTGAAAATTCCGGAAACTTCTTCCGGATAGTCCAAAAGACAAACTGTATTCTTATTTTAACACAGAAAGCATTTTCTGCCCAGAGGAAATTCCAACCTTTCGTTTGACACTTGAAAAACATCTGTATAAAATATGTATCATACAAAACATGACAGATACGAAGAAAGGGATCGGTTATGGAATTTTATAAATATCACAGTCTGGGAAATGATTATCTGGTATACGATATCCGGAAAAACCAGGAAGAACTGGACCAGGAGAAGATCATCCGGGTCTGCAGCAGAAATTTCGGTATTGGCTCCGACGGCATTGTGGCAGGGCCATATGAGAAAGATGGAAATTTTTTTGTGCGGGTATTTAATCCTGACGGCACGGAGGCGGAGCAGGGAGGCAATGCCCTCAGGATCTTTGCCCATTATCTCCGGGTCACAGGAACTATCCAGAAGGAGTCTTTTTCCTTAGCTACCAAAAGCGGAATTTCTCAGATCCGTTTCCTTAACAGAGAGGGAAACCGGATCCAGATGACCATGGGAAAACTGGATTTTTCCAGCCGGACCCTGGGACTTTCCGGCCCCGACCGGGAGGCTGTCCATGAATTTCATAATTTCGGCGGGGAAGAATATGACTGCAGCTGTGTTTCAGCGGGAAATCCTCACTGTGTAATCATTCTGGAAAATATAGACAGGGAGACGGTATGCCGGATCGGAAAATATTCGGAATGGGCAGAATGTTTTCCGGAAGGGATCAATACAGAGATCGTAGAGATACTGGATAAGAATAATATCCAGATAGAGATTTTTGAAAGAGGCGCAGGCTATACCCTTGCTTCCGCTACGGGAGCCTGTGCCGCTGCAGGTACAGCCTACAGAAGAGGCCTGATTGATTCTGACGTTATGGTCCATATGCCGGGAGGAAAACTGTGGACGCAGATTGACGAAGAGTGGGCCGTTAAGACCATAGGAAGTGTGAAAAGGATATGCAAGATCCAGCTGTTCGAAGACTTTTTTCAGGGAAATTAGACCCGGGGAGACTTGCTTTTTGAGAAAGATATGGTATAATGTCCACGAAGTGGGCATTATACTCAGGTATAGATGTATTACCTGGGAACATTGAAACATGCAGCAGCAAGGGGCGGAAGCAGGACTTTCGTCCCCTTTTACCATGTATAAAGGAAATATAGAAGGGAGATTTTATAATGACAAAAATTGACATCTTCTCAGGCTTTTTGGGAGCCGGAAAGACTACGCTGATTCAGAAGCTTTTAAAAGAAGCTTACAAAGGAGAACAGGTTGTACTTATCGAAAACGAGTTTGGAGAGATCGGTATTGACGGCGGGTTCCTGAAAGAAGCAGGTATTGAGATCCGGGAGATGAATTCCGGCTGTATCTGCTGTTCTCTGGTAGGAGACTTTGGAGAAGCTTTAAAGGAAGTTATCGGAAAATACAGTCCTGACAGGATTATCATTGAGCCTTCAGGCGTTGGCAAACTTTCCGATGTGATCAAAGCTGTACAGAAAGTAGAAGATTCCGTTGACATAAAACTGAACAGCTTCACCACACTGGTAGATGTGACCAAATGCAAAATGTATATGAAAAACTTCGGAGAATTTTTCAGCAACCAGATCGAGTATGCTGGAACAGTGATTTTAAGCCGTACAGATACAGAAAAGGCCACACAGGAGAAGGTGGAGGCTGCAGTAGGACTGATCCGTTCTCTGAATAAGACAGCGGCAGTCATCACCACACCTATCGCTCAGCTGTCAGGAAAGAAGATCCTGGATACTATGGAGAACAATACTTCTCTGGAAAAGGAACTGATGGAGGAGGAGACCTGCCCGGTATGCGGCGGACATCATCACCATCATGATCATGAAGAGTGCGATCACGATCATGATCACCATGCCCATGAGGAATGTGACCACGATCATCACCATCACGACCATGAGGAATGTGATCATGACCATCATCATCACGACCATGAGGAATGCGGCCACGACCATCACGATCATGACCATCATCATGATCACGAGGAGTGCGGCCACGATCATCACCATGACCACCATGGCCACCATCATGCAGATGAAGTCTTTACAAGCTGGGGCAGGGAGACTGTAAAGGTCTATTCTAAAGAAGAGATCCAGAAGATCCTGGATACTCTGTCTGCTGATCAGTCTTATGGAATGGTGCTGAGAGCCAAAGGCATGGTAGAAGGCAGCGATGGACAGTGGATCTATTTCGATATGGTTCCCGGAGAAGCAGATATCCGTCAGGGCGCTCCGGATTATACAGGAAGACTTTGCGTCATCGGTTCCAAGCTTGCAGAGGACAAGCTTGCAGAGCTTTTTTCCGTATAACTACATGATTATATAGAAGGGATTGGGAAAAATATGGAAGAAGAAATCAGAGTTCCTATATATTTTATGGCGGGATTTCTGGAAAGCGGCAAGAGTACTTTCCTGGATTTTACCATTGAGCAGGACTATTTTCAGATAGAGGGTCCTACGCTGCTGATCCTCTGTGAAGAGGGAGAAGTAGAGTTTGATCCCAAAAAACTGAAGAAAAGCAGGACCAGCGTAGAGGTTATTGATAAATTTGAAGATCTGACACCGGAGCGTCTGGTAGCCTATGACGCTTTTTACCGGCCGGAGCGGGTGATCATCGAATATAACGGCATGTGGCAGGTAAGCAAATTTGAAGAAATGCAGCTTCCAAAAGACTGGGGGCTTGTGCAGCAGATCGTTACCGTAGACGCCAGCACTTTCCAGGTATACATGAATAATATGAAATCTCTGTTTGTGGAAATGGTGAGAGGAGCGGATATGGTCCTGTTTAACCGCTGTACTAAGGATATGCCTCTGGCTTCTTTCCGGAGAAGCGTGAAGGTGGTCAACCAGTCAGCAGAGATCATTTTTGAAGATGATGAAGGCGAGATCGAGGATATTTTTGCAGAGAAAATGCCTTTTGATGTAGAGGCAGATGTAATCGATATTATGGATGAGGACTATGGAATCTGGTTTATCGATGCCATGGACCATCCGGAGACTTATGAGGGTAAAAAGGTGGCCTTTACAGCTATGGTGCTGAAATCCAGAGAATTGCCCAAGAATGTATTTGTTCCGGGAAGAATGGCTATGACCTGCTGTGCAGAGGATACCAGTTTCATCGGATATATCTGCAAGACGCCGGAGGCAAAGAATCTGAAGACCGGAAAATGGGTGAAACTTGTGGCAAAGGTAGATTACGAATATGTAGAATCCTATCATAAAGAGGGGCCGGTGCTTACCGCCCTTTCCTTAGAACCCACAGAACCTTTGGCCCAGGAGCTGGTATATTTTAATTAAGGAGAATCATATGTTTTTGATAGCAGGCCTGGGGAATCCAGGGAGACAGTATGAAAAGACAAGACACAATATGGGCTTTGACGCCATAGACGAACTGATCGAACGCCATAGGATCCCTCAGGGAGGCATTGCCCACAAGGCCATGTACGGCAAGGGGATCATAGAAGGGGAAAAAGTCATCCTGGCGAAGCCTCTTACCTACATGAACCTGAGCGGAGATTCTCTTCGGGAATTTGTAAATTATTATAAGCTGGATCCGGAGTCCGAAATGATCGTTCTTTATGACGATATTGATCTAGATCCGGGACAGATCAGGATCCGGAAAAAAGGCAGCGCCGGAGGCCATAACGGGATCAAAAGTATCATTGCTCAGCTTGGGACCCAGAACTTTTACCGGGTGAAGATCGGCGTAGGGGCAAAGCCCAAAGGCTGGGATCTGGCGGATTATGTCCTGGGGCGGTTTTCATCCCAGGAAAGAGAATTGGTGGATCAGGCCATTGTTCAGGCAGCCGAGGCGGTGGAGATGATCCTGTCAGAGGGAATAGATGCGGCTATGAACCACTATAACGGAGCTGCCAAAAAGAAAAAAGCAAAAACTCAGGAAGAGCCGGAGAACCGGCAGGAGTAAATTATGCAGGTATTTATGCAGCCATTGGAAAATTTAACAGAGTACCAGGAGATCCGGTCAAGACTTCCCAAAAACCGGGGCGTCCTTCAGCTGTCCGGCTGCGTGGAATCACAGAAAGCCCATATGATGTATGGGCTTTTTCATGGTATGGAAAAAGATGCAGGCAGAGAGGATCTGAACTGTCTGATCATTGCGGAGAATGATCTGAAGGCAAAAGAACTTTATGAAGATTACCGGATGTATGATCCGAATGTGCTTTTGTATCCGGCCAAGGACCTGATCTTTTTCCAGGCCGATGTCCACGGAAATCTTCTGACCAGGGAGAGGATGAAGGCAGTTGCCGCTCTTCTGGAAAAAAAAGGGGTTACGGTGATTACCAGTTTAGGCGGATGTATGGACTACCTTCTTCCTCTGGAAGTCATCAGAAGCCATACTCTGATTTTTAAAAATGACAGCGCAGTAAATCTGGAAGAGCTGCGCAGGCAGCTTCTGGGTATGGGTTACGAAGGAAATGCCCAGGCTGAGACTCCGGGACAGTTTTCTGTCCGGGGCGGGATCATTGATATTTTTCCCCTGACTTTAGATAATCCTGTAAGGATCGAGCTTTGGGGAGATGAGATCGATTCTATCCGCAGCTTTGATCCGGAAAGCCAGCGTTCTATAGAAAATCTGGAAGAAGTTACCATATATCCGGCGGCGGAAATGGTCCTTGATCAGGAAGTTCTGGAAAAGGGACTGGAGGCCATAGAAAAAGAGAAAAAGGCCATGGTAAAGAAGTTACGGGATGATTTTCTTACAGAGGAAGGCGCCCGGCTGAATAATATGGTGGAAGAAGCGGTAAACAGTCTGAAAGAATATCAGGACTTTTCTGCAGCAGAGCATTTTATCCGGTATTTCTATAAGGATGCGGTGACCTTTCTGGATTATTTTTCGACAGAAGATACCCTGGTGTTCCTGGACGAGACCAACCGTCTGGCGGAACAGGGAAAGGCCATTGAGACGGAATTCCGGGAAAGTATGGAGCATCGGCTGGAGAAGGGATATCTTCTGGCCGGGCAGACGGACATCCTTATGCCCTGCCGCCAGACCATCCAGAATATCAATAAGAAAAACTGCGTGTCTCTGTGTACCATAGAACAGCAGAAAGGAGACTGGGATATCCGGGAGCAGTTTTACACTACAGTAAAGTCTGTAAGCCCTTATAACAACAGTTTTGAACTGCTGGTAAAGGACATGGAATACTTTAAGAAAAACGGCTATCAGGTCCTCCTGCTTTCCCCCTCCCGGACCAGGGCTGCCAGACTGGCTAAGGATTTAAGTCAGGAAGGAATGAACAGCTTTTACACAGAAGATATGGACAGGGTGATCGCTCCGGGGGAGATCATGACAGCTTTCGGTCACGCAAAGCGGGGATTTGAGTATCCTCTTGTTAAGTTTGTACTGATCACAGAGACAGATATTTTCGGCCAGGAAAAGAAAAAAAAGCGGAAGAAGACAGAATACAGCGGCAAAAAGATCCAGAACTTCAGCGAGCTGAGCATCGGGGACTATGTAGTCCATGAAAATCACGGGCTGGGAATTTATAAAGGAATTGAGAAGATCGAAGTTGACCGGGTGGCAAAGGACTACATTAAGATTGAATATGGAGATAACAGTACCCTGTATATCCTGCCCAATCAGCTGGATCTCCTTCAGAAATATGCAGGAGCTGATGCAAAGGCGCCAAAGCTGAACAAGCTGGGAACTCAGGACTGGAACAGAACCAAGTCAAAGGTAAAAGGGGCGGTCAAAAATATCGCAAAGGACCTGGTGGCCTTATACGCTGCAAGGCAGGCCCAGTCCGGCTATCAGTATGGAAAAGATACGGTATGGCAGCGGGAATTTGAGGAAATGTTCCCCTTTGAGGAGACAGAGGATCAGCTGGCAGCCATAGAAGCCACGAAAGAGGATATGGAAAGCACCAAGATCATGGACCGTCTGATCTGCGGAGATGTGGGCTACGGAAAGACGGAAATCGCTATCCGGGCGGCCTTTAAGGCAGTTCAGGAGAGCAAACAGGTGGTGTATCTGGTGCCCACCACGATCCTGGCCCAGCAGCATTATAATACCTTTGTCCAGAGAATGAAGGATTTCCCTGTGCGTATTGACCTGATGTGCAGATTCCGGACAGCAGCGGAGCAGAAGAAGACCCTTGAAGATCTGAAAAAAGGCCAGGTGGATATTGTCATAGGCACCCATCGGCTTCTTTCAAAAGATGTCAGGTTTAAAGATCTGGGACTGTTGATCATTGACGAAGAGCAGCGGTTCGGAGTTACCCATAAAGAGAGGATCAAAAAGCTGAAGGAAAACGTGGATGTGCTGACTCTGACCGCTACCCCCATTCCCAGAACTCTTCATATGAGCCTTATCGGTATCCGGGATATGAGTGTGCTGGAAGAAGCGCCTATGGACAGAATGCCCATCCAGACTTTTGTTATGGAGTATAACGAGGAGCTGGTCCGGGAAGCCATAACCAGAGAACTGGCCAGAGGAGGTCAGGTATACTATGTATACAACCGGGTAAATGACATTGACGAGATCACCAATCGGATAGCGAAGCTGGTGCCGGAGGCCAACGTGGCCTTCGCTCATGGACAGATGCGGGAACATCAGCTGGAGAAAATCATGTATGGATTCATTAACGGAGAGATTGATGTACTGGTTTCTACTACGATTATTGAAACAGGCCTGGATATTTCCAACGCCAATACTATGATCGTCCATGATGCGGACCAGATGGGCCTTTCCCAGCTCTATCAGCTTCGGGGACGGGTGGGGCGTTCCAACCGGACGGCCTACGCCTTTCTTATGTACCGAAGAAATAAAATGTTGAAAGAAGTGGCGGAGAAACGTCTCCATGCCATCCGGGAATTTACTGACCTGGGCAGCGGATTTAAGATCGCCATGCGGGATCTGGAGATCCGGGGAGCAGGAAATCTTCTGGGTGCAGAACAGCATGGCCATATGCAGGCAGTAGGCTATGACCTGTACTGCAAGATGCTGGATGAGGCGGTAAAAGAGGCAAAAGGTATCAAACAGCAGGAGGAATTTGAGACCTCTGTGGATCTGGAGCTGAACGCCTTTATTCCGCCTAAATATATTCCCAATGAATACCAGAAGCTGGATATCTACAAAAGGATTGCAGGTATTGAGTCTCAGGAAGAATATGAGGATATGCTGGAAGAGCTTTTAGACCGGTTTGGAGAACCTCCTAAAGCGGTGGAGAACCTTCTGGCTATTGCAGCCTTAAAAGCTCTGGCCCATAAAGTCTATATCACAGAAATCAAACAGACCGGATATGATGTGAAGATCACCATGTTTAAACGGGCTAAACTGGATCCTTCAGGATTTCCCAAAATCCTGGAGAAATATAAGAACAATATGAAGATGCATTTGGAAGAACCTCCCTACTTCCAGGTTTCCCTTAAGGGCAGAAGACCCAAGGAAACACTGGATGTGCTGGAGGTCCTGAACAATATACTGACAGATTTTCAGCTCCTGGCAGAGGATTAAAACATACCCGGGTATATACTTCCTTCCGGAACATTCACAGGATGTTCACTTTTTCGGGGAAAATCTATCTTGCCTCAGGAGATAAATGCGTCTATAATGGGTAAAGGACATTTTTTGGAACTACAGGAGGATATTATGAATAAAGCAGCAAAGAAAATAACAGGTGTTCTTCTGGCGGGAGCCTTGGGAACCGCTTCCCTGGCAGGCTGTGGCAGCAGTCAGGTGGATGGCACCCAGCCGCTCCTTACCTCAGGAGAAGATACTGTAACCGTAGGAACAGGCAATCTGATGCTGAGGATGAACCAGGCGACTATGCTCTCCTATTATTCTATGATGGGAGCCAGCACCAGCGGGATCTGGTCCCAGGACGCAGGCGAAGGTGAAACTTACGGGGATACCACCAAAGCCAATGTGCTGGATGAACTGGAGAATATGCTGGTTCAGAAGCAGCATGCGGCCGATTATGATGTGACCATTTCCGAAGAGGAGCAGAGCAAGATCGAAGAAGCTGCACAGGCTTTTATGGATGCCAACACAGAGGAGACCATCCAGTCTTTAGCGGTTTCTCAGTCTGACGTAGAGTCTCTCCTGGAGCTTTATACCTATCAGACGAAAATGTACGATCCTATGGTGGCAGATGTGGATACCAACGTAGAGGATTCCGAGGCTGCCCAGAGCAGGATTACTTACTGCAGGATTGACATTAGCGATACCCAGAATGATGACGGAACCACTACGCCTCTTACCGATGAGGAAAAACAGGCCAAGAAAGATCAGGCTCAGGCTATTCTGGATCAGCTTCAGGCTTCTGCAGATCCTGCCAGCGCTGATATGGACGCTATTGCCCAGGGAGTCAGCGAAGATCTCAGCGCAGTGGATAATACCTTTGGGGATGATGATACTCTCTTAGATGATAAGCTGAAGGAAGCGGCCAGAACTCTTCAGGATGGACAGGTATACGGTGAAGTCGTAGAGGGCGAGAACGCCTATTTCGTAGTGAGAATGGACAGTGTCCTGGACCGGGAGGCTACAGACCAGCAAAAAGAGTCCATTGTGTCCGACAGGCAGCAGGAAGCTTACAATGACCTGCTGTCCCAGTGGAAAGATGAGACAGACATTACGGTGAACGATAAAGAATGGGAAAAGGTTACTCTCACAGATACGGAACAGTTTACCATTAAGCAGGCTGAGACAGAAGAGTCTGCAGAGGACAGCACCGACAGTACTGCGGATACTGCAGACAGTACGGAAGAGGATACAGAGTCTGCAGAAGATACGGCAGGAGATACAACAGAAGACACAGCAGAGGAATCTGCAGACAGTACGGCGGATACTTCGGATAATACCAGTACAGAAACTGAGCAGGATACTGCCGGGACACAGAGTCAGGAATAAAGAATAAAAAGCTGTCGGATCAGTCAAAACCGGAAATATTTAAAAGATTATAACATGTTTAAATATTCCTGAAGTATGACAGATCCGGCAGCTTTTTCATGCCTGTGTTATTCACCCATACGGATATTTTTCACAGTTTTCTTTTTAATGATCAGATTTTCATAAATCCGGATGCCGCCTTCCCCTGTAGGCGATTGGGCCAGAAGCCCGGCTTTTACCGTATTTCCGGCAGGAAGATTGAAAAAACGCATCATATAAAATTTTTCTCCGTCTACAGAATAGTGGAAAGCAAAGGACTGCCCGGTCCGGCATATCTGCAGCCAGATAGAATCCTCTTCGATATTGCAGCCGTTTGCATCATCTGAGACACCGCCTTTGGTGACAACGCTGACAACTGCGTGAGTGCCGAAATCTGTAAACTCAAAACATGCCTTTGCCCAATTTTTGTCATTCAGCATGACCATGACAGAGGAAGAATCATAGGTAGACTTAAAATCCAGGGAAACTTTTACACGCAGAACAAAATCTCCCTCAACCTCTGTATAGTAAAAAGGAGCGTTGCTTAAAGATTCCGGGGTGATCCCTTCTTCTCCTATGGCGCCATTGTTGCAAAAGAAATCACTTTCCCTTGGCGCCAGGATCTCCCAGCGATTTCCAGATTTAAAAATTGTACTTTCATTGATCCATTTAAAATCCATGATAGATACCTCACATTCTTAAAAAGTTTATTCTATACGCCAGTCGGCATCCGACTTCCACTGACATTGAGTAATCTGCATGTCAGAGAACGTTGCTCTATAAGAACCTTCTGTGGGACTGCAGGCGTAGATACCGTAGGTGATTTGTTCAGTACCTTCCCACATATGAAAGATCCGCATCTGCCGGAAAGTCTTGCCATCTTTACTGTATTCGATATAGTAATCGCTGTTTCGTCGTGAAAAACGGTACCACATACTTCTAATATCAGAAGAGATATCTGTAGTTGCCCAATCCGAATATCCGTGATTGGTTACGACACTTCCAAGCCGCTGGATTTTTTCATCCTCATATTCAATAGAAGCTTTAAACCAGTTGTCACTGTCCAGATACATAACGACGCCGCATTGGTCAAAGCGGCAGGAACTTTCAAACTCTGTTTTTACAATAAAGGAAAAAAACTTGTCATCTGTTTCAATCTGTAACACAGGGGCGTTATCATTTTGGAATCCGTAATAGGTCCGTGCCCACAGATCGGTTCCCTTTTCTGTGATGATCACAACTTTGTTTTCGCTGATTTTCGCCTGTTTCGGCTGTCGTGTCCATTTCGGACTGCATTTCAAAAAATCCATATCTTTTCCTCACCTTCTTTATAATTTTTACAGACAATCATTTTTTTGCTGCATTAATAAACAATACCCTTTTCTTTATAGGGAACTTTCTTGGGCTTCTCTGCAAAAAAGATTCCGGCCAGCAGCAGGATCGGGAAAAGAATACCTGCCAAAATACCGACTTTTAAGTTGTCCTGGAACACTCCGGATACTATACCCACCAGAGTGGGGCCGCCGGTACAGCCCACATCTCCCCCTAAAGCCAGCAGAGCAAACATAGCTGTGCCTCCTTTTGGCAAAGCGGCGGAAGCCTTGCTAAAGGTTCCCGGCCACATAATCCCTACAGAAAGTCCGCATACCGCACATGCGATCAGACTAAGCAGAGGTATAGGCAGCAGAGAGATTCCCAGATAAGAGACTATGCACAGACAACAGCTGCAGATCATAAAACGCTCCAGGTTTATGCGGTCTCCGTATTTCCCATAAAAAAGCCTGGACAGTCCCATCAGGACCGCAAAGGCCAGAGAGCCGGCTAGATCTCCGGCTGTTTTGGAGATTCCCAGTCCTTTTTCAGCAAAAGTGGAAGCCCACTGACTTACCGCCTGCTCGCTGGCGCCTGCACATACCATCATAAGCAGCAGGATCCAGAAGGTTTTCTTACCCAACAGTTCTTTTAACTTCAGCCCGGATTCTCCTTCTTCAATCAGCGGGGCGATGGGAACCTTTGTAAAAGTAATGGCATTGCAGATAGGAAGCAGTGACCAGACAAGGGCCAGAAGCTTCCAGTTCTCGATACCTGCCAGATGGAAAAACAGGGTGGAGAGAAGCACGACCCCTGCACATCCCCAGCAGTAAAAGGAGTGGAGCATACTCATGGCTTTCTCTTTATTATCCGAAGGACAGGCCTCCACCACCGGACTGACCAGAACCTCTAAAAGTCCTCCGCCAATGGCGTAGATCATCACAGAGATCAGGATTCCTGCAATGGGGAGGGGAAGAAGCTCGGGCAGGATCGTCAGCAGGATCAGGCCCGCAGCCGAGAAAACATGGGCAAGGACCATGGAAGTACGGTATCCGATCTTGTCTACAAAGATTACAGAAATAAGATCCACCAGAAGCTGTATCCCGAAATTGAAAGTGATCAGCAGGGTGATCTGGGAAAGAGGGATATGGTAGCTCTTTTGGAAAAATAAAAACAGCAGGGGCGCAAAGTTATTGACAACAGCCTGCACGATATATCCTGCAAAACAGGCAGCAATGGTTTTGTTGTATTGGTTTTTCATTATCTTTTACCTCCTGAAATGAGATTATATTACAGAAATTACGTTGAGTCATTACACAAAATTGCCTATATATGGTACAATATCTCAAAAATAGAAAATGAAAACGGAGCGTTTTATGAGTTATAAGATTCTTACAGACGACACCCTTCGGGAAACAATGAACCATGGAGACAGCAGATATCCTTTTGCGTATTATCCAGAGAATATCTGGCAGTTTGATTTTCACAGGATTGACTGGCACTGGCACTATGAACTGGAGCTCTTATATGGGGCCAGAGGATCTGTCGTTTGTCTTGCAGGAACGAAACGGATAGAACTCCGGGAGGGCCAGGGGATTTTTATTAACAGTGGAGTCCTTCACCGGTATGAAGTTTCAGAAGACACATTTTCTCCCAATATTGTGTTTTCGCCAACTTTACTGGCAGCAGAAAATACGCTGATCTACTCAAAATATATCCGACCGGTGATAAATTCCGGTATCCCTTATCAGGTTCTGGATCCTTATATTTCTTGGCAGAAGGAGATACTGGAGATATTAGAACAGGTTTTTGCGATCCAGGAGACAGAAGAAAAAAATGAACTGCGTACTTTGCAGAGGCTTTTCGAGATATGGGAGTTGTTTACCCTCCATTTAGATCTGAGATCTGATTCTTTAAAGAAACGTGGTATGAATCATAAACAGGCGAAACTTCAAACTATGATGCAGTATATCCATGACCATTATAGGGAGGAAATTACTCTTGAAATGATAGCAGGATCTGCAGCTGTCAGCAAAAGCAGCGCACTGCATATTTTTCAGTCCGGGATCCGTACCTCACCGGTGGCATATTTGATTAGTTATCGACTGTCTCAGGCAGCGGAACAGCTTTATACTACACAAAAGTCGGTTTCTGCGATCGCAGAAGAAACGGGGTTTGCGAGTACAGGATATTTTTGCAGAAAATTCCGCCAACATTATCATATGAGTGCAAATGAGTACAGGAAAACAAAACTGTCTTTGCCTCATGTATAACAAAAAGCCGCACAGTCTGCAGGAAAAGAGCTGTGCGGCAGTATAATGCGGATAAACGGTGTCATCCCCGGATCTTATTTTTCTCAAAGGCATGGAGCCAGTCAGACTTCAGGAAATAGATCAGGAATACAATGGAACTTAAAGTCCAGGTTAAAGGATAAGCCCAGAAGATCACCCGGATGTCGGGGATAAGATGAACGGTAATGGTAATGTAGGTGACACGGATAATACACCAGCATACCAGCATGACCAGCATTGGCACTGTGGACTTCCCCGCTCCCCGGAGGATTCCCGCCATACAGTGGGAGAAAGCCAGAAGAAAATAAAATAAGGTAGCTACATGGGCCTGAGCTGTTCCATAGGAGATGACCTCCGGGGTGCTGCTGAATGCGGAGATCAGCATAGGTGCAAGTCCATAGATCACCAGGCCGATAAGCTCTGCAATAGTAATAGAACAAAAGACTCCGAAAACAGCTCCTTTCTTGGCACGGCTGTATTCCTTTGCCCCCAGATTCTGGCTGATAAAGGTGGTGAGCGCCAGGGCAAAGCAGGTGATGGGAAGGAAACCGAAGCCCTCCACCTTAGAATAAGAGCCGCAGCCGGCCACTGCCATTTCCCCGAATTTGTTAATGTTGGACTGCACCACTACATTCGCCAGAGAAATAATGGAATTCTGCAGTCCTGCAGGAAGGCCGTTGGAAATGATCTGCCGCAGGACCAGAACGTCGATCTTGATCCTGGAAAGGCGGACCCGGTATTCCTCCGGGCTTTTCATCAGCTGCCGCAGACAGAGAAAAGCACTGATAAACTGAGAAATAATGGTAGCCAGGGCGGCGGAACCTACCCCCAAGTGGAAAACTCCTACGAAAAGAAGGTCCAGGACAATATTTACAATGGAAGAGATCACCAGATAAATCAGGGGATGACGGCTGTCTCCCACAGACTGAAGGATTCCTACCATGAAGTTATACATGACAAAGGCCAGGGAACCGGCGAAATAGATACGGAAGTAAGTGATGGAATTGGGCAGGACTTCCGAAGGGGTTCCCATGAGTACCAGGATCTGGGGAGCGGCCAGAACGCCTACGGCTGTCAGAAGAATTCCGGAGATAAGCCCCAGCGCCATGATGGTATGAATGGTTCTCTGAACGATATGGAATTTTTTAGCGCCGTAATATTTGGCTACTACGACACCTGCGCCAATTGCAAGACCGTTAAAAAATCCCACCATGAGGAAGATGAGATTTCCCGAGGAACTTACCGCTGCTAAGGCGGTACTTCCAAGAAATCTTCCAACGATGAGAGAGTCTGCCGTGTTGTAAAGCTGCTGAAAGAGATTGCCGAAGAAAAGCGGTATGGCAAAAAAAATGATCCTTTTCCAAATAGGACCTGTTGTCATAGAAACTGCTGAAGAATGACTGCTCATATATGTATGTCCCCCTATCTGCTGCTGTTCCGGCAGTGCAGGCATCCGGACAGCAGAATTATCTGTGATGTTAATATCAGCTATCCATAGTATAGTTCTGCGGATATAAAAAAGCAATCCAAACCTCATAGTTCCAGTCCCTTTCTTCCTTGCCCCTTCCTGAAGAAGAGGAGTATAATAGTATCCAAAACACGAAAGAAGAAGGTTACGCTTATGTATATATCGGATTTACATATCCATTCCCGGTTTTCCAGAGCTACCAGCAAGGAAGGCGATCCGGAACATCTGGACCTGTGGGCCAGGAAAAAAGGCATTCACCTGGTGGGGACCGGAGATTTTACCCATCCCCAGTGGAGGGAAGAACTTAAGGAAAAACTGGAACCAGAAGGCAACGGCCTGTATAAACTGAAGAAAGAATATCAGATCCGGGATGCCATGACTCCGGATTCCATAGAACCCAGATTTGTAGTGACGGGAGAGATCAGTTCTATCTATAAGAAGAATGATAAGACCAGAAAGGTACACAACCTGCTGCTCCTGCCCGGACTGGAGGAGGCAGACCGGCTTTCCGCACAGCTGGAGGAGATTGGAAATATCCACTCCGACGGAAGGCCGATTCTGGGTCTGGACTGCCGGGATCTTCTGGAGATTCTACTGGAAACCGTCTCAGAGGGAATCCTTGTGCCGGCCCATATCTGGACCCCGCATTTTGCCATGTTCGGTGCATTTTCCGGGTTTGACACCGTGGAGGAATGCTTTGAGGATCTGACCCCTCATATCCATGCAGTGGAGACAGGGCTTTCCTCGGACCCTCCTATGAACTGGCGGGTTTCTGCTCTGGACAGATTTCAGCTCATCTCCAATTCGGATGCCCATTCCCCGGGAAAACTGGGAAGGGAGGCCAACCTGATGGACACAGAACTCTCCTATGAAGGGCTCCTAAAAGCCATTCAGACAGGAGAAGGCCTTGAGGGAACCATTGAGTTTTTCCCGGAGGAAGGAAAATATCACTATGACGGCCACAGAAAATGCCACCTTTGTCTTTCCCCGGCTCAGACAAAAGAATATCAGGGACGCTGCCCTGTCTGCGGGCGAAAGCTGACCATCGGAGTGGAACACCGGGTGGAGGAGCTGGCAGACCGCCCCCGGGGCTTTGTGAGAAAAAATGCAAAGGCTTTTGAATCTCTTATGCCTCTGCCGGAGCTGATCGCCCAGGCCACAGGCCATTCGGCGGCCAGCGCCAGGACAGAAAAGATTTACGGTGAAATGCTGAAAAACCTGGGACCGGAGTTTGAGATTCTTCGCAGCGTACCGGTGGAAGACATTCAGAACCAGGCGGGATATTTCATAGGAGAAGGCGTCCGCAGGCTCAGGGAAGGCCAGGTAGAACGTCATCCCGGTTTTGACGGAGAATACGGAGCCATTAAGCTTTTCAGAGGAAGTGAACTGGAGGATACCCAGGGACAGATCAGTCTTTTTGACGAATTTGGACTTGAAGACCTGTCTGGAATCCGGACAGATCAGAAAGACAGGGAAGTACAGATTTCCAACAGACCAGGGAAGGGAAAAGCTGTGACAGAGCCTTCCAAAGATTCTCTTGCCAAAGAGAAGGAAAACATCCTGGAACCTCTTCCTGAGCTTAACCAGAGGCAGCGGGAAGCAGTGGAGAGTATCCATCCCGTTACCGCCGTTCTTGCAGGACCAGGTACAGGAAAGACCAAGACCCTTATCGAGAAGATCCTTTACCTTATAGAGCGAAGAAAGGTAAAGCCTTCCCAGATCACAGCAGTGACCTTTACCAATAAAGCAGCTCAGGAGATGAGAGAGCGTCTGGAGAAGGAACTGGGAAACAAAAGAGCCCTGAAACAGCTTCAGATCGGAACTTTCCATTCCATCTGTCTGGATGTGCTGAGGGCTGGGGGAGAACATTTTTCTCTGGCCGATGAGATCCAGGCAAAAGAACTGGCTCAGGAGACCATCGATACCTGGAACCTGAAGGTTTCTGTAAGAGACTTTCTCTCAGAAATTTCTCTGTATAAATCTGCTCCGGGAGAAAGAGCATTTCCCGATCAGGTCTGGGAAGAAGCTTTTGACCATTATCAGGAACTGTTAAAGGACCGGAATCTGGCGGACTTTGACGATCTTCTCCTGAAAACTTTAGACCTGGCCCAATCTTCTCAAATGGAAGAGGAATATAAGAAAAGATTTACCTATCTTCTGGTAGATGAATTTCAGGATGTAAACCCTGTACAGTACAGGCTTATGCTGGAATGGGCCAAAGGGGGACGGGAGCTCTTTGTCATCGGGGATCCGGACCAGGCTATTTACGGATTCCGGGGATCCGATTCCAGGTGTTTTGACAGGCTGAAAGAAGACCGGCCGGACACCACAATGATCTGTCTGGAGGAAAACTACCGTTCGGCTTCGACTTTGGTGGAGGCTGCCGAAGCAGTGATTTCCCGGAATCCGGGAGAAGCCAGACATCTGAAGGCTCACAGAGGCCAGGGAGAAAAGATCCGGATCGTAGAGGCAGCTTCGGAATTTTCTGAGGGGATCTTTGTGGCAAAAGAGATCAACCGACAGACCGGGGGCCTGGACATGCTGGAAGTTCAGAAGGGATATGAGGCGGAGACCCAGCGGCGCCAGAGAAGCTTTTCGGATATCGCAGTCCTCTGCAGGACTCACCGGCAGTTCCGGATCCTGGAGAAATGCCTGGCGAAAGAAGGAATTCCCTATGTGACTGTGGGAAGAGAAGATTTTCTTCTGGATTCTGCAGTGAGGGGAACCATAAGTTTCTTTAAAAGCCTGACGGAAGAAAATACCCAGGCAAGAGCACTTGCCTTGAAGCTTTTGTGGGGGCTGGAAGATACGGAAATGGCTGATCGTGTGTATCAGGAGGCAAAGAGAAAGTACCTGCCCCTGATGAAGAAAGGCAGACCGGAAAAAATCCTGAAGTCCTGGCAGGAGGACATGAACCTGAAGAAACACCAGGGTATGACCAGGCTTTATCAGATGACCCTTTCTTATTCAACTATGGAGGAATTTCTTCAGGATCTGTCCCTGGGAGAGGAAGGAGATCTGATCCGCCGGCCCCAGAAAAGCTACAGCGCCGGAGCCGTTTCCCTGATGACCCTTCATGGTTCTAAAGGGTTGGAATTTCCTCTTGTATTTCTCTGCGGGGCGCAGCAGGGAGTCCTTCCTCTGGAAAAGGGGGAGTATCTTACAGATCAGGATGAAGAGAGAAGACTTTTCTTTGTTGGAATGACAAGGGCCAGGGACCAGCTGATCCTCACCTATGTCGAAGAGCCCTCTTCCTTTCTGAAAGATATACCTGAAGAACTTACTTTAGAGGAAAAGGCAGGGAAAAAGCAGCAGGAAGAAGGGGAGCAGATGAGCCTGTTTGACTTTATATAAAGAATAGAGGCTCTTCCATTTTACATCTGCCGCAAGAATCAAACATCTGGATGTCTGCACCAGGATCTTTGATTCTCCGGATATTTGAAAAATGGAAGAGCCTCTGCTTTTTACTGAGCGGCCTTAGCCTGCTCTAAAGCTCTGGCAAGCTGATCCGGACAGGAAGTACCTCTTCCGCCGCAGTCTGTGCCTTTTAATCTTGCGATGACGTCGTCGATCTTCATTCCCTGTACCAGGCTGGCAATGCCTTTTGTATTGCCGTTGCAGCCTCCGTTAAATTTTACAGACTTTATTGTATCGCCGTCCAGTTCGATATCAATAGACCGGGAACAGACGCCTTTTGTTTTATAAACCATGTCTTATACCTCCTTATGATCACTTAACGGAGTCATTATAGCATGACCGGAAAGAAAAGTAAAACGTCAGTGGAAAAAACAGAACAAAACGTGTAAAATAGGTTACAGTTCACAGACAGCCCGGGTTTGGTAAGTGCCCGGCAGTAAAAAGGAACTGAAAAATCAGTATCAAGAAAGAGGGATATACAGTGAAAGTGATAGGTATCATCGGAGCCATGGAAGAAGAAGTTTCCATGTTAAAGGAAAAAATGACAGAGGTGACCGTTAAGGAAAAAGCCGGCATGGAATTTTTCCATGGACTGTTAAAGGGCCATGAAGCGGTTGTAGTGCGTTCAGGCATCGGAAAAGTCAACGCAGGAATCTGCACCCAGATCCTTGTGGATGATTTTCATGTGGACGCTGTGATCAATACAGGAATTGCAGGTTCTCTCAGAGCAGAGATTAACATCGGAGATATTGTCCTGTCTACAGACACTATGCAGCATGATATGGATGCCAGAGAATTCGGTTATCCGGCAGGACAGATCCCCAGAATGGACACCCTGGCTTTCCCGGCAGATGAAGGATTGCGGAAACTGGCCGGCGAGGCATGCCGCCAGGTAAATCCGGAGATTGGCGTCTGGGAAGGAAGGGTAGTCAGCGGAGATCAGTTTGTAGCAGATAAGGAGAAAAAAGCGTATATCCTCTCCATTTCCCAGGGAAGCTGCACAGAGATGGAAGGGGCTGCCATAGGACAGGCTGCTTACTTAAACCACATTCCGTACCTGGTGATCCGGGCAATTTCTGATAAAGCGGATGACAGCGCCCAGATGGACTATCCCACTTTTGAAAAACAGGCGATTCTCCACAGTGTACGGCTGGTGGAACATATGATGGGAATGCTGGATTAGGCAGGAATTTGTCGAGCGATTTTTGTTTTCAAAAGGAATCAGGCGCCATATAATGAAACCAAAGGTTTCCCCCTACAGCCGGCCAAGGGGACAGGCCTAAAAAGAGCGGACAGATTGAGATCTGCAATTTGTTATCCGGTCTGCCGCCGAAATCAAGGAGGAATTATGGAGCGCCTGATTTTTTACTGGGGTGCCTGCCTTATGGGACTTTTCTGTCTTATAAGTATGCTGGCAGTTTATAACAGCAACAAAAGAGTATTGAGAGATCTGAAACAGCCCGGAGAAGAAAAAGACAAGTGGCTGATAGCTTTTATGCTGGAACACCAGAAACTTCTGAAAGAAAATACCACTATACACAACCCTTCGGTTTATGTGGTGAAGAGAATGAGAGGACGAAAGATAGGACCCTGGAGCATCCGTCAGATGAAGAGCATATCCTGGGGAACTTTCCTCCTCTCCTTTTTGTGTGCCGGGCTGCAGATCTTGTACGCCTGGCCGCCCCGGATCGGACTGACAGCGGTATCTTTTCTGGGAAGAGAGACCACCGTTTTTACCTTTTCCATGGTGGCGGGAATCTGCACAGAGGTTTTTCTTCTGGCCCTGCGGCTGGTACTGGGGATGGGATATCAGGAAGATGTGATAGAGACCAGCCTTTTGGATTATGTGGAAAACCGGTGGCGGGAGCCTGCAAAGATCATCCCCCTGGAAAATGCCAGAACTTCCGGTACCCGTGAGAACCGGGCACAGAAAAAGAAAGAGAAGGAGGTCCAGCCGCCCAAAGACAGTCGGGACAAGGCCATACGGCAGATGGAACAGGGAATCCTGGAGGCTGCAGCCACAGACAGCAAATACAGCCATCTGCTGAACAAAGAGGAGGAGGCTATTGTGAAAGATGTAATTAAAGAATTTCTAACTTGATAAACAGATAGGGATTTGCTAAACTAAGAAGAGAAAAAATTTTCGCAAAGGAGAAGAGGAAAATGGGAAATAAAGTAACATTTGACTACTCTAAGGCAGCAGAGGTTGTCCGTGCAGAAGAAGTAGCAGCAATGAAAAAGATGACAGAGACAGCAAAGGAAGTCCTTGTATCCAAGACAGGACTGGGAAATGATTTCCTGGGCTGGATCGA
>DXFG01000076.1 GCA_019114545.1 Candidatus Blautia pullistercoris | reverse complement strand
CTGAAAAAAAACGCCTTCTTGCCTGTCTTTTATTGATTTTATCATCCTCAGGTTGATTTTGCAGTAGGCTCCCGGTTGATTTTTTATTTTTACGAAAATATCTTTTAACAACTGGCGGGGGAATTTGCAGTTCTGACCGTTTGGCCCCTTGTACACTGAGGGTAGTATCACTAAATAAAAAAAGACAGCACCTGGAATAAGCATTCACCTTGTTCCAGATACTGTCCTGATGACTTCTATTGATTATATTCTTATTTCTGATATCCAGTCCTTACATATCAAAGTCTTTTAGCCCTTTTCTCTGGCTTCCGCCGCTTTATTAATGCAGGTAATAGCATTCAGACTCCTGGGATAGCCGATATAGGGCAGACACTGGGATACCACTTTTGTAAGGAACTCCTTGTCATTTCCCAGATTCATATTTCCTCCTGCATGGGCAATGAGCTGAGGTTCACAGCCTCCCTGAGCTGCCAGGAAGCAAAAGGTGATCATCTCTCTCTGAGCCAGGTTAAGGCCGGTGCGTGTATAGTAGTCTCCAAAGCAGTTGTCTGCCAGCCAGCGGTTGATATGGCCGTTTTTCCAGGCTTCTCTCATGCCCTCGCCGAAAATATCCACCTGAGCCTGTGCGCCTTTTTCCAGACGGTCTTCCATAGTGGTTGTAGCCTGTCCTTCCAGAGGCAGTTTCACGCCTCTTTCTGTCAAAATCTCATTTACTGCTTCAAGGAAAGGACGGACTCTGCCTATACCCAGATAATCTACTGCCTGATAGACTACTTCTTTCACCATAACAGGAGTAAGCCCTGCATCTAATGCCCGGGGCAGTTCTGTCTTGAATTCATCAATTCCCTGACAGCCCAGAAGTGTAGCGATAATGGCCATATGGCGAGTGGTCTCCTCCAACTGCTGTCCTTCTTCCTGAACCACTTCTTCAAAAGCGAAATGTTCAAAACGTTCTGCAAATTCCGGATCTGTTTCTCTGTAATTCATATTGATATCCTCCTATTTTCCTTATTTTACTTTGCTTCTATTTTCTGACTGCCGGTAGACCATACATGGTCCTGTTTTGCGGCAGCCGGCGTATTCTGAGCCATGACTCCCACCAGTTTATGGGGAACATAGGCCTCTTCCAGATACTTCTTCTCTTCCTCTGTAAGCTGAAGATCCACAGCTTTTGCCGCTCCCCGGATATGGTGGAGTTTGGTGGCACCTACTACCGGTGCAGTTACCTTCGTCAAAAGCCAGGCCAGAGAGATCTCGGTCATAGATACGCCTCGTTTATCCGCCAGCTCTGCCACCCGGTTAATGATCACCTGGTCCTGGCGGGCAGTATCGTCGTATTTCAGTTTTGCATAGCTGTCCTCTTCAAGTCTCTTGGAGGTTTCCCCCGGGTGTTTGGAAAGGCGTCCTCCTGCCAGAGCGCTGTAAGGGGTCATAGCAATATTGTCTTCTGCACGGAGCTTAGCCATCTCCCTCTCCTCCTCACGGAAAATCAGGTTATAATGTCCCTGTATAGAAACAAACTTCTGGAAACCTTCCTTTTCCGCCAGCGCATTTGCCTTGGCAAGCTGGTAGGCAAAGCAGTTGGAAATTCCGATGTAACGGGCTTTTCCTTCTTTTACGATTCTGTTCAGGCCATCCATAATATCATAGAGAGGCGTCTCATGATCCCACATATGGTAAATATACAGATCTACATAGTCTAACCCCAGATTTTTCAAACTGGTATTGATCATCCTCTCAATATGTTCCTGGCCGGAAATCCCCTGCTGGATCTCTTCCGGAGTCCGGGGGAGAAATTTCGTAGCCACTACCACATCTTCCCTCTTTGCAAAGTCTCTAAGAGCCCGGCCGACATATTGTTCACTGGTGCCGCTCTGGTATCCGATAGCTGTATCAAAAAAATTGACGCCTAGATCCAGTCCTTCCTTAATAATCTCCCGGGAATGTTTCTCATCCAAAGTCCAGCTGTGCTGTCCGTTTTGGGCATCTCCAAAGCCCATACATCCCATACAGATCCGGGAAACCGTCAGATCCGAATTGCCAAGTTTTGTATATTGCATAAAAGAATCCCTCCCTGTTCCGCCTTGTAATATTCTTTTTCAGGTTTTCCTTTTCTGTCATTTATTATAGCTTTGAGATGACCGCCTGTCTAATACCTAAGTTTTATCATTCTTCATGCCTTTTTTCTATTTTTCCCTTTTCCTCTGCTCCAAGTATATCTTATAGGCATTTATAATAATCCAATATAAGCATTAGACACTCTTTCCCTTAAGGACTAAAATATAGATGTTCAAAGATAAATGCACTTGTACTTTACACGGTATCCTTTTCTCTGCAGTCAAAGAAGCTGATACTCAAAAGGAGGTGTCCTATGACCATGGATGAGGCAAGCAGGCGCTATAACATTCCCCTGGAAATTCTTCATGAATATGAACACTGGGGGCTGTGCGGAGCCGTAAGAAAAGTGATCGGCGCCTGGCAGTATGATGATACAGACCTGGAACATCTGAGTATGATCATGACTCTGCATGATATCGGTTTTGAAAATTCTGAGATAGAAACTTATATGAAAAAACTGCTGGAAAAGGAATCCGGAGAGGACCAATGTCTGAAAATGCTGGAGCAAAAAAGACAGAATATTTTAGACGAAATCCATTTTCGTGAAAAGCAGCTCAGTAATCTGGACTATCTCCGCTATAATATCTGTAAGGATCAGGATACCGGTAAATCAGTCTAAGGAGGTATTTTAATTATGAAAATTCAGGACAAAGAAACATTTGATAAAGCAAATATGTTTGGTATAGGGCAGGAAAATACTGCTTTTGCCCAGTATTTTATCGGAAATTCCTATTTAAATCCTCTGACAAAACCAGGGGAAAGTCCCGTATTTCTGGCAAATGTCACATTTGAGCCAGGCTGCCGCAATAACTGGCATATCCACCATGCCAAAACCGGCGGCGGGCAGATCCTGATCTGCACAGCAGGCAGCGGCTGGTATCAGGAAGAAGGAAAAGATCCGGTAAGTCTGGAGCCAGGTACTGTTATCGTGATCCCTCCTGAGGTAAAACACTGGCATGGAGCAAAAGCCGACAGTTGGTTCTCCCATATCGCATTTGAGGTTCCGGGAACAGAGACCAGCAACGAGTGGCTGGAAGCTGTAGATGATGAAGCATATTCCAAATTAAAATAATTAGATTGCACAGAATACTTAATCCCTTTGCTAATTGGTGTGCTGCCTGAGGGCAGCATCTCCGATTAACAGGGGGATACTTTTATTCCTGCGAGCAACGAGCCAAGCGGACATGCTTGCATCGCTGTAAGTTTGACGCCCGTATGCTTGCATCGGGGGTTTTGGCTTCCCCAGTAAGGCGGATTTGATTTATGGCAATAGGTGGTCACTAAACAGTGTACTCTTCCAAATATTTGTGGACAAGCCGCTCTACAATCTGCATATTTAAAACCGTTTTTTCTGTCTCATATGTAAGGATCAGACGCTCTCCCGGATAGATGTCGTTTTCCTCATATGCATAAATCTTTTTGACTGCACTTTGTGCATAAACCGGGTCATCCATCCTGCCGTCATGCTCCCAGTAGATTTCCTGCCCGGTCTTTGCAGACAGGAAAGTAAAATCCGGATAGACCATACCAAAATTTTTCAGATATAGAGGACATTCATATTTGTAAGGGATTCGATTTCTGTAAAAGAAATCTGCCAGGATCTTTTCAGATTTCGAACGTACCCTTTCTCCCCGTTCGGTCAGAATCAAAGGAGTATCCTCTCTTAATTTGAGCAAGTCTTTTGGAAGCCAGCCGGATAATCTTCTCATTATAGGATTTCTGAGCGAGCCTGCAGATCAGCTTCTGGTTTTCTTTAGGGATGTACGTCCCCTTTGTCTTGTCTCCCGGCATACCCTGATAAAATTGTACCCACTGTTTGTTTACAGATATCCGCAGTGAACCAGGCGGAACATCCTTTTCCGATTTTCTGCCGTAGGTTTGGACTCATTTCTACCGGCGAATTCCACTTTTCTCGATTTTTGCTGTAGGCTTCAGCTTATTTCTACCGGCGAATTTCGCTTTTTTCGACTTTTTGCCGTATGCCTTGTCTTATTTCTACCGACGAATTTCGCATTTTACGATTTTCTGCCGTAGATTTCAATCTATTTCTACAATCTAATTCTTGATTTCTTATATTGGGAATGTTTTCCGATGACTTCCGGATGTTTGATATAATTAAATTGAATTGAAATGCTCTAGATCTGTAAAAAAATCCCGGAAGCCGAAACTTCCGGGATAAATATCTTTCGTAAAACAGCGTATACTCTCTGATTATCTCTTGGAGAACTGCGGAGCACGACGGGCTGCTTTGAGACCGTATTTCAATC
>DXFG01000075.1 GCA_019114545.1 Candidatus Blautia pullistercoris | reverse complement strand
AGCCGTAGATCAGAAAATCATACAATGGGAACAATTAGATTCCTCCTTTAATAAGAAGTTTAACCTTTACAACATAGAAGGAGAACTTTATAATGAAATAAAAAGTATTATATAGTATAATTCTGTATAATATAATAATATATTTATATCATTATAATGTCAATAAGGAAGTGATCTTTTTGGACTCCATGAATAAAATTGTGGCCAGAAATGTGCGAAACCTCCGGGAGAAAAACAATCTGAGTATGGACCAGCTGGTCAGGCTCAGCGGCGTCAGCAAAAGCATGCTGGCTCAGATAGAAAGGGGAGAGGCAAACCCTACCATATCCACGCTCTGGAAGATCTCCAACGGCCTGAAAGTACCTTTTGACGCCCTTACGGTGCGTCCAAAGTCAGACTATGAGATCGTGAAGACCGGGGAGGTGGAGCCTCTTCTGGAAGATAAGGGAAGAGTCCGGAATTACTCCCTGTTTCCAGATGATGAAAACAGAAGATTTGCCGTCTATTACCTGGAACTGGACCCGGAAAGCTTCTGGGAATCAGAACCTCATTTAAAAGGAACCACAGAGTTTATTACGGTTTTTGCCGGAAACCTGGAGGTCAGGACCGGGGACCGGATTTTTGATGTGGAAAAGGGAGAAAGTATCCGGTTTCCGGGAGACAGGATCCATTCCTACAGAAATACAGGGCAGGAAATGACGGTCCTTCATATGATTTTATACAATCCATAAGAAATGGGAGAAAAACGATGAAAAATATTATGATCATAGGGGCTGCTATCGGAGATGTGCTGGTCTATCCGGCTTCCCCGGAAGTTTTCGTTTCCGGTTCTCATCCTGCCAGGGAAATTCTGCTGTCTACAGGCGGCGATGGCCTGAATGAAGCTACGGTACTGGCAGGATTAGGGAAAGATCCATATCTGTGCACTTTGCTGGGAAGGGATCAGATGGGAGAACTGGTCAAAACCCACTGCCAGACCAGAGGAATCCGGCAGGACTTTCTCCGATATGAAGCGGATATCCCTACAGGCCTTAACGTAGTGCTGGTCCGGGAAAACGGAGAGAGGAGCTTTCTGACCAACCCTTCCAGTACTCTGAGAAATCTCAAACCCTGCCATATCCCGGAGACTTTTCCCCGGGAGGTAGGGATTCTGTGTCTGGCCAGTATTTTTGTCTCTCCCTGGCTTGGCAGTCAGGAGCTGGCAGGGATTTTTGCCCGGGCAAAAAAGCAGGGGATTACCGTCTGTGCAGATATGACGAAACGAAAAAAGGGCGAAACCGCCTGGGATATGAAGGAGGCTTTTTCCCAGGTGGACTACCTCTTTGCCAACCGGGAAGAGGGCCGGCTTCTTACTGGAAAGGAAGAACCAGAGGAGATCGCAGACGTGTTTCTGGAATGCGGGGCCGGATGTGCGGTGATCAAAAACGGGGAAAAGGGCTGCTATCTGAAGAATGAGGAAGAAGCCTTTGCCATACCTGGATTTTCAGTGGAATGTGTGGATACCACTGGAGCCGGAGATAGCTTTTGCGCCGGATTTCTCTATGGCCTGTCTGAGGAGAAAGATTTATATACCTGCGGTCTGTACGGAAACGCCTGCGGAGCCCTGGCTGTCCGCCAGGTAGGTGCCTGCAGGGAAAAGATTTTATGGAAAGATGTGAAAAAATTAATAGAAGAACAGGGGAAGAAAAATGGATAAGAAACTCTATGACGCATATATCAAGATTCTGGAGGAGGAACTGGTGCCTGCAATGGGATGTACAGAGCCGATTGCCATTGCCTACGGGGCGGCACTGGCCAGAGAAACTCTGGGAGAGATACCACAGAAAGTGATTATCAGCGCCAGCGGAAATATTATTAAAAATGTAAAAAGCGTAGTAGTTCCCAATACCGGCGGCCTTCGGGGGATCCCTGCAGCAGCGGCAGCAGGAGTTGTAGCCGGAAAGGCAGAAAAAAAGCTGGAAGTGCTGGCAGATATTACACCGGAAGAGATAGAGGAGATCAGCAGTTATCTGGAAAAGGCGGATTTTGAAGTGAAAACCGTAGAATCCGGCTGTGTTTTTGATATCATTGTGGAGCTTCAGAGCAAAGAGCACCGGGCTGCTGTGCGGATCCAGGGCCATCATACCAATGTGGTCCATGTGGAGAAGGACGGAAAGATTCTGGTGGACAAAGTATATGCAGAGGGACAGGAAGGGGAACGGACGGACAGAAGCCTGCTCTGTATAGAAGAGATCATTCGTTTCGCAGATCAGGTGGAAATCGCCCAGGTGGAAAAGGTGATCCAGAGACAGATTGATTACAACACAGCTATTGCCCGGGAAGGGCTCAGCGGAAAATGGGGGGCCGGAATCGGAAAGATTCTGCTGATGTCCTACGGGAACAGTGTGCACAACCGGGCCAAGGCCATGGCGGCTGCAGGCTCTGACGCCAGAATGAATGGCTGCGATATGCCGGTGGTGATCAACTCCGGAAGCGGAAACCAGGGAATGACAGCTTCTCTTCCTGT